>JBBRWA010000177.1:0-12651 GCA_038246345.1 Chitinophagales bacterium
AAATTCCAGTGGAGAGTAAAATAAAATACCTTTATAAAATCCTTGATAGCTATCGGATCCCTGCCTTCGCAAATACTTAACGTTGTGCGTCAACTTTGGACACTACTTATAAATCGTAAAACTAAAAAGAAATGACACAAAATTTTGACAGGACAGACCCAAATGGCGCAGACGAATACTTCTTAAATTGCGTTCGGAATGGTGATTTGAAAAATGCCATGACCTGCTTTGACCACGAAGCAGTATATATAGACAAGGACGGAAATGCAATTAGTGGATTTGCCAACATAGAACAGGTAGTTGCTAATCTTTGCAACATGAAACCAGACATTAACGTTTATGAACATAAAAATTCGCCAGTTGGAAGTGACATGATGTATTGGTTAGACAAGTGGACTATGACAGCTACAGACCCACAAGGCAATACCATAAATATGAAAGGTGCTTCTGCTAATATGATGCGTAAGAATGCTGACGGAATTTGGCTTTGGCTTGTTGATAATCCATTTGCTGCCCCATTCTTTGCAGAATAATAGCGTTATAAACTCAAAAGAAATAAGGAGAATGCTCAATATTTCTGAACCGCAAACTAACAAAAAAAAATGAAAGCAATACAAATTCAAAATTACGGAGACAGTTCAACTTTACAAATAGTAGAAACTGCAAAACCAACCATTGAAAACAATCAGGTTTTAATAAAAATCAAAGTATCTTCAATCAATCCAGTTGATATAAAAATTAGAATGGGATATTTGGCAGCTATGTTGCCTAAAAGGTTTCCTATGGTGTTGGGTTGGGAGGCATCGGGAATTATTGAAGCGGTCGGAGATTTAGTGCAAGATTTAAAAATTGGCGATGAAGTTTATACAATGCCCAATTTTATGCAAGGCGGAACTTATGCCGAATATGTAGCCGTAAATAGCAATGAAGTTGCATTAAAACCAACCACAATTTCGTTTGAAAAAGCATCAACTGTGCCAATGGTAGCAGGTGCAGCATACACGTCATTAGTAAAAGTAGCACAAGTTTCAGGTGGTCAAAAAATTTTAATTCACGGTGCAGCAGGAGCTGTGGGTTCTTATGCGGTTCAAATGGCGAAAGAAAAAGGAATGTATGTGATAGGAACGGCATCGGGTGAAGGCATTGAATTATTGAAAAACTTGGGAGCAGATGAAGTGATTGACTACACGACAACCGATTTTTCAACAGTAGTAAAAGACCTTGATGTGGTGTTGGATATAATAGGTGGCGAAACTTTAGTAAAATCTTACAGTTTAGTAAAAAAAGGAGGCATATTGGTTTCAACAGTTATGCCACCATCGGCAGACAAAGCAACCGAATTAGGCATTAGAGTAGCAATGACCAACACAATGCCCGATGTTGCGATGCTAAATGAAATTGCAAGATTAATTGATGCAGGAAAATTGCAAGTACAAGAACCCATTTTATCAACGTTAGATAATGCACAAGCTGACCAACAAACCATAGAAAACAGAACGGCTAAAGGGAAAATTGTATTCCAAATTAACTAAACTAATAAAAAAAGATTATATATGAATGATGTATTTGACAGAACTAGTATTGAAGGTTCGGCAAGATATTTTCAAAATTTTGTTCGCAACGGAGATGTAGAAGGTGCGTTGGATTGCTTTGATGATGAAGCGATTTATGTAACAGGAATAGGCACTTTTGTAACAGGAAAAGAAAACATACGCAAAGCATTGGAGCAAGTGTGTGGACTAAAACCAGACTTGCAAGCACAGCGTAGTACGGGCTTTACAGTTGGTGATATTACTGCTTGGGTTGATGAATGGACATTGAAAGCCACCTTGCCAGACGGTACAAAATTAGAGATGAAAGGCACGTCAAGCGATATTTTAAAAAAACAACCCAACGGAAATTGGGCATATTTGGTTGATAATCCGTATGGTGCCGAATATTTACAGCAATAAAAAGTAGATTATAAAAATAATTTCTATATGAAAGAATGCCAAAAAACAGCAGCATAATATAAATTTGCGGCCTTATTAAATACATAGTGAATGAAAAAATTTCTACACACTTACAAATACGAAACACTACTTTTTGCCCTCATTCAGCATTTATTTGCAGGTGTATTTTTGACCGATATGAATTTTTATACCAAAGTGGTTTGGCCTATTAATATGCTTATTTTAGGCGTATCAAGTGCAGGTATTTTTATAGAAAAAGACAAATGGAAAAAAGCTATAAAAGCTATACTGACCATTGGTGCTGTTGCATTTCCATTAAGTGTTCCCTTTTTTGGAAGTAATCCTATTTTCATGACTGCATTAAATTTGAGTTTGGCTGTATTTTATCTTTTTATTTTTATTGAAGTCTTGCGTTATTTAATGAAACCAAGTTATATCAATAAAGATATTATTACAGCATCGGCTTGTGGTTATTTTTTATTAATAGAGATAAGCGTATTTATATTTCAAATTTTTTATTACGCAAATCCAAATTCTTTTAAGGGAATAAATACAGAATTCTCTGTTGCTAATTCAGCCAATGTTTTTATGGATTTGGTATATTATTGTACCATTACCTTAACTAGTATTGGCTTTGGCGACATTACACCCAATACGCATGTTACAAAATTACTCACTTCTTTTTTAGGCGTAACTGGACAATTTTACTCAGTTGTATTGGTGGGAATATTAATAAGCAAATTCACTTCATCTAAATCAAACAATCATTAAAAATGCACGCAGGAGCAGAATATTCATTTAAAGAGTTTATCTTCTGGACTCGTAGAAACATTTACAAAGGCATTATCATTGCCACTATACCCGTAATATTGTATCAAATAGTTGGTCTCAAGTGGTTGGTTTTGCCTTGGGCCGTGGTGGCGTTGTTAGGAACTGCTACAGCATTTACAGTTGGCTTTAAAAATACACAAACATATAACAGATCGTGGGAAGCTAGGCAAATTTGGGGTTCGATACTAAACACCAGCCGAATGTGGGCAGTAATGTGTAGAGATTTTTTCAATGATACCGAAACCACAAAACTTTTGGTATATCGCCATTTTGCTTGGCTTACTGCCTTACGTTATCAAATGCGTGAATCCAAACCTTGGGAAAATGGAGGTAAAAAGCACAATAAAGAGTACAAAGAATTTTACACCATTCCAGAAAACGAAACAAAGTTAGAAACCGAATTGGAGAAATATCTTTCTGCTGCTGAATTAGGCAAAATTTTGAACGCGAAAAATAAAACGGTGCAATTGCTTGCAATGCAATCAAAAACAATAAAAAAACTTTTGGATGAGGGTAAAATTGATAATCTAAAATTTTTGGAATTTGAAAAAATGGTAAAAGAATTATACGAACTCCAAGGCAAGAGTGAACGCATTAAAAACTTTCCTTATCCGCGCCAGTTTGCATCATCCAATACATACTTTATCAGAATGTTTAGCATCCTATTGCCTTTTGGAATGCTGAAAGAATTTGACAAACTCAACGAAAGCGTAGATGGCATAATGAAAGGAAATATGGTTTGGTTGGTTATTCCTTTTGCTATGTTGATCTCTTGGTTCTTTACAACCTTAGATCAAATTGGTGAAGGAACTGAAAATCCGTTTGAAGGTGGCGCAAATGACGTGCCCATTTCACAAATGAGCCGCACAATGGAACGCGATATGAGAGAAATACTAGGCGAAACGGAATTGCCACAAGCATTACAACCTAAAAACAACATTATTTTATAACTAAAATTCAACAACAATGAAAAAAAGAGAAAAATTAGCAATCATCCGAAAGTTTTACCCTAATGCGTTAACCACTATTGATAGTGTTAATATATTTATCGATTATTTAGAAGATAAATTAGATTTAGAACCTTCACAAGTGATGCTTGCAGATAGTATTTGCAGCGATGATGTAAATAGTATCCAATATCCTGCAAGAGCTCACGAGTTTTTAGGACCATTTAAAATGGGTGGTTTAGATGGTTTCCCATTTACAGGACTTACAGGAATGGGTGCTTTTGCAAGCCATGTACCAGATGAAGGAGCTGTACTAATTTATTACGGACCACATATTGGCATAACAAAAGACGGAAAAATTGGTGAAATTCACCGTTTAGGCCAATCAAAAAACACTGGTTGTTGTGGAGCAGCAAAAGGCGCACTGAATAAATTATTAAGTAACCAAATAGTAGAAGGAAATATTAGCGAAATGGACTACCAAATGAATACCATTGAACAAATTTTATTTAAGGCAAAAGATAGAATTTTGAATGAAAAAGTGCCGCTTTTTGAAGCTACCGAAGTTATTTATGAAGCTATTGATAAACGAATAAACGAGTTAGTAGAAACCACAAACTACAACTTTAAATATGTAATTTTAATGGGAGCCTTGCTTATAAATAGCGACTCAGATATGGGTTCATTTACACACAATAAACGCTTCGATGTTATTGACCTTGCAACACTCAAGCGTCAAAGTCTGTTAGAAGAATATTATACTTTTTAAATAGTTTAGTACTGAACAACCATTAAAAATATCAATCGAAAAAATAAATGACACAAAATTTTGACAGAACAAACCCAGACGAGGCCGATGAATATTTCATGGATTGCATTCGGGAGGGTAACTTAAAAAATGCTATGACTTGTTTTGACCCAGATGGAGTGTATATGGACAAGGACGGAAATGCAATTAGTGGACTTGCGAACATAGAAAAAGTGGTTGCTAATCTTTGCAATATGAAACCTGACCTTAAAATTTACAAGCACAAAAATACTCCAGTCGGTAAAGACCTGATATATCGTTTAGACAAGTGGACTTTGACAGCTACCGACCCACAGGGAAATCCAATCAAAATGCAAGGAGCCTCCGCACATATAATGCGTAAAAACGCAGACGGAGTTTGGCTTTGGTTGGTAGACAATCCCTTTGCTGCATTATTCTTTGCTGACTGAATTTTGAAATAGTTAAGTAGTTAAGTAAGGCGAACGCACAATCGAGTAGCCTGCCCCACCATGCAGAACATGGCAGGGAGAGGCGCTCTCACCACTGTATCCCGACTTTATCGGGACAGGCAGTACGGTTCTCGTATACAGCGGTTCATTAAACATCAGACTTAGCTGGGATGTATTATTTGATCCTGGAAAAAAAAATGTTCGGATTGATTTCATCTACCCATTATTCCCACGACTTCTGGGACAGCCTTTAGGCATTTTAAAAAATCACACCTGAAAATTCAACAGGATTTGTAGTTTTACGCCGTTTCAGAATTTGTACCCGCCCATCCGCGGCATTCCGAAACGCTATTTTATGGCCCATTCGCTCACTTTTTGCATTAACAATTACTGACCATGAAGAAAATTGGAATCCTACACGGGAAAGAAACGAGTTTCCCGGAAGCCTTCGTTGCACGCGTCAACGCTAAAAATGTCAAAGGTGTGCACGCTGAGCCTACCCATGTAGACGAACTGATGCAGGGTAACCCGACACCCTACGCCGTGATGATCGACCGGATCAGCCAGGACGTGCCTTTTTACCGCGCGTATGTGAAAAACGCCGCCCTCAATGGAACGGCCGTGCTCAACAACCCATTCTGGTGGAGTGCCGACGAGAAATTTTTCAACAACTGTCTCTCCACCAAAGTTGGCCTGCCTGTGCCAAAAACCATCCTGTTGCCCTCGAAAGAAATGCCACCGGACACCAGCGGCGAGAGTTTCCGCAACATGAAATACCCGCTGAACTGGGAGGAAATAATCGACTACCTTGGTGGTTTCCCCCTGTACATGAAGCCCCACTCTGGCGGCGGCTGGAAAAGCGTGTACAAAGTGCACAATTTCGACGAGTTCTTCACCGCCTACAACGAGACCAATACCCTCGTGATGATGTTGCAAGAGTGCATCGACTTCGATGCGTACTTCCGTTGCTACTGTCTTGGTGGCAAATACGTGCGCATCATGGATTACGAGCCACGCAACCCGCACCACCTCCGCTACGTGGCCGATTTCAAGCACGTCACCAAATCGCAGCGCGAAGAAATGCACCAGCTCGTGCTGATGATCAACGGCGCTTTGGGCTATGATTTCAATACCATTGAGTTCGCGATCCGCGACGGTGTGCCGTATGCCATCGATTTTTGCAACCCCGCGCCGGATGCTGATATCAACTCGGTAGGCGAAGCAAACTTCGAATGGGTGGTTGAAAATGCCGCCAATATGACAATAGAGAAAGCTTTGGCGCACAAAACTGGTGCAAATAACCTGACTTGGGGTACATTTGTACAAAATTCAGTGCAAGGCTTGATGCCTTCTATGGCTGCGCCTGTCGCTGCTGCTGCAAAACCCAAAAGCACTGGAAAAGCTTCCAAGGCTAAAAAGTAATTAATCCGTGACCGCAAGTGTTAAAAAATGCTTGCGTTGTTCACGCTTCTCACAACTTGGGCATTCATGTCCGTTGTGATTTCCTGCCCGCGGGTTCAAGGCACCTGCGGGTTTTTTTTATTTTTTAAGTTAAGGATAAACCAAAACTATAATCCGTCTCGTTGAAAGGTTTGATGAAATTAATAACCCATTATATTTCTTGTCATGCTGAAGCGCTGCCGTTCACAATACCGAAGGCAATGCAAAACCCTTGGCAGCGCGAAGTATAATTGAACTTCAAATCCTTCCACCATGAAGAAAACAACCATCCTACCCATTCTCGGCCTTACTATGGTCGCTGCGGTGTTCCTCACTGCTTTTTCTGTAAAAAATGCACCTCAAAGCGACACGGATGTCACTTTTGAACAATTTCTAATGCAATTTCCGGCGAAGAGCCTCCCGTACACGTTGGACGAAAACAGCCTCGTGGCTGCCCTTAACAAGTCACTTACTGCAGATCGTAGCCAAGCCTCATACCGAAGCCTGGAACAACCAAAGAAACTGAAACACCAATATTTCAAGTTTCTCCCCAATCTTAGTGGTGAATCAAGC
Organism: Chitinophagales bacterium; assembly: GCA_038246345.1. GTDB lineage: Bacteria > Bacteroidota > Bacteroidia > Chitinophagales > Saprospiraceae > M3007. The sequence continues at coordinate 6,962 of JBBRWA010000177.1, forward strand.
TTTAATAGATTACCGATAGCAGTAGAACCAATTGCCATACTTGCAACTGCAGACAATTTCGCCGTCCTGTACAGCATCAACAGAAGTTTCAGCGCAGGCTTTCGCACCTATAATATTGCGGTGCTCAATAAAAAGGGCAAGCAAATATCTTGCAATGTAGTTGGGAGTGTCCTGCCCCAAAACATTGTCTCTTGCACCGTTTCTGCTGAGCTCATGGCGGAACTCAAAACCTGGAAGCCCATTTGGAAATTGGATTTTGATGAAAATGGCTCGGTGGATAACATGATAACGGATATTTCGCTCGTCGAATCCCAAACGGTGAATTTGATGGCCCCTACACCAGAATTTGTGTCCCCTTATTCTAAAAGGGAAAGGATTGCCCCAATTGTACCATTAGATGCCCCAACTACCGAAGCGGGTATCAAATCCAAATAAGTCCTCCCTGATTTTCTTTTCATAACATTGCGCTGTACCCAAATAGCGTGCGCTGTGTGTATACCCGTGCCAACGCGGTAAGATGTGTCATATCCCTTGATTTTCAAGCGCTTACCCCTACCCCAAAAATGGTATACACTGCAACGCCGTTTTCTGCTCAAATCCGCCGTTTACCAAAATATCCCTACCCTAAAAGGTGTAAAATCGCTCCTTTTGAAATTTTTTTTCAGAAAAACGGCGCTCTCAGGGTTTTTGGCATCCATTTTGGAATATACCAGGAAACAACGTTACAACGAATACAGCCACAACAAACTTAATCTTAATACTCAAAACCAAAATCGATCTTACATTATGAAACACATCAAATTAATCCCGGCTCTTTTCCTTGCACTGGCAAGCTTCTTTACCCTGAATGCACAGGAGACCCAGCCTACGTTCCAAGACTTTATAGCACAGTTCCCTAAAGCAGAACTGCCTTACACTTTCAATGCAGCAACACTGCAAGCACAACTCGAAGCGCGCACCGCTACAAAAGCACCGCGCTTGGATTGGGAATTCTACCAGTTCCTTCCAGAACTCGAGCGCAGCGCAGCTTTCAGCAGCATGCCTGTACACCCACAGCCAGTTGCCGCTTTCGAAACAGCGCAATACACGGCAGTAGTGTACAACCTGGCACGTGGCCTGGCACGCGGAAACAAAACTTTCAGCATCACCGTTTTCACGAAAACAGGCGAATACGTAGGCACACACTTTGTAGCAGGTGTTAATCCAGAGACTTTAACCGCAGCAACGATCAATGAAGATTTGACCGCCACGGTGTTGGAATACAAAGTGAACTGGACAAACAACTACCGCGACAACGGCCCGATCGGCAACAGCATCACTGGCCTGACCATTGTTGAAACGGGTGTTTTCTCGCTCGCTACTGCTGGCAACCCTGACCAAATTGTTTGGGCTAACCGCACAGCATCCACCAACAGCACCAACCTGGTTGAAATGAAATAATACATCCGGATCAGGGATGAAAAATAAGAGCCTCCTGTGTTTCACGACGCAGGAGGCTTTTTTTTTGATTGACTATTGGCGATTACATGACCTCCGATTGTTGAAGTAATTGTTGAAGTGTGAATTTTGATTGTTGAATTCCCGACCTTTGCACCCATGTTTCAACAATTCAACCGCGCTATGCTGCTGAGGATCGGGCTTCCTTCCGTTTTCTTTGCTCTGGTCATGTTTGCTTTCAGCGACCACCAACGATTCGCCAACCTGTCCAAGTCTGCTAACCTGGAAGAAGGACGCTGGGTGGATTCGGTATTCAATGCCTTGTCCGAAGACGAGCGCCTGGGCCAGCTTTTTATGCTGCGGGCCCACGACGATATGGATACCACTTATGAGCGGCAAGTCGACGATCTCATTCGCCAGTACAAGCCCGGTGGCTTGTGCTTTTTCAACCCCACCCAAAATGGCACAGTAGAGAAACAAGCGGAACTGACCAACCGTTACCAGGCTTCCAGCCCCAGGGTGCCGCTGTTGATTTCCATGGACCTGGAAAATGGTCTGGGCATGCGCTTGCGCAATTCGGCCATATCCTACCCACGTGCCATGATGATGGGCGCCCTGCAGGACAACCGTTTGCTGTACGACATGGGCAAGGAAGTAGCACGACAGTGCCGGCGCATTGGCGTACACGTCAACTTCGCCCCGGTGGCCGACGTGAACAACAACCCCGGCAACCCCGTCATCGGGGAGCGCAGCTACGGGGAAGACCGGCTCAACGTGGCCGCCAAAGCATACCAGTACATGGCGGGCATGCAAGATGGCGGTGTGCTGGCCTGTGCCAAACATTTCCCCGGCCACGGTGATACCGATATGGATTCTCATTTCGACCTGCCACTCATCAAATACGACCGCAAGCGACTTGATAGTTTGGAACTGCACCCCTTCAAGATGTTGGCAAAAAACGGCGTAGGTTCCTTTATGGTCGCGCATTTAGCGGTGCCAGCGCTCGACAACCGGCCCAACCGGCCCACGACCTTGAGCCGCGCAACGGTGACGGATCTGTTGCGCAAAGAGATTGGTTTTGAAGGCCTTATTTTCACCGATGCCATGGAAATGGAAGGCGTGAAAAAGTTTTTTCCCAATGGTTCAGCGGATGTAGAAGCGTTCAAAGCGGGCAATGACGTGATTTTGTTGCCGGTAAATATGGCCGAAAGCTGGGCCGCCGTGCATGCAGCCTTGAAAGATAGCAGCCTCAGCCGGGAACAGCTTCATGCCAGTGTGAAACGGGTGCTGCGGGTAAAATACCGGCTTGGCCTCACAACACCGCAACGCGTCGAAACCGCCAATTTGCGCAGCGACATCAACACCCCAGCCGCCTACGCCCTCAAGCGGAAAATCGTAGCCGCTGCTATGACGCTGGTGCGCGACGACAAAAACCTGGTCGGCTTTCCTAACCTGGAAAACATGCGCTTTGCTTCCATTGCCGTGGGCGACACCAACCGCTCCGTGTTCCAAACCTACTGCGGGTATTATGCCCCGGTCAGCCATTTCAATATGGCCAAAACCACGGACTCGCTTACCCAAAACCGCTTACTCGATTCCCTGCGGCGATACGATGTGGTGTTGGCCAGTCTGCACGGCATGCGCACCGCGCCGCTGCCCAGCAGAATCTCCAGGGCGGAAGCTGGCGCGGACACCATGTACGGGCTTACATCCAGCCAGGTAGCTTTTTTAGAAAAACTAAACAAGCAGAACACAGTGGTGCTGACTGTATTGGGCAACCCCTACACCCTGCGTTGGGTGGGCAATGCAGCGGTCGTGCTGCAAGCCTACACTGAGGATCCGATGGCGCAGGAATACGCCGCGCAAAGCCTGTTTGGAGCCAGTGATATCAACGGTATTTTGCCCATCACGGCGAGCCCATTTGCGCATTTTGGCCATGGGTACAAAAAGATTTTTCCAAAAAAACGACTGGGTTACGAACTGCCGGAAGCTGTGGGTATGAGCAGCGATACCCTCGCGCTCATGGACGGAATTGTAAAAGATATGATCAGCAGCGGTGCCGCGCCAGGTTGCCAGATTTTGGTGGCGAAGGACAATAAAATCGTGTGGCAAAAGGCGTACGGCTACTACACCTACACCCAAATGGAGCCGGTCACCATCGAAACCATTTTCGACTTGGCTTCGGTCACCAAAGTGGCAGCAACCACCATTTCTGTGATGAAACTGGTGGAAAACGGGTGTATGTCGCTCGATGTGCCCATATCCAATTTTGTCCCGGAGCTAAAAAAGACCAATAAAAAAGATTTGACGGTGCGAGAATTGCTGGCCCACCACGCTGGGCTTCAGGCCTGGATTCCATTTTACCAGCAAACCTTGACGGCGGATAAAATGCCCAACCCGAAAATTTACCATGCAGCCGCTTCTAAGGAGTTCCGCATCCCGGTCGCCAAGGATATTTTTATGGAAAATGATTGGGTCGATACGGTTTGGCAGCAAATTTTCAACAGTCCCCTGCGGGAAAACAAGGAGTACAAATATTCTGACCTCGACCTATACCTCAACGCAAGAGCTGTGCAAAATCAGAGCGGTAGCACCGTGGATGTATTTGCGGAACAAAATTTCTATCGGCCGCTGGGTTTGTCCACCACGGGATTCAATCCCTGGAAAAGAGGCCTTACCTTGCGCTGTGTTCCCACGGAAGAAGACAACTATTTCCGCCGCCAAAAAATTCAGGGTTATGTGCACGACATGGGCGCGGCCATGTTGGGCGGCGTGAGCGGTCATGCTGGCTTGTTTTCCAACGCCAACGACCTGGCCAAGATATTTCAGATGCTGCTCAATGGCGGTTCTTACGGCTGGCACGAATACCTGAAACCGGAGACGGTGCGTTTGTTTACGGCCCGTTATGCTGCCAGTACCCGCCGTGGTATCGGTTTTGACATGAAAGAACTGGATGAAAAACTATCGGCCAATATGAGCCCGCTGGCTGGAAAAAACACTTTCGGGCACCTCGGATTCACGGGTATTTGCGTCTGGGCCGATCCCGATAAAAACCTGATTTTCATCTTTTTATCGAACCGAACCTATCCAAGTATGGAAAATAATAAATTGGGCGATGGGGACTATCGGCCTAAATTGCAGGGGCTAATGTATCGGGCGTTGAAGTCTCGGTGACCTACTGCTCATACCTTGCAGATTTTTGCGGGAGGAAAAAGCCAGGCATTTGTGTATACTTATTGGTCGGACGATGAAAAATCGTCAGACCAAATGGCCCTCGTCCGACCACTTTTTGTGGTCTGACGAATAAGTCAAAACAAATTCAGCCCTTACCCATGACCTCCCCTAAAAACCTGGGCAAACCCTGAAAACTCGGGACAACTACTATTCAAACTCGACAAACAAAATCTTATACAAATGAACAAATCGGAAAAAGCCCTGCCCCGCCCCCTATCCCAAAAAGACCTCGACGAAATTCGGGAAGAAAACCTGGAAAAGGAAAAAGCTGCCAAGACGGAAATCGTCCGGGACTGGCTCCCGCGCTACACAGGTATGGCCCTCGATCAATTCGGCGAGTACATCCTGCTTGTGAATTTCAGTGGCTATGTAAAAACCTTTGCAGATCAACACAATGTATACGTGCACGGCAGCGACAAACCGATGCAAACAGCCACCGCAGACGGTATAACCATCATCAATTTCGGCATCGGCAGCCCCAATGCCGGCTTGGTCATCGATCTGCTAGAAGCCATCAAACCCAAAGCCGTCCTGTTTCTCGGTAAATGCGGTGGCCTCAAAACCGGTAAAAATCAGAACGGCAACCTCATTTTACCCATCGCCGCCATCCGCGGAGAAGGCACAAGCAACGACTACCTGCCGGAAGAAGTGCCTGCCCTGCCCGCCTTCGCCCTGCAAAAAGCGGTGTCCACCACCATCCGTGACTATGATCTCGACTACTGGACAGGCGTGGTGTACACCACCAACAAACGCTTATGGGAGCACCGCGAAGATTTCAAGCAAAAGCTCCGCGACCTGCGTTGCATTGCCATCGACATGGAAACTGCCACCATTTTTGTAGCTGCCTTTAAAAACCACATGCCCGCCGGCGCGCTCCTGCTCGTGAGCGACATGCCCATGACCCGCGAAGGCATTAAAACGGAAGCCAGCGACAAGGTCGTGACAACCAGCTTTGCCCAAAACCATTTGAATATCGGCATCGATTCACTGAAGCAGTTGATGAACAGTGGATTGACGGT
>JBBRWA010000178.1:0-12648 GCA_038246345.1 Chitinophagales bacterium
CTCATCACTCATCACTCATTCACTCATCACTCATCTCTCATCTCTCATCACTCTACCGTGCCGTTAAAAACGCATGCGCCAACTCCAATCCCCGCACCTGTGATTGCACATAGCTTTGTAGTTCCTCATAATCTCCCTGTGCGTGTTTCAAAAAACCGGAAGCTTGTCCGTAAACGGCGGGCAAAGCAGATTTTTGGATCAAATAATAGCCATCCAAAAAATCGCTGATGCCGCCTGAAATAATGAGCTGTCGGGTGCGGCAGGCATCGCCGAGATATTTTTGAAGGGTATTGGTCCAGTCCAGCATCTCCGCAGCGGAATGACCCACAGTGCTGATTTTTTCAAAAACAAGCTGCCTTTGCGGGTCACTGCGCAGCAGTTCGAGCTTGGCAAAGTTGGTGCCACCTGCTGCTGCGAACTCAATGGCTGCAAGCGGAAGTTTCAACAGTGCCTGCAAGCTTTTTGGCCCAAATCCTTGACCAACTTCTTTGACGATTATTTTAAAATCAAACAGTTGCAAGAGTTCTTCAATTACTTCCAGGGGCGGGCGTTTGAAGCTGTCGCCTTCCGGTTGCATGGCTTCTTGCAAGGGGTTTACGTGCACAATGAGGCCATCAGCCCGTAATTTATGCAGCAGTTCCGGGATGCGCTCGGCTTCTTTTTGGTCGAGCATTTTTTCCAGTTGTGCTGGCCCGAGATTGGCAAAAAGCGGCAAGCTGTCGCCCAGTGTATCCCGCAGGTCAAAATCTGCAAAATGTGCGTCCGAATAGAGGAGTTGGCGGCAGGAACCTAAGCCCATCCCCATGCCAAATTCTGCACAGGCGCGGGCGAGGCGGTGGTTTATTTTTCCGGCCTCAGACGTTCCGCCCGTCATGGAGGATACCCAAATAGGGCTGCGCAATGATTTCCCTAGAAAAGGAACTGGGGGCAAAGAACCTGGTAACGGGTGCGCCGCTAACATAGGCTCATAAAAAAAACGAGGGTCTAGTGCAGCACTTTCTACGCGGCTTTTAAAGGCCAGTGCAATGTGGTCGTGCTTGCGACTTGCAGCAGTAGGGTCGTCTGAGGGCAGTATCGGGTTGTTTTTTTTGGCAGCCATTTGCGCGCAAAGATATATAGAAGGTTGTGGAGGGAAACAACAGAGTTGCCCTAAGGTTGAATCGTGCTGAACAAGTGTCGTTTAGGATATGTTGTGTCTGCGTTCGATAAAAAAATGTTTCATTAAATTTGAATTGTCGATTTTTGTCGGGAAACCATCAGCAGCATACTCATGAAAATTGGCATAGTTTGTTACCCCACTTACGGCGGCTCGGGTGTTATCGCCACTGAACTTGGCCTTGGGCTTGCCCGGAAAGGGCATGAAATTCATTTTATTACCTACCGCCGCCCGGTGCGTTTGTCGCATTTTGAAGCCAACGTATTTTACCACGAGGTGGATAGCGAGGATTACCCATTATTTGAATACCCACCCTATGATACCGCTTTGGCCTCCAAAATTGTAGATGTGGTGCGCTACCAGAACCTCGACATCTTACATGTGCATTATGCCATCCCGCACGCAGCGGTAGCCTATATGGCCAAAAAAATTCTGTTGACTCAAGGGCGCTATTTACCCGTCGTCACCACCTTGCACGGCACCGATATTACCCTTGTGGGCAATAACCGCGCTTTTGCGCCAGTCGTAGAGTTTAGCATCAATAAAAGTGATGGCGTTACTGCAGTGTCACAAAGCTTGAAAGACGATACCCTCGCCTTGTTTAAAATTGAGCGCAACATCGAAGTCATCTACAATTTCATTGATTTTGACCGCTTTAGGAAAACAGACAAGGAACATTTTAAAAAGCTCATTGCCCCTGACGGCGAACGTATCATTGCCCACACCTCCAATTTCAGGAAAGTGAAACGGGTGGAAGATGTGATCCTGATCTTCAAAAAGATTCATGACAAAGTACCCTCCAAGCTCCTGATGATCGGCGATGGCCCGGAACGGCAGAACTGCGAACGCCTTTGTCGCGAACTCGACCTCTGTGATGATGTTCGTTTTCTTGGAAAGCAAGATGCCATCGAAGAATTACTGGCAATATGCGATCTGTTTATTATTCCTTCCGAAAGTGAGAGCTTCGGCTTGGCTGCCTTGGAAGCCATGGCATGTCAGGTGCCTGTCATCTCCTCCAACAGCGGCGGCCTGCCAGAAGTAAACATCGAAGGCGTTACAGGTTTTCTCAGTGATCCCGGCAACGTAGATGAAATGGCTAAAAATGCCATTACACTGTTGCAGGATGAGGAAATGCTGACCCAGTTTCGCGCCAATGCCCTAGCCCAGGCCCAACGCTTTGATATTGGAAATGTGTTGCCGCATTACGAGGCGTTTTACAAGGAGGTGTTGAAGAAGAGTGTCCACAAAATTGAGTGATGAGTTATGAGTTATAAGTTATGAGTTATGAGTTATGAGTTATGAGTTTGCACGACGTTTGTGTTTTACTGTAGAATTGTTTTCCAGCACCTGAATTCTGGATTGGATAAAAGGTGCTGAGTTTCGCGACGATTCCTTACTTGGCCCGACTTTTCAATATTGAAAATGTGCTGCCGCATTACAAGGCGTATTACAAGAAGGTGTTGAAACGGATTGCACACAAAGTTGAATAAATATGGGATGTTATCAGGTTCCCATCCTCAACCCAACGCACGTAGGGGCGACCCTCGTGGTCGCCCAGCACAATGCGGTTATCCCGGCCATTCGGGGCAACCATTGGGGCGACCATTCAGGGCGACTACAAGGGTCGCCCCTAAGTGCCAGCGTTACAACCTTTAATGCATCCCGATCATTGACTTGGCTGCATTCCCCAACCAAATTACCCAAGAATTTGGTGCTGAAAAACCAACGTCCTGCCCACTCATCACTCATAACTCATCACTCATCACTCATAACTCATCACTCATCACTCAATAAAAACGGTTCACCCCCACGATCCTACAGTTCACCAGTTTTTGCTTTGTCCTTCGTTCGTTCGGTGGGAAATTTGTCCCATCATTCATAAAAAACGAACAGACAATGCAAGCAAAAACACTCTGGAGTATTCTCCTACTGCTTATTTTCCCTTTTTTACTTTTTTCCCAATCCCAAACCTTGCGCGGTACGGTCATGGACAAACAGTCGGAAACACCGCTGATTGGGGCGACCATTCAGTTGTTAAACTTATCGGCCGATGCTGGCGAACAGTTATCTGGTACGGGCGCAATTTCTGATGTCAATGGCATCTTTACCATCAAAAACGTGCCAGTGGGACGGCAGGCACTCCGCATTTCGTATTTGGGCTACGAGCCACAAACCATGTCGAATATTCTTGTGACAGCTGGCAAGGAGGTGTTGCTGGATGTCCGCTTGGAAGAAGCCTTCAATAAAATGAACGAAGTTGTGGTGACGGCTAAGTCTGATAAAGACAAGCCGATGAACGAGCTGGCCACGGTGTCGGCGCGGCAGTTCAACACCGAGGAGGTGCGACGTTATTCGGGCGGCAGAAGCGATGTGGCCAAGCTGGTCGCCAATTTCGCCGGCGTAGCCGCCAACAACGATGCCCGCAACGACATCATCATCCGGGGTAATTCCCCAACCGGAGTGCTTTGGCGCTTGGAAGGTATTCCAATCCCAAACCCCAACCACTATTCCACTTTAGGGACAACAGGAGGACCAGTGTCGGCCCTCAATCCAAACATGATTGGCAATTCAGACTTCCTGACCAGTGCATTTCCGGCGGAATATGGCAATGCCACTGCGGGTGTTTTTGACATCAACATGCGCACCGGAAACGAAGAAAAAGTAGAGTACACTGCTCAGGTGGGCGCTTTTTCGGGCCTTGAAGGCTTGATAGAAGGCCCGCTGAACAAGAAAAACAACGGCTCGTTTGTAGTAGCGTACCGGCATTCATTTGCTGAGGTTGCCCAGGCCGCTGGATTGAATGTGGGCACCACAGCCGCGCCCAAGTACAAGGATTTATCGTTCAACGTTGATTTTGGCAATACAAAATGGGGGAAAATCTCCGTCTTTGGTATAGGCGGCTGGAGCGGAATTGATTTTCTGGGCAATGACATTGATACCACAGATCTGTTTGCGAACCCTAACCAAAATGCATACAATGTATCAAAATTTGGGGTGGTCGGCCTGAAACACAACTTGCTGCTGAACGACCATTCCTATATCCGTACAGTAATGAGTACTTCTTTTGCGGGCAATACTTTTAACACCGAGGATTTGAAGCGGACGGACGACGATGGTAGCTTGTTTAAACTGCTGGATGTCAGCGATGAATCCACAACATACAGATTATCAAGTTACTACAATAATAAATTAAGCAATCGCCTGACTTTGCGCACGGGCTTTTTGCTCCAGAACCAGCACCTCAATACCTATGTAAATACCCGGGAATACACACCCGATTTGGATGGAGACGGCAAGCCGGATTGGTTTAGTCAGCGCGATTTCAATGGGAACTTTGCCCAGGGCGAGGTTTATGCCCAAACACAATACCGCATCGCCGAGCGGCTTACCCTGAATGCTGGTCTGCATTCCCTGTATTTCCATGAAACTGAAAACTTCGCGGTAGAGCCTCGTGCGGCCATTAACTGGCAACCGGCACCCAAGCACCGTTTCAATGTAGGCTACGGCATGCACAACCAAACCCAGCCACTCCCGGTATTCCTTTTCCGCGAGCGGCAATCAGATGGGACCTTCCTGGAAACCAACAATGACCTTGGTTTTACCCGCAGCCAGCACTTGGTATTGGGCTATGATTTCAAACCATCTGATAGTTGGCGCATTAAAGCGGAAACCTACTACCAATGGCTTTCTGGTGTGCCTGTGGATGCCTTTCCAAGCAGTTTTTCCATGTTGAATACGGGTGCAGATTTTGTGTTTCCCGAAAAAAACAACCTTGTCAATGATGGCACCGGCCAAAATCTGGGCTTTGAATTGACAGCTGAAAAGTTCTTCAGCAGGGGCTGGTATAGTTTGGTGACCTTGAGCGTGTTCGATTCCCAATACAAAGGGTCTGATGGGGTGGCGCGCAGCACGGCTTTTGATGGCGGTTATGTGTTCAATGTACTGGGTGGCAGGGAAATCAAACTCGGCAACAGCGGCCGCAGATACCTGACTTTTGATACCAAACTGACCGCAGCCGGTGGTCGCCCGTACACACCTGTAAACCTGGATGCTAGTCGGGCCGCAGGACAAGAAGTGTTGAATGATCAGCTAGCGTACAGCGAGCGCATCGACGATTATTTCCGTTGGGATGTGAAGCTTGGTTTTCGCCTAAACAGCAACAAACGCAAGATGTCCCAAACCTTTTTCCTTGATTTACAGAATGTGACGAACAACAAAAACGTGTTTTCCATGAAGTACAATGAAGTGTATCAAAACGTGGGCAAAACCTATCAGATTGGCTTTTTCCCCGATGTGCTGTACCGAATTGAGTTTTAAAGATGCGACGAGACGGTAATGGAGCTTGTCTCCAATATGCCCAATTGGTTGCCAGCCATCAAAAATGGAGAGAAAGTGGCGCAAAAGGTGTTTATTCGCATTCGTTTTAAGTTGGAGTAGGCGTTCAGTAACAAATTACTTATTCCTAAAACATTTTTTATGCAACCATATACCCTTATCGGCGCAGGCGGTGCCATTGGCACGCCCCTCGCGCAAGAATTGATTCAGAATGGCGGAGCAGTCAGGCTTTTATCACGTTCTGGTTTTCAAATGGACGGGGCAGAATCCCGGAAAACAGATGTATTCAATCAAGTGGAGTTAACAGAATCCATTCGAGGCTCAAAAGTCGCCTTTTTGCTTGTAGGGTTGGATTACAATACCAAGCTTTGGCAGGAAAAATGGCCAATTGTGATGCAAAATACCTTGAATGCTTGTGCCGAAACGGGTGTGCCATTAATTTTCTTCGACAATGTGTACATGTATGGCCCTGTAGACGGAAAGATGACGGAAGAAACGCCTTTTAAACCAAGCAGTAAAAAAGGCGTGGTGCGGGCTCAAGTAGCCAATATGTTGCTGGAAGCTGTTAAAAAAGGTACGGTCAGGGCCAGTATTGCTCGATCGGCTGATTTTTATGGGCCGCATGCCGATAAGACAAGTATGTTTTATCAGACGGTGATCAAAAATTTGGCAGAAGGGAAAAAGGCGCAGTGGCTCGGCAATTCTGCTATGCCGCATTCCATGTCCTACACACTTGACTGCGCTCGCGCCCTGGTACTGCTGGCCAACGATCCCACGTCTTTTAACCAAACATGGCACCTGCCTACCTACAACCCACCGCCGTCGCCTATTGATTTGGTTAAAATAGCCGCAAAAGCCTTGGGCGTTCCGTATAAAGGGGTACAAGCAGCACCTAAGTTTTTAGTGCGGCTTTTGGGCTTATTCATCCCGATTATGAAAGAGATGGTGGAAATGATCTATCAAAATGAGCGGGAATACTGGTTTGATTCCAGTAAATTTGAAAGTCGCTATAATTTTAAACCAACGGATTATGAGCATGGAATCAACGAAACCATGCGTTTTTTCAACCTCATTAAACCAGCTTGATGATATCCCAAAAAAGCTTTAAAGATGTGATTGGGTTCAGCGACCGCTGGATGATGGTTATCGGCATTCCGTTGGCGAGTGTTATTGTCTCTATTCTGTTGTTCAGTGCTCAAATCAATGCAGGAAATTGGTACACAGTCGCCTCTTGCTTCCCGGTTTCGTTAATACATACCAGCGTTTTTTGGTTCGGAATGCGCAAAACCTATCATCTGGTTCGATTGAGATATCCCGCGGTGAATGACTTTGGGGTGCGCATTTTTTGGGCTTTCATGGCATTTTTAGCCGTTTTCTTCGTTATCAACCTGACTTTAGATTTTTGTTTGGCCAGTTTGTTTCCAAGGCCAATGCCAGAACCTGGGTTCATTACGGTATTTGTTGTGTCACTTTTGCTTTGCGCACTGGTCATTGCGATTTACGAGGCTGGTGCTTTTTACCTGGAATTGGGGACGACCATTCGGGAGAAATCCGAACTTGAGCGCAATTACGTGAACAGCCAATTGGAGGGTTTGCGCAACCAGGTGAACCCACATTTTTTGTTCAACAGCTTGAATACACTCATTTACCTGATTCCGGAAAATGCGGATAAAGCGGTAAGTTTTGTCCAAAAAATGAGCAAAGTATACCGTTATGTATTGGAAAGCCGCGATACACAGCTGATTCCGCTGCGGGAGGAGATGGAGTTTTTACATGCTTATATATTCTTGCTAAAAGAACGGTTTGGCGAAAATTTAAAGGTCGCCTTGATAGACCTTGAAAAAAGCAAAAATGCCGCTATCGTTCCGCTCAGCCTACAAATGCTGTTTGAAAATGCCATTAAGCACAACGTAATTTCCACAGAAAAACCGCTAAAAATTGAAGTGTTTTTTGAAAACAAGCGCCTTGTGGTGCGCAACAATTTACAGCGAAAAAATCAGGTGATGGATTCCACCGGGGTGGGGCTCCAGAACATAAAAGACCGCTATCGAATGCTGACAGACCAGGTGGTGGAAGTGATCGTGTCCCAGCAGTATTACACAGTTTTGTTGCCCGTGGTTGAAGTGGCGGAAACCCATCAAGTTGAAAAAGCATGAAAATACTTTTAATCGAAGACGAGCTGCCTGCCGCCCGGCAACTCAGCAAAATGCTCAACAGCGCCCGGCCCAACTTTCAGATTTTGGATGCTTTAGACTCCGTAGAAAGTGCGGTGCGCTGGCTGCGCAACTTCCCAGCGCCCGACCTGATCTTTATGGATATCCAAATCGCTGATGGATTGAGCTTCGACATTTTTAGGCAGATCGAATTGAAAAGCCCGGTCATATTCACCACAGCATTCGACCATTATGCTGTGCAGGCTTTCAAGGTAAATGCCATTGATTATTTGTTGAAGCCTATCGATCCAGAAGACCTGTTGCGTGCGTTGGAGCGCTTTGAAAACCAGCGCAGCGCTCCTGCTTTTGATTACGAATCTATTGCCCGTTATTTCCAAAATGAACGATACAAAGATCGTTTTTTGGTGAAAAATGGGCAGCATTTTAGCTTTGTCCAAACGACAGACATCGCATACCTCCGCTCCTCGGACGGACTGACCCAGGCATATTGTCAGAACGGAAAAAAGTATTTTATCGACCACACATTGGAAGAGCTGGAGCGCCTGCTCGACCCCCGCGCGTTTTTTCGGGTTAGCCGGAATATGACCTTGCAGGTCAATGCCATCCAGAAGATACATCCGTATTTGAATGGGCGCTTGAAGCTTGATATTGAGCCAGTTGCGCCGGAGGATGTGGTGGTGAGCAGGGAAAGGGTGGGGGAGTTTAAGGCTTGGTTGGGCGGGTAGTTATTTCGATAAAAGTCGTTACTTTTGTAAAAAAAAATACGGATGGAATTCAAACATATCATTTCCGATCCAGCCATATTGGTTGGAAAGCCTGTTATCAAAGGTAGTCGTATAAGTGTTCAGTTGATATTGGAATGGATAGCCTCTGGCGCTTCTATTAAACAAATCACGCAAAAATATCCTCACCTAACAGTAGAAGGCGTTCAGGAAGCGGTACTTTATGCTTCAAAAGCGCTTGGAAGTAGCTTATTGATAGATGTTGAGCTTGGAACTGTATGAAGCTTAAGGATTTCTAGTGCTTACTGACGAAAACATTGATCCTGATGTCGTTGTTTTTTTGCGCAAAAATGGGTTTGATGTTTTTGATATCAAGGAAGAAGGATTACAAGCCACTTCAGATGAAGAAATTGTCAAGATCGCCCATTCAAATGGGCGCGTTATTTTCACGGAAGGCTATGATTTCTGCAAAATCATTTTTCTGAAAATGCCTGAATCTGTAGGAGTGGTTCATTTTAAGCCAGGTTCCTTCTTTTCTGGTTACCATATCGATACGATTAAATCCTTGATTGAGGCAGATTTTGAAGTTGAACCCCCATTCTTCATTTCAGCTGAAAATAAAAAGAACAAAGTTCGAATACGGGTGCGAAATGCAGTCCCTGGACCCGGCAAACATTAATCAGGTTCGCGTGGAAGCCATCGCCCCCACCATCCCCGGCTCCTGTTCAAACGCCGTGCCCACCACCACCAAATCCGCCCCAGCCCGATAATTCGCTGCTACCTGTTCCGGTGTCCTTATTCCTCCACCCACAATCACCGGTATGGATACCGCTGCACTGACAGCTTCTATCATACTTTCCGGCACCGGTTTAGTGGCGCCGGAACCCGCTTCCAAATAAATCATTTTTAAGCCCAGCATTTCTCCGGCAACCGCGGTGTACACGGCAATGTCGTTTTTATTGGCCGGGATGGGTTGTGTATTTGACATATACTGAACCGAAGTACTTACCCCGCCGTCTATGAGCATGTAACCGGTGCTGATGATTTCCAAAGGGGACAGTTTTAGGAAGGGCGCAGAAATAACGTGCTGGCCAATCAACAGATCCGCGTTTCTTCCGCTGATAAGGGATAGGAACAACAGGGCATCGGCTCGGTAGCTGAGTTGGAAGGAATGGCCTGGAAACAACACCAATGGAATGCTACATTGCGCACGGAGGCGTTCCAGCATGGCGTCCAACATATTATTCACCACCAGGCTGCCGCCGGCGAAAAAGTAATCCACCTTGGCATCAATGGCCAACTGTAGCGCCTGTTCTGTTTTGGGTTGCTTGAACTTGTCGGGATCGAACAGTACAGCGATGCGTTTCTCCCCGCGTTTTTTGGCTTCCAGCAGGTTTGTGTAAATACTGTTGTCGATCATCGTCTTTGTAGTTCAGAAAAAGCCTGGGTAAGATTACTGCCCTTTTCTACTGATATCGAGCAGCTTTTGCCGAACATCGTTGGGTTGGCTACTGGGAGCCTTGATTTCGAAAAGGCCGTTTCTCCCTATGATAAAATACTGTGGCACCGCTTCTACCCCATAAGCAGCGGCAATATTTCGTCCAAGGCCAGACGAGGCGAGCAAATGGTGGCCTTTGTAGGTATGAATATCCAAGGACTTTTCCCAATTGGAGGCTTTTTCATCGACAGAGATATTAACAATTTCGATGCCTCTGGCATTCAATTCGGCAGCAAATTCATCAAAGAAATCCATTTTCCGCAGGCAGGCACCACACCAGCTTGCCCAAAAATTGAGGTACACTACTTTGCCATGAAATTGTGCTAGGCTGATTGTATTGCCCCCGCGTTCAACACCTTCAAACGCTGGTGCAGCGGCTCCAGGTGATACCCGGGCATATTTCTGGTAAAGCCCCTCCACCTTGTCGTCGAAGATTGTATGAGGGTTGTGCTGTAAGAAGTCAGCATATAGGGGAAGAATTTCAGTGAACCGCTCGGTAGAAAAGGCCGTTGCGATCAATTCTGAGCGAAAAAAAGCGAGCGATTTGCCCGAAAGCAGCTTTTCAGCAAGCGCATATTGTCCCGACCAGAAGTTTTCAGTAGCGCTTATTTTTGCTTGCTGCCGTGCCAAAAATGCTACTATAAATTGCCGGTACCAATCACTTCCAACCTGGTCACTAATGATCGGTGCATCGTACAAAAAATAAAAAAAATCCGGCTGAATACCATAGCGCCCTGCATAAACATGCCCGTAAACAAGCAGGTGATAGGCCCAATTGTACGTTGTTTCTGTATGGAGCCATTCCCGAAATGCTGGGCTCAATGCACCTGGGTTTTCATTGACAAAACCATCAACTAAACTTATGGACGTTTCTTTTTGCGCATCCATCGTACTTTTGAATAGGTCTGGAGTGAGGCTTTCCATGCTGCTGTTCATGGGCTCTTCCACGATGACCCAGGTCTGCCCAATTTTGAAACGGATGTTGTTGAACTCGTTGAAATCCAGCTGGTTTTGCTTCAGGTATTCTTTCAGAAGCCTGTTGTCGGCGGCGCTTTTTCCGCTGAACGAGACGGACACTGGAAATTGAAAAACATCTGTTTTGATACTGAGTGTATCGTCTTTGGCCAAGAAAATGGGCAGACGGTCATCGTTGAAGCCCAAAAAAGCAAGTCCGGGCTCTAGAATTTCTGCCTGGATTGAAAATTGTAATTGCCCGTCAAGAACGGTTCGATACCGGGCAAGGTGTCCATCGAGGTAAAATTGTGGAACAGTCAGTTCGACCGTTGCACCTGGGCTTCCATTTTTTATGGTACCTGTGACGAATGCTGCCTGTGATGGCGGGCAGAAAAGGGCCAAAAATAGCAGGCATAACCCCAGCGTTTTGTAGCGATCAAAACCGCCTTTTTTGGGAAAAATCCTATATGCTGAGACCCTGTAAGAAGGTATTTTCTGATTCATGTGTTTGCTCAAGCTGTCAATTTGATACCCAAAAGTAGGCAAACAAAACAGACTGTCAAACTGCCCGCCACATTGACTGCGGCAGCGCCGTATTGGCCACTTTGGAAAAGCTCCCATGTTTCGGCGGTAAAGGTAGAAAAGGTGCTAAAGCCGCCGCAAAAACCCGTGGCTATCAGCAAACGCCGCTCGTCGGACATGTTTCCTTGAAATTGCAAACCCAATACGGCGCCCAACACCAGACAGGCCAAGCCGTTGGCGACCAAGGTAGCCCAGGGGAATTTTGGCAGCAAGGGCTGTATCGCCAAGCCAATACTAAAGCGGCAAATACTGCCGAGGCCACCACCGATGAAAACGAGAAGGAACGCCATAATTGTTGTTTGTTGTTCGTTGATAGTTGTTCGTTTCCGAGCGCTTGGTCATCTCGTTGTTAGTTGCTAGTTGTTGGTTGTTCGTTTCCGAGCGCTTGGTTATTTCGTTGTTATTTAGTTGTTCGTTATTCGTCCGCTGAAATCGTTGCTAGTTGTTGGCTGTTCGTTCGCGTTGCTCTTATTTGAGATGACCACTAGGAAACGAACAACCAACAACTAGCAACGATTTCAGCGAACGAACAACCAACAACGAGCAACTAACAACGATTTCAGCGAACGAACAACTACAAACGAATAGCAACGAAAAAAAAACCCCGACTAATTGCAGCCGGGGTAACAACTAAAAAATTAAGCTATGAAAACAAAAACTTCTTAAGTCGAATCAATAAGGGGGCAAGTTTAAATAGAAAATGCCGCTTGTACAAGCAGCATTTTCAAAAGATGTTATTTTTATAGCAAAACTAGCTTTCGTCGCGGCCGCCAGTGAGTACATCTTGGTACTCTTTCAGCTCTTCGAATTTGCCTTCGGCGGCAAATTTGCTTTGTGCAGGCCAGGTGCTTGGATCGTGGATGTTGTAGCGTGGGCCAGCTTCTTCGAGGATTTCTTTCAAGCGGTCAACAGAAGCTGCGGCCAGCTCTTCCCAAGTTGAGATACCACCTTCTTTCAGCAGCGTCTCAATTTTTGGACCAACACCTTCAATGATTTTCAAATCATCAAGTTTAGGGCCTTTGGTCTTTTTAGGAGCAGCAGCTTTTTCTTCAGCAACGGGTGCTTCAGCTTTTGCTTCCTTCTTTGGAGCGGTAGGAGTCTCAACCACCTCAGCTACAGGAGTCTCAATCACTTCAGCTGCAGGAGTCTCAACCACCTCAGCTACAGGAGTCTCAATCACTTCAGCTACTGGAGTCTCAATCACCTCAGCTACAGGAGCCTCAACCA
>JBBRWA010000179.1:0-12634 GCA_038246345.1 Chitinophagales bacterium
ATAGGCGGATTCACGTTTCAAAAATAAGGTAATTTCTTGAAATTCAAATAAGTCCTTACATAAATTTGACATCAAAGAGAAAAAAATGACTTTGCCCCTTATTTACGCCTTGTCACACGCGACCAAGCCCGATCGCCGCCGCATCATCAATATTGTAAAAAACGAAAGCCACAAAAGTGAAAAAGTGGCGGAGGTGATCCAGTTTGTGCGCCAGAGCGGCGGGCTGGAATATGCCCGGGAAGCGATGTACCGCTATCGGCAGGAGGCTTTTGACATTTTGGATACGGCGCCGGATACGCCAGCGAGGCAGTCGCTGCGGGATTTGTTGGTGTTTGTTACGGAGCGGAAGCGGTAGATTCTCCTATACAAAAAACAGCCCAGCCCCTTGAACTGAGCTGAGCTGTTTGATAAAATATTATAGGCACGGTTAAAACCGGAACCCGATTCTGTACGATAAGAACAGTAGATTTGGATCAACTTTAAGCTTTGAAACCATGCGTGCATACCCACAATCAATTTCACCAAAAAGTTTCCAAAAGATCGGGTGTGAAACGGTCAAACCCAACATGCCGCCAAAATCTCTGTAATAATAGTAAAAGGCCCGAGGCTCTCGCCACCCTCCATCATCAAAATAGGTTATATGCCCTCCTTTAGAGCCTCTAATGCAGTAACTGATACCTGCTTTTAAATTTGCTGACAAGCCCCATTTAGAGATTTTGTAGCCAAAATACCCAGAAAGAATCTTGAAACTTCTGGATGTTATTGTATTATCTTCATAAAATGCAGGTTGAGGATCATTAAAGTATTTATAAGAAGTTCTAGCGTATGTAATGTTTAACAAAAATCTATTGTCAAAAATACGGGAATAACTTAGCGAAAAGTTCCTACCCTTAACAAACCTTGAGAGCTCCATGGATGTACTGTCAAAGAAATAACCAGCGTTAATGTAACCAAAACAAAGCTCGTTTTTAGGTGTTTTTTGGGCGTGGCTCAAAAATGTAACGCCCAATAATATGATGCTGAAAAAGGTTTTCATATCATTCTGTTTTAAAACCCTGTGATTAATACCCCTCTGTGCAACTCTGTGGTGAAAAACCTTCAAATCAAAAATTTCCCACCCCGATAAATCATCTCCTCATCCGCCCAAATCTCTCCCCCCCTCGTCATATCGGTAATCATATCCCACTGCACCGCCGATTCGTTTTTGCCCCCTGTTTGCAGGTAACTTTGGCCAATCGCCAGGTGTATCGTACCGCCTATTTTTTCATCGAACAGGATATTTTTCGTCATCTGCTGGATGTCGTAATTGGTGCCTATGGCGGCCTCCCCGAAACGGCGGGTGCCGGGCAGCGTGAAAATATAGTCGAGAAATTCCTGTCCGCGCCGCGCTTCCCATTTTTCAATAAAGCCGTCTTTCACCCATAGTTTCACCCCTTCCACTTCATTGCCCTGGTAAATGCAGGGATAGGAAAAATACACAGTGCCTTGCACGCTGTCTTCCACGGGGCTGGTGTACACTTCCCCGGAAGGCATATTGGTTTGGCCGTCGGAGTTCATCCAGGTACGGCCTTCGCAGCTGAACGTCAGGTCGGTGCCTTCTGTGAGGTAACGGATGCTTTTGCACTTGTTCAGGTGATCCACGATGTGCTGCTGGTTGGCGCGCACCTTCAGCCAGGCGGCTTTGGGATCGTCAAGCAAAAGCTTGCAAGCACCGAAAACAAAGTCTTGGTATTCGCTCAGGCTCATGCCCGCTTCCTGGGCGGAGGCATCGGTGGGCCATTGGCAAAGGTTGCGGCGCAGGCGGCGGTCGGCGGTGCGTTCGAAGTAGTGCTTGTTCATGGGGGCGATGGTTTCGGTGCGCAGTTTGGCTTGTTCTGCGCTGGCCCCGGAATTGTCGCGCAGGTTGTAAGGTGCCCTTATGTTGAGGTAGCAATCGAAGGATTCCATGGCGATGCTGGCTACAAGGGGAGGCGTTTGCAGGGCCTGGCTAGAGGCGTTTTGCATAAACACCCGTTCGCGCTCCTGGAAAGCCATATCGTATTCCACCAGGGCGGCACCTGCGGCGTAGGCTTCGCGGTACACCTCGCGTACGAGGGGCTCGGCGAGCAAAGTGCTGGCGATGAAAACTTTATCGCCGGGGCGTACTTCGAGGCAGTAATGGACGAGGAGATGGGCGTATTTGGCGGTGATGTCTGTTGACATGATTTGTGATTTATTAAAATTCTGTGAAGGGGCGAGTGCTATGGCGAACTGCCAAAACTTCTACATGCCCATGCACTGAAATGGTGTAAACAACCCTGTATTGCTGGATAATTAGCTCTCGGATAGATTCCAGGTTTATCTCTGGAACGCTCCTGCCCATTTTTGGAAATTGTTCTAAAAGAAAAACAGCGTCAATAATTGCAGTGACAACAGCTTCCGCACGGGAATCTGAAAAAGCACTAATTGATTCAAAAAGATGGTGTAGGTCATCTGTTGCGCGGCTCGACCATACTATTTCTTGCGCCATTGTTCGAACATGTTTTTCACACTTTCGTGGCTTACAGTATGGCCTTTGGAGCTATCGTTCAAGCCCTCCCGAATACCTTCAAGCAGGTGCAATCGCTCTAATAATTCGTCGTAGCTGAGGTTGTCAATTGAATCAGGCACCGAGGTTGGCGTTGCACCTTTTGCTAATAGCCTTATTTCACTCATGGCAGCCTGGTACCGCAGCCGCAGCACATGAAGCAACACATCGGTTTGATCTGAGCCAGATAGCCCATTGATGGATTCTTTTACTTGTTCGACGCTGTTCATTTTTTGATTCTTTACGCTACAAAAATAGGGGATTTTTTGAGGAATTCTGCGCGTTGCCTTATTGGAACACGGATTGAACGGATTTGACGGATTAAAAACGGATTGGGTTTTGGCATGGCACCGTTCGAGACATAAAAATAATTTCACACAACGACACAAGGTCAATAATGCTTGGGCTAGAGGTCGTTACCGTAACTATGCACATATCGCTCGTTGTGTTCGTTGTGTGAAATAAAAAGGTCTACTGCCTCAACACCACAAACTCCACCCGCCGATTCATCGCCCTTCCTTCCTCCGTATCATTGCTTGCAATCGGTATCTGCTCCCCAAGCCCACTAGCACTCAATCGACTTTTCGCGATTTTATTTTCAGTCAAATATTTCAACACCGATTCTGCCCGTCGGCGGGAGAGGTCGAGGTTGTAAGCATCGTTGCCTAGGGCATCGGTGTGGCCTACGATTTCGATGCTGAGCTTGGGGTTACTGCGCATCACGGATAGCAGTTTTTTCAGCTCCACGTAGGAGCGGGGCATCAGGTCGTCTTTGTCAAATTCGAAGTAGATGTTTTTTAGCACAACGGTATTTCCGGTTTCCAGCTTGAGTAAGGTGAGGTCGTCGGGTTTGACGGGCACAGGAAGAAACGGCGGTATCTTTTTCAGCAAAACATCGTCCACGTAGTAGTAGGCGTAGTTGAAACAATCCTCGTTGGGTGCAAAGGAAACGGTGTTGGCATCGTCGGCAAAATTGCCGATCAGGATATGCTCTGCCTCGTATTTGGCGATGAATTGGCCGCTTACTTTCACCCATTTGCCATCGGGGGCTGCCACAATATCGCGGGCCTTCACCAGGGCATCACGCAGCAGCAATTCATCCGTGCTTCGCCTGACTTCGCTGATGGTAAAATAAGCCCCGATGTTGTTGATTTGTAGGGATTTTTCAAGGTGTGTCACCCAAAATTCCACGTGATACGCTTGCCCGATCACCAGCGGTTCGGCAAGCTGTATTTCAAGGTATTCCCGGCAATGTGGTTTGCCATTGGTGCAGCCGAAAAGCGTAATTCCGGCCATACACTTACCATTGCGTGGCTTTTGCTTTCCAAAGCCCTTTGCCGCCCAATCACTTGGAACCCGTACCTCTGGCCCATAAACATCCGGGCTGGAAGTGGTAGCGCTGAACCAATACTTGACAACCTCCCCAAAATAGGAGCCGTTGTACGACCAACCGAAGGGCGTTTTGGAAAATCGCTCGAAACCGGGATTGGGGACAATATTGGGGTCGACGGGGTCTTGTGCCAAGCCGTGCAGCGCAAAGCAAGCACTGAATAAAAGTGCCAATGCAACACCGCGTACAGAGTGAAGAACAATTCTATTTGAAATAACAAAATGGGGCATAAAAGGATTCATAAGCACTTATGTTTCAAAATTTAAATACGAACAAATGTAGGCACTTTGCACAAAACAATAATTTAAACCCTTTTCCACGCAAACTGTTGGCTAAATAGCCGAAAAATCAGAGGGTCGCCCTACCTTTGCGGGTCTTTGGAAACAGTAACCTTTTAATTTTTGCCAACACAACGAAGGCAATATCCCATCAAATAATTCAAAGTGCGACATCGAGGATCCAGCATCTAGCATCCAAAATCCAGCATCTAGCATCCAGAATCCACCCTCCTTCGCCAAGGCTACGGCGGGTAAAGCATCCAGAAATATGAACATAGCTGTAATTGGCACCGGTTACGTCGGATTGGTCACCGGAACTTGCTTCGCAGAAACGGGCAACAACGTCATCTGCGTAGATAACAACGAAAAGAAGGTAAAAAGTTTGCGGGAGGGTAAAATCCCGATTTTTGAACCCGGATTGGATGTGCTTTTTGAGCGCAACACCAAGGAAGGACGCCTTCATTTCACCACCAATTTGCCGGAAGCGATCGAAAACGCGCAGATCATTTTCCTCGCACTGCCCACGCCTCCAGGCGAAAACGGCAACGCTGATTTGTCGTACATCATGGGCGTGGCCCGCGACCTTAGCGGACTTATTACGGATTACAAAGTAATCGTGGACAAAAGCACGGTTCCTGTTGGCACGGCGGAGAAAGTGTCGGCCATACTCGCGGAAAAGCTGTCGAAAAAACTGTTTGATGTAGTGTCCAATCCCGAGTTTCTACGGGAAGGCGTTGCCGTGGAAGATTTTATGAAACCCGACCGCGTGGTGATCGGTGCCAGCAACGAACGCGCCCAAAAACTGATGAAGCAGTTGTACGAGCCGTTTGTGCGCCAAGGCAATCCCATCTTTTTCATGGACGAGCGCAGCGCCGAGCTTACCAAGTACGCCGCCAACGCGTACCTCGCGGCGCGTATTTCCTTTATGAATGAAATCGCAAACCTCTGCGAAAAAACTGGTGCCAACGTCGACATGGTGCGCATCGGCATGGGCAGCGATACCCGCATTGGCAGGCGCTTTTTGTTTCCCGGCATCGGCTACGGCGGCTCCTGTTTTCCAAAAGACGTGCAAGCCCTCGCAAAAACCGCCTCCGATCATGCCTACGATTTCAAAATTTTGAAATCAGTGATGAAGGTAAACAGCATCCAGAAGGGTATTTTGACTAAAAAGATCAAAAAGCACTACAAAAACGAGCTTTCTGGCAAAACCGTTGGTGTTTGGGGCCTGGCTTTCAAACCCAATACCGATGATATCCGCGAAGCACCCGCCTTGGTCATCATCGATGAGTTGCTGGCCTTGGGCGCCAAGGTAAAAGCTTTCGACCCGGAAGCAATGGCGCATGTAAAGTCTATTTACGGCGACCGCATCACCTTGGTCGACAGCATGTACGATGCCCTGGAAGGAGCCGATTGTCTGGCAATTATGACCGAATGGAGCGAATTCCGCAACCCTGATTTTGAGCGCATGAGCGATTCCTTGCGCGACAAGCTCATTTTCGATGGCCGCAATTTGTACGACATCGACAGTATGAAGGAGCAGGGCTTTACGTATGTGAGTATGGGAAGGCCGAAGGTGCGGGGGAAAAGAAGGGGGTAGCCCCAGGGCAGACGCATGAACGCAGCGCAGGGATGGGAGCTTTTTTTAGGCATCTCACGGGCTGTTTTTGATTGACGATTGACGAGTGATGATTTACGATTTTTGAAGTTTATACGCGATTTGTGCGGCATTTTAGCTGGTTTTCTTCGATTTGTGAAGATTGAATTTGGTTGCTTGGTGTTAAAAAAAGAAGGGCTGATTGCCGAGTCAGTTTGTCGGCTTTTCGTTTGATTCAAAACTATACCTCAACGCAACGCCAACTTCAAAAATCGTGAATCATCAATCGTCACTCGTAAATCAAATAATATTTGGTGTTTTTCTTTTTTACCTCATACTATTCATGCGTCTGCCCTGGGCCTGGCGGTAGCCTTTTGCAAAGGGTTACAGTTGTTTTTAGCTTTCTAATGCATGTCCTTTTAACAAACCCTAGCAGAAATCGTGAATCATAAAAGTCGTTTACTAAGCCTAACAATATTTTTGGTAGTTGGGGTTTCAATTCCAAAGCAAGTTTATGCTTGTCTTTGCGGCCAACCTGATCCTTTGGCTAAAAATCTTGAATACAATTCTGCTGTATTTGTTGGGGTATTGGTGAATATGCCTGTATTAGACAGTTTATATTCTTCCAGAGAGGGTCGACAGTTTTTTTACCAGCAAAAACATTTCAATTTAAGGGTGATAAAATATCACAAAGGTCTAGGGTCGGGAAGTGACTATGTAACAGTCTTTGACCAGAATTCTATGTGTGCAGGTTTTTTAAGAACTGTTGTTGTCGGGGATACCATTTTGGTTTTTGCAAACCATCATGGTGATTTTTTGGAGGGAAATATGTGTAATCGCTGGGCTTTTATTTCCACGCCAAAAATGGAATCAAAAAGAGATTCCTTCTATCTAATAAATGCAGAAGAAAGGCAGTTTATCCAAGACTTGAGCTTATGGAAAGCGCCTAGAAATAAAGACGAATCCCCCATGCCTCAAACGCCTATTGTAGAAGTTCCTAACCAAGTCCTTTCATGGGAGCAAAAACTGCTGATAATTAGCCTTTTGCTAAATATTGGTCTTTTTGTTTTTCATATTGTAAGCAGGTACTCTACACGCGATTAAACTGCTTGGCCATTGAGTTGGTAACAGGATATTTCCTGGTATCGTCAAGCAAATGTGTCATTCGGAGCGTACTTCATATTGCAGCACCAATAAATAGTCCTTTTTTCAGTGTCCGGTTTTTAAAAAGAACATTTCGATTTCCAAGTTCAATGGAATAGGGTTGAATAGTTTTCCACAAAGAGTACAAACTTCCCACTTTTTGTTTTAAATTTGCCCTGTAACGTAACAGTAGCCCATGCCAAACTTCGCCCACCTCCACTGCCACACCCAATTCTCCCTGCTCGACGGCGCTGCCTCCATCCCCAACCTATTTAAAAAAGCCGCCGCCGATGGCATGAAAGCCATTGCGATCACCGACCACGGCAACATGTTCGGGGCATTCCAGTTTGTGGCAGAAGCAGCCAAACACGAAGGCGTGAAGCCCATCGTGGGTTGTGAGTTTTATGTGGTGACCGATCGGCATCGGCACGCTTTTACCAAGGAAGACAAGGACAAACGTTTCCACCAGCTTTTTCTGGCAAAAAACGCAGAAGGCTACAAAAACCTCGTCAAACTTTGCTCGCTGGGCTATATCGAAGGGTTGTATGGCAAATACCCGCGCATCGACAAAGAACTGATTTTGCAGTACCACGAAGGATTGATCGCGACCAGTTGCTGCATTGGCGCCATGGTGCCGCAGGCCATTTTGCGGCATGGGGAGGAAGCAGCCCGGAAAGAATTTGAGTGGTGGCTCGACCTGTTTGGCGAGGATTATTACATCGAAATACAGCGCCACCACATGCAGGAGCAGGACAAAGTGAACGAAGTGCTGCTGCGCTGGGCCGATGAGTACAACGTGAAAGTCATTTGTACCAACGACTCGCACTACGTAGACCAAAAGGATTCCAACGCACACGACATCCTGCTCTGCGTAAACACGGGCGAAAAACAAGCCACCCCCGCCATCCGCGAATTCGTGGAAGAAGGCACTATTATGAAAGGTGGCCGCTTCGCGTTTTGGAACGACCAGTTCTATTTCAAGACCCAAGCCGAGATGGGCAAATTGTTTGGCGACGTGCCGCAAGCACTCGACAATACCATGGAAATCGTAGACAAATGCGAGCACCTGAAACTCAAAAAGGACATCCTGCTCCCCAATTTTGTCATCCCGCAAACCTTCCATTCACAAGATGATTTTTTGCGCCACCTGACGATGGAAGGCGCCAAAAACCGTTACAAAGAAATTACCGCTGAAATAGAAGAGCGCCTCAATTTCGAGCTGCACACCATCAGAACCATGGGTTTTGCGGGCTACTTCCTCATCGTAGCCGATTTTATCAACCACGGCAAAGACATCGGCGTGTTCATTGGCCCCGGCCGTGGTTCGGCGGCGGGCAGCGCGGTGGCCTACTGCATCGGCATCACGAATATTGACCCCATCAAATATCAATTGCTGTTCGAGCGATTCCTCAATCCCGACCGGAAGTCCATGCCCGATATCGACACGGACTTCGACGACGAAGGCCGGCAGAAGGTGATTGATTATGTGGTGCAGAAATACGGCAAAAACCAAGTGGCCCAAATCGTGACCTACGGCACCATGGCCGCCAAAATGAGCATCAAAGACGTATCGCGGGTGCTCGATTTGCCGCTCGACCAAGCCAATGCCCTGGCCAAGCTCGTGCCCGACAAGGCCGGAATTTCCCTCAAACGTGTGCTCACCGCGCCCATCGCGGGCGAAGGCTCTTTGTCAGAAAAAGAAAACCTGTCGGGTGAAGACCTCGACAACGCCAAAAAACTCCGAGAGCATTTGGCCGCCGTAGACACGCCCGAAGGCAAGGTGCTCAAAGAAGCCATGATACTCGAAGGCTCTGTGCGCGGCACCGGCATACACGCGGCGGGTATCATCATCGCCCCGAAAGACCTGACGGAAATAATTCCGGTGTATGCTTCCAAAGAAACCGAGCTGCTCATCACACAGTACGAAGGTTCTATCATTGAAGATGCTGGCGTTATCAAAATGGACTTTCTGGGCCTCAAAACCCTCACCATTCTCCGCGATGCGCTGATCCTGATTGAACAAAACCACGGCGTAAAGATCATCATCGACGACATACCGCTCGACGATGCTAAAACTTACGACCTGTACCAGCGCGGCGAAACCAACGGCACCTTCCAGTTCGAAAGCGCCGGGATGCAGAAATACCTGCGGGAGCTCAAGCCCGACAAATTTGACGACCTCATTGCGATGAACGCGCTGTACCGGCCGGGGCCGTTGGAGTATATTCCGGATTTTATTGCGCGGAAGCATGGGCGGCAGGCGGTGACATATGATTTGCCGGATATGGAGGAGTATTTGAAAGACACTTTTGGCATTTGTGTCACAGGCGATACGCTTGTTTTTGACGCTATTACAGGGAAAAGGGTGCGCATCGATCAATTGGAAGACCGAGTCGGAGATTTTTATGTCCAGGGAGTTGATGAATATTTACAACCTCAAAAAGCGCCCATGACTTATTGGGTATGCAATGGCAAAAAGCCGGTTTTTAAAGTCAAAATGGGCAATGGGACAACGGTTAAAATGACGGCGAACCACCGGGTTTTAACCGAAAATGGCTGGCGGGAAATTGGATCGTTGAAGCCCGGCGACCATATTGCTACACCGCGAAAGCTCCATGCCGAAGCTCCACAATCATTTGACAAACAAAAACTCAGGGTTCTGGCTTATTTACTGGCCGATGGTTCCTTGACTTCCTGTGGGCCTTATGTGCCAGAGTTTGTGTTCGGACTTAACGAGGAGCAAATTGCTTTTTTCTTGGCTTCCTTTTGGGACTGCGATGGCTGTGTATCGGAAAAAATCTGCTTTGTTAAAACCATTTCTCTATATCTGGCCAAGGATATCCAGACACTTTTGCTCCGCTTGGGTATTTATTCCACCACCTGCGAAACCAAGTATTTCAACAACCAGCGGCAGGAAGAAATCACTGCTTATCAGGTTTCAGTGTATAATATCCCGCAATTCGCGGAGAAAATCGCGCCGCATTTGGTTTTGAAAAAAATGCCGGAGCGCGGGGCATTTCTTGCTGAAATTAAAGATGATCTTTCGCGTCCCGTCTTCTTTGAGGAAATAGACCGAACCTGGAAAGGCTCGCAGCGCGGACTGATGGAAGCGCATGGATTCAGTCGCCAACACTTCAATACCCTCAATCGGAACCGACCACGAATCGCCGCCTCGGTGGTAGAACCGCTGCTGGAATGCCTGGATTTTCCCAAAACAAAGCGCAACCTGAATGTCCGTTGGGAGGAAATTGCCTCCATTGAACCGGCTGGCGAGGAATTGGTATACGATATCACCGTCGCAGGTATTCACAATTTTGTAGGAAACAATATCATTCTGCACAATTGTGTCTATCAGGAGCAAATCATGTTGCTGTCCCAAAAGCTCGCAGGCTTTTCCAAGGGAGATGCCGACGTGCTCCGCAAAGCCATGGGTAAAAAACAAATTGCCGTCCTCAATAAAATGAAAGGGCAATTTATCGAAGGTGGAACGGCCCGAAACCACCCGGCCGCCAAGCTGGAAAAAGTGTGGACCGACTGGGAAGCCTTTGCCTCTTACGCCTTCAACAAAAGTCACTCCACCTGCTACGCTTTCGTGGCCTATCAAACGGCCTACCTCAAAGCGCATTACCCCTCGGAGTACATGGCAGCGGTGCTCACCCATTCGCAGAACAATATTGAAAAAATCACCTTCTTCCTGGAAGAGTGCAAACGCATGGGCCTCAACGTAAAAGGCCCGGACGTGAACGAATCGCTCGTCAATTTTGCTGTCAACAAAAAAGGCGATGTCCGCTACGGCATGGGTGCCATTAAAGGCGTGGGCGAAGGCGCGGTGGAAGTAATGATCCAGGAGCGCAAGGAAAATGGCCCATTCACCAACATTTTTGATTTTATGCGCCGCATCAACCTGCGCACGGTGAACAAGCGGGTAATGGAAAACTTGTCCTACGCTGGCGCTTTCGATAGTTTCGCACTCCCCAGATCGGTTTTTTTTACCCCAACCGACAAGTTCGATACCTTTATTGAAAACCTCATCCGCTATGGCAGTGCCCATCAGGAAGACAAGCTGATGTCGGTCAATTCTCTCTTTGGCGACCTCTCCGATAGCGTCAGCATCCCAGAGCCGATCGTGCCAAAAGCCACTGATTGGGGGCTTATTTTTAGACTCCAAAAAGAAAAAGACGTCATCGGCATCTACCTCAGCGGTCACCCGCTTGATGAGTTCCGCTACGAATGGGAAAACTTCGCCACCCCGCTCGACAAAATGGAGAACTACCGCGGCCGCAAGGTCAACGTGGCGGGCTTTGTGATAAAAGCTGAACACCGTATCAGCCAGCGCGGCACGGGTTGGGGACGTTTCACCATTCAGGATTACACCGAATCCCTGGAAATCACCATGTTTTCGGAGACTTACGCCAAGTTCAAAAGCTTCTTCGAGGAAGGCACCAGCGTGTACGCGGAAGGGGAATTCAAGCAGCGCTACAATTCCGAAGAATTTGAGTTCCGGGTAAACAATGTGCGCTTGCTGGAGGCTGTCGGCGCGGAAAAAACCACTTCCGTTACCCTGCAAATACCGATGGAATTGCTCACGGCCGAGCTTATTGACCGCATTGAAAAGCTTTGCACGGCCCACAAGGGCAAGCACCTGCTAAAAATGGAGCTGATCGACCGGCAGAACAAGGAGAAAATGGCGTTTACGTCGACGGGGAAAAAGGTGAATGTGGGGAATGAGTTTTTGGCGGCGATGGAACTTCTAGGAGTAGAATGTGGGGTGAATTGATTTTGGGGGTTTTGTATCAGGATTAGTAGGATTTTTAGGGTCATTCAGGATTTTACAGCTCAATAAAATGAGTTTTACCCATTCCAACAGACGCTGTAAATCCTGAATGATCCTAAAAATCTTAATAATCCTGGTACAAACCGCGCTCAACGCCCCTTGTTCTTCTTCTTCCACTCATCCCGCAGCCGCTGCTCTACCTCCCACTCCGGCAAATAATGCCGGGCCTCGAAAATGTCCTCATTCGTCTCACCCAGCTGCTCCGCAGTGGCATCCGTAAAATCCGCTTCCGGGCGCACATTGTTGTTGAAGATATGTTTGTATTGCAGGCTGGAGGCCCCGAAGTTGATCAATAATCCGCATTTGCCGTTGAGGCATTCGAGCGTATTGATGGCTTGCACAAGATCCTCGTTGCCGAGTTCCCCTTTGGCTTTCAATTCAAGTACCAAATCGGGTTCGCAAGCAAAATCGCAGCGTCGGTAACCAATCCGAAAAATATCATAGTGAATCGGTAACCAGACTTCGCGCTCAAACAAAATCCCTTCGCGTCGAAGTTCAATGGCCATGGCACGGCAGTAAATGTACTCCCGGAATCCCCGGCCTAATTTTTTGTGTACTTTCATGGCGCATCCAATGATGCGGTAAGTAAGGTCTCCATTTTGCATGGTAGTTGAAGTTTAGTGTGTTAAGATGAAAAAATAAAGCTTTCAAAATTACACCCAAAAATTCAAAAGCGCAAGCCCCCCCTCAATATTTCTCCGAACAGAACAACATAACGCCGCTCATCCACAAATGCCAAAAAATCCTGCCCAATCCTAAAAATCCTGCTAATCCTGATACAAACCGCCCCCCATCCACAAATGCCAAAAAATCCTGCCCAATCCTAAAA
>JBBRWA010000180.1:0-12491 GCA_038246345.1 Chitinophagales bacterium
CTACCTGTACAGCAATCCTACAAACGAGCGCTATACCAGAACAGCACGCCACATGCTTTCTTGTGCCCGATTTGCCGCAAAAGCCGTTAAAAACCCAGTGCCTTTTAACCCCCAAAACCTCGGTAAAAACATCAACACGCCCGAAAGTGAATACTTTCCATCCCTGACAGCCGACGGCAGTACCCTTATTTTCACCCGCCGCGAACGGGGCGACGAGAACTTCTTCAGCAGTACCTTTCAAGATACTGCGTGGGCGGTCGCAAGGCCTCTTGAAGGCGTGAACACCACGCTCAACGAAGGCGCACAGGCCATTAGCCCCGATGGTTCCTGGCTCGTATTCACCGCCTGCAACCGGGAGGGCGACGGCTCCCAAGGCAGTTGCGACCTCTATTGGTCACAGAACAAAAACAACAATTGGAGCAAACCGGTACCCTTCAGCAACGCCATCAACTCCGCGAATTGGGAAGCGCAACCAACTTTGGGTGCCGACAATAAAACCCTGATTTTTAGCAAGGGAACAGGTGGCCCAAATACGCCAATATCCCTGTGGGAAACCGTCCGCCAATCAGGTGGCCGCTGGACAAAACCGGAAAAACTACCGTCGCA
Source organism: Chitinophagales bacterium (assembly GCA_038246345.1). Taxonomy (GTDB): domain Bacteria; phylum Bacteroidota; class Bacteroidia; order Chitinophagales; family Saprospiraceae; genus M3007. The sequence goes on from JBBRWA010000180.1 coordinate 607, forward strand.
AATCAATGTTGGTGGAAAGGTGCACACCCCATTCTTGCACCCCGACGGCCAAACCTTGTACTTCTCTTCCGACAGCCTGCCTGGCATGGGCGGCAGCGACATTTTCTTTGTCCGCCGCCAGCTTGATGGCGCCTGGGGCAATCCCGAAAACATCGGCTACCCCATCAACACCAAAGGTGAAGAAGGCATGATCATCGTCAGCCTGGATGGTAAAACGGCCTATTATGCCTCCGACCGCAAAGGCGGCTTAGGTGGCCTCGATATTTACAGTTTTGACCTGCCTGAAAAAGCCCGTCCAAAACCCGTCACCTACGCCCGCGTTTACGTGGAAGATGCCGCCAGCAGTTACCCTGTCATTGCAAAAGTGGATTTTATCGACTTGAAAACAGGGCAATCCTACGTCTCTACCAATACCAAAAACGACGGTTCCGCACTTGTTTGTCTCCCTGCCGGACGAGAATATTCCTTGTATGTTACCAAGACCAACTACTTCTTTTACTCGGAAAACTTCAACCTGACGGCAGTGTCAACCTTTGAGCAGCCATTTACATTGAACATTCAGTTGCAACGAATTATGCCCGGTATTCCGGGTGACACCGCCAGCATTCCGGGCATTCCCATCGTGTTGCGCAACGTATTTTTTGAAACGGGTTCTGCCAGCCTTCAACCAACATCCATGGCCGAGCTCGACCAATTGGCGAATATGCTGGCCCAAGCACCCACACTCCGCATCCAAATCAATGGACATACCGACAACGTAGGCGACGATGCCGCCAACCAGGCCCTTTCCGAACAACGCGCCAAAGCGGTGCACAGCTACCTACTGGAAAAATCAATTGAGTCATCGCGGCTAAAATTCAAAGGCTTTGGGGAAAGCAAGCCGATGGAATCCAATGATACAGAAGCTGGCAGGGCGAGGAATCGGAGAACGGAATTTGAGACGTGGTAAAAAGGGTTTCAGGTTTCAGGTTTCAAGGTTTCAGGTTTACGCGATGGGTGGTTGCTTTGAAACTGTATTTCAAAAATGACAACAGATCGCGTAAACCTGAAACCATGAAACCCTTTAACCATGAAACCTTTTTTTATTATTCTAGTATATTTCGAATCAATAAACGTACTTTTGCAGCGCTAAAAGCGGATGGATAGGCAAAAACTGCCGTTTGACCCTCGGAAATTCGTTTTAGGCGCATTTTTTCATTCATAAATTCATTTCAAAGAAAATGGCAGTTTATTACAGCAAAGAAAAAATCACCGAAATCGTAGAAAAGTATGGTGCAAATGCAAACGATACGGGTAACACAGAAGTACAAGTTGCACTCTTGACTTACCGCATCGAATGCCTTTCAGGCCACCTGCGTACTTTTAAAAAAGACCACGCTACGCGCCGCGCCCTACTAACAATGGTTGCAGAGCGCAAGAGCCTTTTGGGATACTACGCGAAAAAAGATATTTACAAGTACCGCGCGCTGATCGAAAAGCTTGGTTTGCGTAAGTAATACAGGACCAATGTCCGGCTGCCGAGTTCGACAGCCGGACATTTTTGTTTTAGGGGTATTCCCTATCATTTCACCCGCTCCGTTGGACTGCAAGGCACCTCGGGGATGTTGTTGAGAAAATTTGATGGTGCAACCTTTGGGTAAACCGTCTGGAAAACGGGGAAAAAGTTCCCCCACACAAAGAAGAGAGTGATGAGTGATGAGTTATGAGTTATGAGTGGGCACGACATTTGAGCTTTGGTTTGGATGGAGTTTTTCAGCACTTGATCCAATGTTCTTGGTAAGGTGCTGAAAAACTCATCTTAAACCAGACGCAGATGCTGTGCAAACTCATCACTCATCACTCATAACTCATAACTCATCACTAAAAAACTCTCTTCTTTGTGTGTAGTTTTGGCTTTTCAGACCTTTTTATGCCACACTTTGCGCCTTATTTCTTTTCCGACATTCCCGGATTCTATCCCTCCGGCGGCGCACAATTCTAATTCTAATTTATGGGTAAGCAAATCCCGTTGCGCACTACTATCTCCATGCCTGATGGCCAGGAGATCGCGCTCGAAACTGGCAAATTGGCTGCACAAGCCGATGGTTCCGTTATGCTCCGCATGGGTAATACCATGCTGCTGTGTACGGTTGTCAGTATGAAAAAGGCCAAAGAAGGCCAACCGTTTTTCCCACTTTCTGTGGACTATCAAGAGAAATTTGCCGCAGTGGGGCGTATTCCGGGCAACTTTTTCCGTCGTGAAGCCCGGCTTTCCGATTATGAAATCCTCGTCAGCCGCTTGGTCGACCGTGCATTGCGTCCCCTGTTCCCTGATGGGTACATGAACGAAACACAGGTGATCATCAACCTGATTTCAGCCGACAAAGACATTATGCCGGATGCCCTCGCAGGCCTTGCTTGTTCTGCCGCCGTCGCGGTAAGCGATATTCCGGTGGAAGCTTTGTTCTCTGCAGTGCGCGTGGCGCGTATCAACGGCGAGTTCGTTGTCAATCCAGGCCGCAAAGCATTGGAGACCGCCGACATGGACTTTATCGTAGCGGCTACCAAGCACGACATCACCATGGTGGAAGGCGAAGCCAACGAATGCAAGGAGGAAGACCTCATCGAAGCGATGAAATTGGCGCACGAAGTGATCAAAACACAGATCGCAGCGCAGGAACGCCTGGCCGAATTGGTGGGTGAAAAAGCATTGGTGAAACGCACATTACCAGAAGCTCCGCACAACGAAGCCCTGAAAGCCCGCATTGAAAAGCTGAGCAGCGACGATATTTACGCTATGGCCCGCAGCGCTTCCAGCAAAGATGCCCGCAAAGAGCGCATCGAGGCAATCAAGGATGTCGTTATGGCTGCGATTATGGAAGAATTTGGAGAAGAAACCAAATCCGAATGGAAACCTTTGGCGGAGCATTACTTCGAAAAAAACAAAAAACACATCATCCGCGACGTTGTATTGGGCGACCACAAACGCCTCGACGGCCGCAAAACCGATGAGGTGCGCGACATCTGGTGCGAAGTGGACTACCTGCCAACAGCACATGGTTCAGCAGTCTTTACCCGCGGTGAAACACAGTCGCTGACGTCACTCACCCTCGGTACGAAAGAAGACCAGGCACTGATCGACGTCGCGCTTGACCCACACCACGAGAAATTTATCCTGCATTACAACTTCCCAGCCTTTAGCGTAGGTGAAGCCAGGCCCATGCGCGGCCCAGGTCGCCGTGAAGTAGGCCACGCCAACCTCGCAGGTCGCTCGATCCGCAAAGTAATGCCCGCAGATTTCCCTTACACCGTGCGCGTTGTATCGGATATTCTGGAATCTAACGGTTCCTCTTCCATGGCAACCGTTTGCGCAGGCTCTCTTGCCTTGATGGATGGTGGCGTTCCACTGAGTGCAGCGGTTGCTGGCATCGCCATGGGCGCTATTGCCGATGACAAAGGCCGCATTGCTATACTTTCCGATATCCTTGGCGACGAAGATGCATTGGGCGATATGGACTTCAAAGTAACTGGAACTGCCAAAGGCATCACCGGTACGCAGATGGACATTAAAATCGACGGCATGCCGTACGAGATGCTGACAAAAGCACTTATGCAGGCGCGCGAAGGCCGTTTGCACATCTTGGGCGAAATGGCCAAAGCGCTTGCAGCACCCCGTGAAGACCTGAAGCCGCATGCACCACGTGTCATGGAATTCCGCATCCCGCGCGACTTTATTGGCGCGGTTATTGGACCAGGTGGTAAAATTATCCAGGAAATGCAGCGCAACACCGGCACTACGATCTCCATCACGGAGGACGAACAAGGCGGTATTGTGGCCATCTTTAGCCCGGACAAAACAGCCATCGATGCTGCTTATGCACAAATCCAAGGCATTGTATTTATGCCGGAAGTTGGTTCTGTGTTTGAAGGCGTGGTAGAAGAATTGGCAGAGTACGGTGCCTTTATCAAGTTCAAAGGTAAAACCGGCCTCTTGCACGTGTCTGAATACGATCACCGTCGCATTGAAAACATTGCCGATGTGTTGAAAGTAGGCGAAACAGTCGAGTTCAAAATTCTCGACGTGGATCCGAAAACGGGCAAAATGAAGCTGTCGCGTCGCGCCATTGTGGCAAAACCCGACGGTACCATGCCAACTGACGAAGAGAACGCAGCCCGCGCCAATCGTGGCGGTGGCGGCGATCGCGGTGGTGATCGCGGCGGTCGCGACGACCGTCGTGGTGGAGGCCGTGACGATCGCCGCGGCGGCGGTCGGGATGATCGCCGAGGCGGCGGCGGTGGCCGCGATGGCGGCGGCGGCGGAAGGCACTAGTTCCTGATCTTATTGAATATGAATTTGCCCCGGTCGTTTTGAAACGGCTGGGGCTTTTTTGTAAGCCCAGATTAGCCCATTACCATCTCCAAAATATCCGGCGTATTCACCCCGTTAAAGCCTTCCACATGGAATTCGTAGAATTGTAAGAGCTTGGTTAACAATAACTTCCGCTCTGCGCGGCTGAGCACCACTTCATGGCAACTTTCCAAATCAGCATTGAATAAAGCCAGCATTTGCGCCGTCGCACCCGGCTCCAAATAATGGGTGTGTGACAGCGGCACCGGGCTGAACGTACCTTCTTTCAAATCGAAAAACCGTTCTTCACTTTCCTCGAAATCGACCTGGGGTTGAAAGCCTAGAAAGCCCGAAAGCCCTAGCAAAAAATGCAGGTGCAAATTGGCTATTGGGTGCGGGGAGCTATCGAGCCAGCGCAAATTTTTCAGTAAAAAGGAAAATAATTCGCGGTTTTCTTCGGCTTCCTGGATACTTTTCCGGCATATCTCTGCCATAAAAAGCGCCACAGCACCGCGGCGGATATCAAAAGGAAAATTTTGCCAAATCTCGCTGGCACGGAGTTCCTTCAGGCGGTTTACGGCATTTTGATCGTCCCGGTAATAGGATACCAAATCCACCACCATCATCGGCTGAAACAGGTTGAAGGGCATGCGTGCCTTGGCGGAGCGTACTCCCCCGCCAATAAAGGTGTGCAAGCCTTTCTCTTCCGTAAAAATATCGGCGATCACGCTGGTCTCGCCGTATTTTATGGTTCGGAATACGATGCCGATGGTTTTTAACATTAATTAATGTGATAATTTGATAATGAGGTAATGTGATAATTGGTGGTGCGTTTGGCTACTCGATTGATTTTTTTGGAGAAAAGATTTGGTCTAATTGGGTGGATGCTTCGGGGAATGCCTTTTTGAATGCCATTGGGAACATAAAATAATGGTGTATGGCGACGGGTAGGGCATTCAGCCCGGAAAGCCCGACCACGTTTTCCGCATGTTCGCGCGACATTCCGCTGGCCGTTTCCAAATCCTGCCAGACATTTTCCCCGTTAAGTGTCGGCCAGGCCTCAGCAGGATATGCCAGTACAAATGCTTTGGCGTACTCGTGAAGGCCAACCTGGTACAATTGCCCGGGATTGAAATAGGCCCGCATCAGGTGTTCTGCAGCAAAAATGAGGCAGCCATCTTCCACGTACAGCTCGGAGGAATGTGGGTATGGATGCTCTGGCGAGGGAAATGTCTTGGGGTAAATGATCACTTTTTCAAAAGCAGGAAATAAAAATGTATCCCGATGGAAGGTGAGTGTCACCGCCTGGGCCGCCAGCACCAACTCCACATCTGGCGGCAGTTCATCGTCGGGCCAGCCGATGGGTGTCCAGTTCGTGCCCATGCGGAACAGCCCAACCCGGCCTTCAAACTTTCTTTTATCGGCGGCAGACAGATTTTGGTAAAACAAACAAAATCGCTTGAGCATTTTCGTGAGTCCTTCGCTCAACTTCGGCAGGTTTTTGCTGTACCACCACCAGTTTATTTGCGGGCTCATGATATAAATTGCCGCCCCAATGATCAAAAAGGGAATCATATAGGGCGCAAATTTGTTATCAACACTCCACGCGAGGTAAAGACAAGTGAGTGCACCAAAAATAAAAGGCAGGGCCAGTAGGTTAGCGAACATGGAAAATGTAATTTTGTGATGTGCGAAAGTACGGTGGCGTTTGCCAACCTGCGACTTTTGCCAGCTTTCAGCGCCGTATTCGCCTGTTTTAGAGCCTGAAATTCTAGCAAGTATAGTTTTTTGAAAAAAATCGCAAAAACCCTTTCCTGTTCTGGTAAAAGCGGATGTATCTTTGCCCCGCTCAAAAAAGCAGCTAGGGTACCTTAGCTCAGATGGTAGAGCAATGGACTGAAAATCCATGTGTCCCCAGTTCGATTCTGGGAGGTACCACAACAAAAGAGTCTCGGAGGTGTTCCCTTCGGGACTTTTTTTATTGTTGGTGTTTTTCGTTGTTGGTTGATCGTTGTTAGTTGTTCGTTCGACAGCGCTTGATTATTCTTTAATACATGGCCAAAAGCAACGCGAACGATCAACGAACAACGATCAACCATCAACCAACAACGAAAAACGAACAACGAAAAAAATGCCGCAAGACATCGTTATACGCGTTCTCCTCCTCCCATTCGCCCTGCTGTACGGATTAGGCGTGGGCTTTCGCAACCTTTTGTACCGGGTTGGGGTGCTGCGCAGCGTAAAATTTGACCTGCCCGTTATTTCTGTGGGCAATCTGAGTGTGGGTGGTACGGGTAAATCACCGCATATCGAGTACCTGCTGCGCTGGCTCACGGAATACCTTGACGTTGCCGTGCTAAGCCGTGGTTATGGTCGGAAAACAGAAGGCTATCGGCAGGTAACGACCCTGGATACAGCCCTTGAGGTGGGCGACGAGCCTTTACAATTCAAACGAAAATTTCCACAAACGCCCATCATCGTGAGTGAAAGCCGGGCATTGGGTGTGCCTGAATTGGTAAAAAACAACCCGCAAACCCAATGTGTGCTGCTGGATGATGCTTTTCAACATTTGGCGGTAACGCCCGGCTTGAATATCATGCTCACCGAATTCAACCAGCCTTTCACCCGAGAATGGCTCCTGCCTTCCGGTCGACTGCGTGAATGGCGCAATGGATACCGCCGCGCCGACATTATCATTGTCACCAAGTGCCCGGAGAACCTGACAGCGCGGCAACGGCAGGAGATGTTGTACGAAATTGATCCCTACCCCCGCCAGCGCATTTATTTTTCCCGCTACAGCTACGGCGCTCCTTACGACCTGCTGCGCCCCGATTTAAAACGCCCGTTCGACCTCAATACCGATGTGTTGCTCGTGAGCGCGATTGCCAATACCGATTACCTGCTGAAATACCTTGGCGAGCAATCCAGGTCAGTGGAGACGATGGAATACGAAGACCACCACTATTTTTCGGAAGATGAATTGAACGACATGCTGAAGCGTTTTGAACGCATGCCACGGCAGGAAAAAATCATTGTGACCACTGAAAAAGATGCAACGCGCCTTGAACTGCACAATAATTTCTTGTTTCAACACAAGCTGCCCGTGTATGTATTGCCGATTGAAGTGGCGTTTTGCAACGAGGATGAAGCGGCGTTTCGGGAGGATGTGAAAGGTGTGTTGCTTGATTTTAAATCTTAATGTGCCAGCAAATACCCCTCTCTAATCGCCCGCACCGCATCCAACTCCCCCGCTTCTTTTGCCCCACCAATCAAGTGAAGTGTCACACCAGCTTGCTGCAGCGGCTCATACAATTCCCGCAACGGGTGCTGCCCGGCACAAATCACCACATTATCCACATCAAGCACCCGTAACTGGCCATTCACGGTGATGTGCAGCCCAGCGTCGTCAATTTTATGGTATGTCACAGCATCCCACATCTGCACAGCACGGCTTTTTAGGGTCATACGGTGCGCCCATCCAGTGGTTTTACCCAGCTTTTCGCCGACTTTTCCCTTGGAGCGTTGCAGCATCCAAACTTTGCGGGGCACCTCCTCTTGGTGTGGCTCGGTTAGTCCACCGCGTTGCTGATAGTCAGGATCAACGCCCCATTCTTCCAGATAAGCAGCAGTGCTTGTGGCTTGTCCGACAGGCGTAGTCAGGTAGGCAGCCACATCAAAACCAATGCCGCCAGCGCCAATGATGGCCACTGTTTTTCCAACTGGCTTTTTGTGGAGCAACACGTCTATGTACGAAAGCACTTTTGGATGTTCAATACCTTCAATGTTGGGTGTTCGCGGGGAAATACCCGTTGCCATTACCACTGCTGAAAATTTTTGGCTGATCAAAAATGCGGCATCGACACGCGTATTCAAGTGCAGGTTCACGCCATGCTTTTCGATCATTTTATTGAAATAGCGGAGTGTTTCATGGAATTCTTCTTTGCCGGGAATACGTTTGGCCATGTTGAATTGGCCGCCAATTTCAGCAGAGGATTCGAACAGGTGTACGGTTTTGCCTGCTTTGGCAAGCTCCGTAGCGGCTGAAAGCCCGGCAGGCCCGGCACCAATTACAGCCACAGTACCCGGTTCCTTTGCTTTGGGCGCGCTGGGCGGCATTGTTGCTGACGGATTCACCAGGCAGGACGCATCTTTTTGTTTGAAGACGTAATCCAGACAAGCCTGGTTGCAGGCGATGCAGGTATTGATTTCATCGGCTTTTCCTGCCAGGGCTTTTGCCATAAAATTCGGATCGGCCAGAAATGGCCGCGCCATGGAAACCATGTTCCCGTATCCTTCCCGGAGCAGTTGTTCGGCCTTTTCAGGGGTATTGATCCGGTTGGTCGCGATGAGTGGAATTTGAATTTTATCCATCAATCGTTTGGTCACCCAGGCGTAAGCGCCGCGCGGCACCAGGGTGGCGATGGTGGGCACCCGCGCTTCGTGCCAGCCAATGCCGGTGTTGATCATGGTAGCGCCAGCGGCTTCAATGGCGAGCGCCAAGCCCTCCACCTCCTCCCAGGTAGAGCCATCTTCCACGAGGTCCAACATGCTGATGCGGAAAATGACGATGAAATCAGGTCCGGTTTTTTCCCGCACCTTTTTCATGATTTCCAGGGGAAAACGGATGCGGTTTTCAAAGCTGCCGCCCCAGTCATCCAGGCGTTTATTGGTGCGCGGGGCCACAAATTGATTGATCAAATAACCCTCACTGCCCATAATTTCCACCCCATCATAACCAGCCTCGCGCGCGAGCGCAGCCGTGCAGGCAAAGTCGTCGATGGTGGCGCGAATCAGGCGCTGACTCATTTCCCAAGGCTTGAAAGGTGATATCCGGGATTTTATGGGCGATGGAGCCACCAAGAAAGGGTGTATGCCGTAGCGCCCGGCGTGCAGTATTTGCAGGCATATTTTCCCATCTTCTCCATGCACGGCATCGGTCACATTCCGGTGCTTGACCGCCTCCCCGTGGGTGCTCAGCTTGGCTCCAAAAGGCGCGAGCCAGCCTTGGCGATTTGGAGAAATGCCGCCTGTGACCATCAAGCCCACACCGCCTTTGGCCCGTTCTGCAAAATAAGCGGCCAATGCCCGCAAGTCGTCCTTATGCTCCTCCAAGCCCGTGTGCATGGAACCCATGAGGGCGCGATTTTTCAAGGTGGTGAAACCGAGGTCGAGAGGGGCAAACAAATGGGGATATTGCATTAATTTGATAATTTGATAATGAGATGATGTGATAATTGGGGCGTCCTGCTGATGTTACGATTGGCAAAGTGATGATACATAAAAGGTTTGGCCAAGCTGACTGAAAAAAATTTATTCGAAGCTGAGTGAATGAGCATTATCAAATTATCGCATTATCGAATTATCAAATTCCTTTAGGATTTTTTTTGCTGCTGCGAATGGTGAAATGCGCCCTGCCAGCACTTCTTTTTCGAGGTCTTCGAGCGTTTGGCGCACGGTAGGGTGTGCGTAAAATATGGATTTAATGCCAGCTTCCAGGGCTTCGCGCAACCAGTAGCCAGCTTGCCGCTGCCTGTTTTGTTGGAAATAGCCATTGGCGGTAACATGGTCGCGGTAGGTTTCAAGGGCCGTCCAAAGTTCTGGAATTCCCTTGACTTCCAGGGCGCTGCAAGCCAGCACTTGTGGCGACCAGTCGCTTGACTTCTGGGGCAGCAGGTGCGTGGCGTTCAAGTAATGCCCTCTTGCCTGGTTGGCCAGCTTGAGGTTGTCGCCATCAGCTTTGTTCACCACAAGCAAGTCGGCCATTTCAACGATGCCGCGCTTGATGCCTTGTAGTTCATCACCCGCACCGGGCTGTAACAGCAGCACAAATACATCAGTCATGCTGTGTACGACATACTCCGATTGGCCCACACCCACGGTTTCAATGAGAACAGTATCGAATCCAGCAGCTTCAACCAGCAGGATGGTTTCGCGGGTTTTGCGGGCCACGCCACCCAGCGAATCACCGGCAGGGGAGGGGCGGATAAAGGCCAGTTCATCAACGGAAAGGCGCTCCATTCTGGTTTTATCGCCGAGGATACTGCCGTGGCTTATGGCACTGGTTGGGTCGATGGCCAGTACGGCCACGCGCTTGCCTTGGCGCGTCAGGTGCATGCCCAATGCTTCTATCAAGGTGCTTTTGCCCACGCCTGGCGCGCCGGTTATGCCGATGCGTAAGGACTCCTTTGGTGGGCTCGCCAATAATTCAGCAATGATCTCCTGCGCCAATGCCTGGTGATCGGCGCGGGCGCTTTCCACCAGGGTAATGGCCTGGCCGAGCAGCACGCGGTTGGTGGCGCGGATGCCGTTGACGAATTGGGAGAGGGTGGGGAGGGTGCGGCGCATGAGGCGTAAAGGTAAGTTGTTCGTTGGTAGTTGTTTGTTGTTCGTTCTCATTCTCTCGATAAAGGAAGGTTGATCGTTGTGTGCCCGCCGTAGCGTTGCTTACCTTCACCAGCCGTAGTCTAAACGAAGGCTGGAAGGCTACGACAGGTAAATGCGTAGGAGGGTTGGTTCGCGTTTGGGCTTGTGAATATGTGTACCGCCTTGAACAGCTAGCGTCGGTACACAAGTCAAAACCTAGCTAAAATCAATTGACAAAGCAGTAGTTCTAATTTTATTCCATGCTAAATATCAAGCAGCCGTGTCATTCCGAGCGCAGCGAGGAACCTGGGATACGATATAACTCAGGTTCCTCGCTGCGCTCGGAATGACATGGCTGCTTGATATTCAGCGTAATTTAGCTGTGATGACCGGCAATGCAAAGTTGTGTACATAGGCTTAAGGTTAAACGCCGGAATGGAGTAATGTCCATGCAAAAAGATGCAATAAGCGAATATGAAGCTGCCAACTGAATAAATCCAGCGGTTAAAGTTCCTTAACTCAATTTATATAAAGATTTTAACTTACTTTTAGTTATATATAAATCAAAAACTTGAAATAAAATTTATCTAAAAACAAATATCCCGAAGGTTAAAATGAGTTAAACCCGTTTTATCGCCTTTGAAGCCCTTGTGTGTCCAATTTTTCCGCCCCATCATTGCAGAGAAATATTGCTGCTATGAAAAATAAAATGAACGCTGACGTGCCCGTGTTGACAGAACAACTTCTAGCCGCTGGGACCATCCCAAAAACCGGCAAATAAACACCTTGTCTTATTAACTACCCGCCTCAGAAAATCTAGGCCATGAAAGCACACGGTGCCCGGCACATACCTAATTCGCAGTTTTCCGGTGCGTGGGGTGTCGGTGCATCGTGGTTTTTTTAAAAACCCTTTTTGTTCCTACTTGTTACAGTCTTCAATAACAAGTATTCAACAATGAAAGGAATAATTTTCGCCTCCACCCTATTACTCACCCTGCTCAGCTGTACCAGTGAACCCGGCAAAACAGATACCAGCAGCCCAAGTGAAAAGGGTCCAGCCACCGAAACCATTGCCAACACCGCAAAAAAAACCATCGTTTTCTTCGGCAACAGCCTTACCGCAGCCTACAACTTATCCCCGGAACAAGGATTTCCTGCCCTGATCCAAGAAAAAATCGATTCTTTAGGGCTGCCC
>JBBRWA010000181.1:0-12438 GCA_038246345.1 Chitinophagales bacterium
AAAAGGGCCGAGGGGCGCAAACGTGTCGCAACTTTTCCCCTTTACCCATTGTCCGCCCCGCTCCAATTGAAAAGCTCTTTCGCTGTAGTCGTTGTGCAGCGCATATCCTGCTATGTAGTCCCAGGCATCGGCTTCCGATACGTAGCTTGCCTGCTTGCCGATGACGAAGGCCAACTCCACCTCCCAGTCTGTTTTTTCGCTGCCTTTTGGAATGATCAAATCATCATCGGGGCCGCAGAGCGCGGTGGTTGATTTGAAGAAGATAATGGGCTCTTCGGGCGGGGTCATGCCGCTTTCCTGGGCGTGTTTGGCGTAATTGAGGCCAATGCAGATGATCTTGGAAGGCCGTGCGATGCAGGGGCCCAGCCGCGTCGCGGAGGGTATTGCAGTACAGTCTTTTTCGTGGATTTCCAACCAATGCTGCAAACGAACCAAACCATTCGAAGCGAAGAATTTTTCATCGTAATCTTCACCGAAACCGCTCGCGTCGATGCGTCGGCCATCGGGTAACTGGAGGCCGGGCTGCTCCTGCCCTGCCGGGCCAAATCTTAATAATTTCATCCTGCTGATAATTTTATAAACCCACCGTCCAACGGATAATCGCATCCGGTGATGAATGCGGCGGCGTCCGAACAAAGGAACAGCGCCAGGTTGGCCACCTCCTCGGGTTTTGCCATGCGTCCGATCGGTTGGGTTTTAGCTAAAGTGTCATACATTTCTTGTTCCTGACCAGGGTAATTTTTGGCCAGGTAAGCATCCACCAGCGGGGTATGCACCCGCGCCGGGGAAATACAATTGCAGCGAATGTGGTCTTTTAGATAGTCCATGGCCACGGAATAGGTCATCGTAAGTACGGCACCCTTGGTCATGCCGTAGGCAAACCGGTCGGCCAATGCCACAGTGGATGCCACAGAGGCCGTGTTTAGGATCACGCCGCCGCCATTGGCTTTCAGGTGTGGGACGCACGCAAACATGCCGTTGTACACCCCCTTGACGTTGACCCGAAAAAGCCGATCCATATCCGCTTCCGTGGTCTGTTCCAGGTTGCCGACAAAACCGATACCGGCGTTGTTGACCAGGATATTGATGGGGTTTTGGCGCTGTATCTTGTCCATCAGCGCGACCATCTCCGCTTGTGCCGACACATCGCAAGCGTGCGCGAAGGCATTTCCACCTTGTTCAAGAATAAGGGCTACGGTCTCGCGGGCAGCATTTTCATTCAAATCGAGGACATGAACGGTCGCGCCATTGGCCGCAAAAACTTCGGCCATACTGCGCCCGATCCCGCTGCCGGCGCCGGTGATGACCGCTACTTTGTTGTCTAATCGGAAAGGACTCATGGCTTGTGTTTTAAAAATTCAATCAGTACATTTTAAGGTAATGATTTCCCAGGGGCCAAGATCAAAGTTCCCGTTGGAAGGCGCAAGACTTTTCTCTTTTTGATTGCTTAAAAACATAAGGGCGGGCTTTTGCTTTCCCCATTTAATAGCAGTCTTTGCCGGTTTATCGGAAGCGTTGAAAAGCCGGATCAGGAAGCCTTCGCCTTCCCGGAGCGGTTTTAAAGCCGTCACCACCACCGAGGGGCTGCCCTCGAGGCGGAGCAAGGACGGCAGCGACTTTTGCCCCGCCCCAACGGGCACGAGCACGAGCGGTTGCGTGAGCCCGATGCCGAATTTTTTGGCCTCCCCGCTGTCGAAGGCCTGGTGCGGGCGCAGCGCATATCGGAACGACACGGGACCTTCCTGATAGCCCTTGTAATTGACGAACCACACGTTGTTCATGACCCAGGAAAACAAGCGTTCGCTGGGTTGCCAGGTTTTTAGCCAGGGCTCTGTGGCGAGGTTGCTCATCCAGCGTTGCCCCTGCATTTCGCCCGTTTCTACCAGGGGAGCATCAAGGTTGGCCCAGGTGATGCCGGCGCTGCGATTCGATATGTCCACAAAATGCTGGGCGCAAAAGAAGTTCTTGTTGGCGCCCTTGAGCTGGTCTTTTTCAGGCTCCATCAGCGCCCAGGCCAGGTCGATCCTGACTTTGCCGTCGGGGACATGAAAGGGGAAAGAAAAGCGCAGGTTCTCGTCGTCGAGCACCTTTTTTTTGTCCACAAAATTGGTGATATCGACCCGATTAATACCCGCGTACAGCTGAATTTCCCGAGAAAAACCGTTGGCTCCCGGTGCTTCCGACGCAATGACAAAAGAGGCGACGAGCGGGCCGTGCTCCTTTATTTTTATCACGGCGTTGCTGCTGCGGCGCGGGTTGGCAGCATCCTTTCCCGTGTACCAGTATTCATTGAAACCGTACGTATCGGCGGTGTCAACCAGTTCAAATGGAATGTCTTTGTGCCGGATGCTCGCAATGGCGCCGTTGGGGGCCAGGGTGAGGGTCAGGAATTCGTTCGTCAGGGTAAAGTCCTTCGCTTGCACGCTTGCGGCGACCGCTTTTATTTTTTTTTGTCTTTTAATGTTAAACCGCACCGCACTGATGGGGGGAATCTTGTTGGCCACAAAGGCTAATTCTCCGGTAGCCAGGGTTTGGGTGGGCAATGCTTTTCCTTGCTCGTTGGTGACAGTAAATCCCGCCGCGTTCCATTCCGCTGGAATTTTGACCAATTCCGAGCGCTCCCAGGAAGTGGTGTTGAAAACGAGAAAGGGGCTCACGTTTTCACCCGCCGCCGCTATTTTCTGCAACGACTGGTCTATCAGCGTTTTGGCCTGGCGGTCGGCGTTGTCGGCGAAGCCTTTTTTTACCTTCCACTGGTTTACCGCAAAATCCTGGTCGGGATCGGATTTGCTGGAATAGGCCCCCCAGGTATGCTCTGAAAACAACAGGACATTCGTCCAGGCTTCATCGAATTCAGCAGCGGGGTACGCTTTTTTGCCCAGCATGGCCCAGAGCGTTTCCGCTTGTACGAGTTGTTCGGCGGTATTTCGGTTGGTGGCCGTTTCCAGCGCAGAGGAGGCCGCGCCGTCTTCCCAGTACGGTGTGAAATCGCCCCGATGGGTGGGTATTTTGTCGGCGTATTGTTGCTCAAAGTCCCGAAACATCTCCGCCGTTGTCGCGATGCGGAATTTCGGGAATTCGTATTGTTCATTCCACTCCCGCACAAATTCCGGCATATCGACGTCAGGCCCGCCATTGTCGCCGAGCGTGTACCGGATTTGCACCATGTCGTAGGGATAATTTTCGTTGTCCAGTTCGCCGAGGAATTTCAAAATGGGCGTGCCGTCGGTGTGGCGGAGTTTGCCCAGCAGCCAGTCGTGGAACCAGGAATAACCATGCCGGGTCATCCAAAACAGCACTTTGTTTTTGCCCGATGGAGCTTCCCAGTAAAACGGAACATCGCCCCAGGCCTCGAAGGTATGGCCTACCTGATAGCCGCCGTGCGCTTTGTGCGGCATGTGGTTGGGGCCAATGGAAAAATATTTGACCTCGTTTTCTGCCAGCGCCGGCACAATGCCCCAGGCGTACCCTGGCACATCGGTGATCATAGCGGATTGTATTAGAATGCCTTGTTCCCGCTCCAGTTGATTGGCAAAACTGGTGACGTGCATCAATTCTTCGGGGCGTTGCAGTCCGGTCAGCTCGCTGCCGTAGAGGGCATCCAATCCGATCCAGCCATTTTTCACCGCCGTAAAAAAGGCTTCCCGGGTGCTATCCGGGGAATTTTTCAGGTATCCCGCTACCGCCCAAAGCACCTCCACATTCCACTTGTATCGGGCGCGTTCGGGGTAGTCTGCGGTTTTTTTAGCCAAGGCAATGCCTTGCTCGATGTTGCGCCATTGCAACTGTTCCACTTCGGATTGCTGGTGGGTAAAGCCGATGTCCACGTGCGAATGGGGAAGGAAGTAGACTTCAAAGGGTCGTACGGGTTTCAGGGTAATTACCTGCTTCCAAGGGCTTTCCTGGCCTTCCGGCACGAGTTCCAGCGTGACGGGGCGCGGCGTTGCCACCTGGTTTACCCAGATAAAAAACTTGTTCAATCCCAGGCTCAGGGTACAATCCAACTGCTTTTCGCCATCCAACAGCACTGTCGCCGACACCGGCGCGCCGATATGGGTAAATTCGCAATAAACGGGTTGTTTCAACACGCCATTGTCCCGCTTCAATACTTGTAAAGACAGCACTTGCAACGAAGGGTGCACGTCGTTCTGATACGCGGTATAGGCATCGGGAAGGCCGCTTGTTTCTGTGGAAATGCCTATGGTAAAGGCTTTCCCAGCAGGAAAATTCCGCCGCGGGATGGTCAAAAATTGATAGCCGAAAATGCTTCCATTTTCATCTTTCAGGTCGGATGCGATGAAGGACAGTTCGTATCCGTCATTTTTAAGCATCCAGTTTTTTGCTGCGCCGTTGCGGGGGCGGGTAAAAGAAAATCGTTTTTCCCCGTTGATCGAACAATCGAATTGGGCCAAAGCCGCGCCATCGGGCATCGAGAAAGACGCTTCCCAGACGAAGGTGACCAGCGCCTCATTTCCCTGGAGCAATGGCGCGGTTTCAAAAAGGATGGGCTTGGTGCCCGGCGCCACCATCAGGGCTAATTTTCCTTTTTGTAAAACGGGCGGGTAGTCCAGTTCCTGACCCGCGACAATGCCCACAAAACCCTGCGCATAGCGGGCGGAGCGTATCGGGAAAAGGTTGTCGGGGGCCTGCTGTTCCTGGGCGTTCAAGTGCAGCAGCAGGCAGGTGCTCAGGAAAAAGATCAGCTTTCTTTTCATAATCCCGGTTGGCTTGGTTTATAATTTCAGGCGAAAAAAACGGGGGCGACAAAGTCGGGGCTCCTTGAGAATATCCGCCCAGAAATCCATGGAGTTCACGTTGTAGCCAATGAGCAATTCTCCCGGCTTGGAGAGGTGCGGAAATCCCTTGGCGTTGTAGCTGAAATAATCCAGGTCTTTTTCCCACTCCCGGCAATGCCACACTTTGTGCAAGGGGAAGTAGGGCCCTTCCGGTTTTTTTGCGATTTGCACGGCGACTTCATTGTCCATGCCAAAATATTGATGCGCCAGGATAAACCGCCCGTCGGCCATGGGGCTGAGGCTCATTTCATTCGACACAAAGCGGGTCACGGGTTTCGCTTTTAGATAATCGGTGGTCCATTCCGCGCCATTGCTGAACTCCCACTTGTCAAATTGTTCAAATTCTTTGGGCTTCACCCGCGCCAACACGAGCCCGACATTGGTGCCGCCTGCCCCCATAATATACAGGTAGCCGTCGGGATTCGGGGCGCCGGCCCAACTGGTATTCACCAGGATGCCACTGCCCATGGTGGCTTTGTTCCAGTTTTCCATCGGGAAAAAAAACGGTGTTTCTATCTGGCGCTGGTTGCTGAAAGGCGGCTTGCTGCCCTTTGGGATGGCAATCAGGTTGACACCGGTTTGTTCGAATTCAAAGAAAGCGCCTGGAATAATGGTGTCTTTCACGGGGTATGCGAAGATGTACAGGGTGCTGTCCAGTTCTACGTTGACGAAGCCGTCGCCGAGCCAGTAATATTCCCCGGGCTTGGTGTTCGGGGTATTGGGTGCAAAGAGCGAAGTGGGATTCCCTTTTTTGTCCTTGTTGATAAAAAATTTGAATTTGGCGGGATCTGGTTCGGCGCCATCCAGGTAGGCGATGCAATTGTGCACCATGGTAAAATCTTTTCGCAGGATGGTTTCGCCGATCGTATCCGCTACAACGGAGTCGCTGAAAATAAAAAGCGTCTTCGTTTGCGCCGTCGCCGGCTTGAATTCTGCACCGTCCATCGGGACGGCAAAAATGCCATCGCCACCGAACCAGCCCGTATTGCGCTGGAACAATTTGTCCCAATCATCGGCGCCCGAAACCAAGGCAATTTGATCCGCATCGACGGGCGTCTTCGGGGCAATTGCGGACTGATTTCTGGGGCTGCAAGCGCCCATTACAAAGAGAATATAAAAGAATAACAGTTTGTTATTCAATAACTTAAGTGCAAACCGTTTCATGTAAAAGCTCCTTTTCGGGTAAAAGTAGCGCAATATTTAGCAAAACCAGTATGTTTGCACATACTTAATTTTTTTCTGGTTTTTTAACGCGCTGACCATGTCATTTTACACTACAATAAACTTGCGAACCGCCCTGGCGATATTCCTTTTTCTCGCTGTTGGCGGGGGGCTCGAGGCGCAAGTATCCTTGCCCAAAATTTTTGCCGACCATGCGGTATTGCAGCGGGGTGTGGAAGTCCCGGTTTGGGGCTGGGCGAGTCCGGGCGAGAAGATCACCCTGCGAATAGCGGGTCAGACACTGTCCACGAAGGCGGGCCCGGACGGGCGTTGGATGTTGCGACTTGCCCCGCATCCGGCTGGCGGCCCGTTTGATATGACCGTAACCGGGAAAAACAGCCTCGTGGTCAAAGACCTTCTTTTTGGGGAGGTGTGGCTTTGTACCGGGCAATCCAATATGCAATGGACCATGGGGGAATTTGGCATAAAGCCCGATTCCATCCGCGATACGGTCAGTGATATCCGCGTTTTTCGGGTAGACCTCGACCTGGATTATTTGCCCAAAAAGGATGTAAAAGGCGGGGGCTGGCAAAAGGCGTCTGTAGAGACCGTGCGCGGTTTTACGGCAACAGGCTATCTCTTCGGAAGAGATTTACACGAACATTTGAAAGTACCTATTGGGCTGATCAGCAGCAACTTAGGTGCTACCTCCATTGAAACCTGGATGCGGGCGGGTGCGCTGAAGCCTTTCCCGCAGTTTCAGGAGGTGTTGCAGAAAATGGAGGCCTCGGGAAAAAATTTTGAGCAGCTCAACGCCGACCTGGCAACGTTCAGGATGCAGTGGGATTCTGCCTACTATTTCAAAAACGACCCGGGCATTATCCAGAACTGGCAGGATCCGTCCACCGATGTTTCCGATTGGAAAGAGATGAACATCCCAAACCTTTGGGAGGACGCCGGCCTGCCTGATTACGATGGCTCCGTGTGGTTTCGACGGGAATTTGATTTGCCGGAGGGTTTCCACGGGGAGACCTTCAACATTGCACTCAACCAGATTGATGATTATGACATTGCCTGGGTGAATGGCGTAAAAATCGGGGAGACTTTTGGCAACCGCAATTGGCGGAATTACTTCTTTGCTGCCAACATTTTAAAGCCAAAAGGGAATGTGCTGGTGGCGCGCGTTTTCGATGTGGGCAATAAGGGCGGCATGTACACCAACGCGTTTTGGGGCAATCCTATTCTGGTGGGAAAATGGAAATACAAACCCGGCGTGCAGATTAACGCATCGAAATTTGTCCAACCCAACGTGCCAAACGGCAGTTTTTTCACCCACCCGACGCTGCTGTACAACGGCAACATCGCGCCCTTGCAACCCTATGCGATCAAGGGGGCCATCTGGTACCAGGGCGAGTCGAATGCTGGACGGGCGGGCGAGTATGCCGACCTGTTGCCCGAGATGATCAAAGACTGGCGGCAGCAATGGGGCCAGGGCGACTTCCCTTTCCTGGTCGTACAACTGGCCAATTATTACCCCGAACAAGCACTGCCGGTGGAAAGCGAATGGGCAGAACTTCGGGCCGCCCAGATGACAGCCTTGACCCTGCCCAATACAGCGGTCGCCACGGCCATCGATATCGGGGAAGCCGATAACATCCACCCGGGAAACAAATTGGATCTTGGGATGCGGCTCGGATTGGCTGCCCGAAAGATTGCTTATGGAGAGCTTTTGGTATCAGAAGGCCCTGTGTATCAATCCATGCAGGTAGAAGGCAATAAAATCAGGATTTCTTTCCGTTCGATTGGCGGCGGCCTGATCGCCAAAAACAAGTTTGGCTTTCTCCGCGGCTTTGCGATTGCCGGAGCGGACAAGCAATACTATTGGGCGAATGCCTACATCGAAGGGGATGTTGTGGTGGTTTTTTCGCCCATGGTGCTACAGCCCGTGGCAGTGCGGTATGCCTGGGCCGATAATCCGGGCACGTTAGACCTGTACAATGTAGAAGGCTTGCCGGCCTTTCCTTTTCGGACGGATGATTGGCCGTTGTTTACGGCAGGAAAGGTGTATTTGTATGATGAGAATGGGTTTTGAGGTGGGTTTAGATATGCCGCGTCCACTAACCTTCCAATTTTGGCAACATTGGGAAAAACGCACTTGTTCTACGTTTATACGCTTGAAATTGAGGATTGTCTTCATACTTAGCTTCGAGCATGGGAATACCTGACACTTTGAGCAATAAAAAGGTAATCATTAAGGGCGAAAAAACGCTCCAAACGCCGTTGTCGAGCGGCAAAACGACGATAAAAATGCCCCACCACAGCACTACTTCGCCAAAATAATTGGGGTGTCGGGTGTATTGCCACAAACCCGTTTGCATAATGTCGCCTTTGTTTTTCTTTTGTTTGATAAAAACCGACAATTGATAATCGCCAATCGCTTCAAAAGCAAAACCAATGATCCATAACAATACGCCGACGACTGAAAAGGCATTAAATGTTGGGGAATCGGCGATACACGCCACCAAAATCGGAAAACTAATGACCCACATAAAAAAGCCTTGCAGCACAAACACCTGCAAAAATGACCGCCAAACCACCGATTTCCCCCAATCAGCCCGCATTTTTTGGTACCGAAAATCCTCCTTTTTTCCGCGACTGCGCAAGCCGATATGCGCCGACAAGCGCACACCCCAAAGCGTCACAAGCGCGTAGACCAGCAGGGCGACGGGCGTGTGTGGATAGGAGAAAAAACAAAAAGCACTCACGACGACAAAACCCAATCCCCAAGCAATGTCTGCCACATCATTTCTCTTTTGAATAAGCGCGATAAAAAACCACACCGTAACATAAATAAATATGCACAAAGCCGAGTTTATCAATAGAGTGGCCATTGTTTAGGAGAAATATTTGGTGATGTAAAAACCCGCAGTACTGACGATTCCCGTCAAAACAGACCCCCAAATGATGTCAATGAATACAATACGGAGGGGCCAGTTTTTCAAGGTCGCAAGGTTGGTCAAGTCGTACGTAGCGTATGTAAAAAAGCCGAAAAGAGCACCCAACACAATCGCCGAACGCAACGAGTCTTTTTCAACGGCAGGCAGAATAGCGAAAATAAAAACGCCGACGATAAAGAGCAGGTAAAACACTATCGCCGCCGTCCAATTGACTTCGTCGCTCAAAAAATTGCCTAGGTATTTTTTATACAGGTCTTTGGCGATAAAGCCGAGCCACGCCATATCCACGATAAAAAAAACAATAAACGTCAAGACGTAACTTATTAGGAGTTTTGTAATGGGCATCTTATTTTTAAATTTTAGGTTGAAAAAAACACGTGATTTACCCCTTGAGATACTTATTTCCCTTTATTTTTTTTAAAAGTATAAGACACCCCAAGAGAAGCGTAATGAAACAACGTAAAGTTATACACCTCGTCGTTACCAGCGCCTCCTTCAAGAATTCGATATCCAAAATGAAGCAAGAATTGGTCTGAAAATTTATATGTTCCGGCAAGCAGAACATCCTCTGCGCGCCCTCGTGGTGCTGCCAATGCGTCGCCCTCGAAGAGGACACCAATTTTATCATTTATTTTCCAGTTGAGCCTGAAATTAATGATGGGCACAAACCCCACATTTTTTTTTGAAGCGGCCAAACCCTGACTATTAAGCGCTATTTCTGCATCTCTTATTTTTGCGGTAAAACCTAAGCCAAATTCAAATTTTGACCTTTTTACAATATCATATCGGTATGTTATCCTGTATGAATTAAACGTATAGCGCGCATTCAGCGCGGTATTCGAAGGGAACATTACACCTTCAAAATCAATTTGCTTATTTGTTGATCCATTTGATTTCACCATTAAAGGCGCATATAGAAGGGATATGGTATGCCTAGATTTTATCGTATATCCTGCTCGTATGCGAATAAAAGCGCTTGGTTCGGCTTCCAAATCAGTTTTCAAGGAAAATAAGGATCCTGTATTGCCTGGAATGCGCACATTATTGTACCCTGTAAAAACAGCGCCAGACTCTATGTCAATATTGGCTTGAGCCTTCACGAATGATGTAATACTAAAAAAACTAATCGCACATAATGTTGCCGATAAAATAAATTTGTTTTTCATTGTTGATAAATTTAATGTGTAATGTTTCGATTTTTATATCCCAAACATGCTCGTACGTTTGCGGAAGCATTCGTTTGGCTGTGTGAGGTACAACAATTAACTTGAAATGGCACAATTATGATGATGAAGCACCTCTTGTCACTACTTTTCTTCAGCACAGCCTGCGCGCTGTTGGCTCAAAGGAGCATTCCAGTCGTAAAAGCCACCAGCAATCCGAACAAAATAACCATCCCCTTGGGCGGCAACACCTTTCAGATAAACGCTACCTCCACTGAAGAGATTTCCGACAATGGCATCGATGCCTGGCAGGATAAAAACACGGAATTCGCGGTCTATTTCGCCCTCAAAGCTGCGAAGCAGGCACAGTTGATCCTGCCCTTGACGAGCCAGAAAAGCGGCAGTACGGTATCCGTTTCCCTGAATGGAAAAAGTAAGGAGATCAATATTAAAGCGGGCGACAAGCAGATCGATCTGGGTACAAACGCCCTGATAAAAGGCTACAATGTTTTAAAACTCAAGGGCCTGCGGAAAAGCGGTTCGGATTACGCCCGGATCAAAGACCTCGTGGTTCAATACAAGGGCGAAATAATGGTCTATTACGTCAAGGACAATCAGGACAACAATTTTTACTTTGGCCGAAGAGGGCCTTCGGTCCATTTGGGGTATCAATTTCCCGAAAATACAGACATCAAGTGGTTTTACAACGAAATGACTGTTCCGGCCGGCAATGACCCGATTGGCTCCTACTACATGGCCAACGGTTTTGCGGAAGGCTATTTTGGCATGCAGCGCAATTCGCGCACAGAAAGACGCATTTTGTTCTCCGTGTGGAGCCCTTTTGAAACGGATGACCCTAACGCTATTCCGGAGGATCAAAAAATTCGATTGTTAAAAAAAGGGAAGGGCGTGCATGCAGGGGAGTTTGGGGATGAAGGTTCCGGCGGACAGACTTACCTGATCTACGACTGGAAACCCGGCACCGTGTGTAAATTTCTAAATTCCGTGGCGCCGGATGGAAAGGGCAACACCATTTATACCGCTTATTTTATGGATGCCAATACCGGCAAATGGCTGCTCATCGCCTCCTTTTTGAGGCCCAAAACCGATACCTATTACCAGCACCCGCATTCTTTTTTGGAGATATTTGAACCGGCCAATGGAAATGTTTCCAGAAAACTGCTGTTGAACAACCAATGGGCCTGCGATACCAATGGCCATTGGATATCCCTTTCCAGGGCAGTTTTGACCGGAGATATCAACGCCCGAAAAAAATACAGGGTCGATTTGATGGCGGCGTGGAAGGGCGCTATTTCTTCCTCAAAAACGGCGGTTTTTTCAATGCTAATACGGCGTTGGATACAAAATTTACCCGGGTCGGGAAGGGGAAGGAGCCGGTTGTAGATTTTGGGAAGTTGGATTGAGTGGCGGCACATAAGGGGCAATGCCGTTGACATAAGGGGGCTGTGTCAACATGAGTTATCCCGAGTTTTCAACATTTGTACTTGTTATTTTTGCAAGGAGGAGTCAGGTGGGGCTGAATCGGTACCAACTTATTCGTCAGACCACAAAAAGTGGTCGGACGAGGGCCTTATGGTCTGACGAATTTTCTTTGTCCGACCAATAAGTGTACACAAATGCCCGAATTTATCCCTGTTTTTCCGCCACTTGCCTACATTTGTCCATCTTTCCACCATCTGAAGCACCATGGCCACCATCGTCGAAGAAATCCAGCACATCATCAAACGCAACCTCGAACAGGCGCCCGACCGTGGCGGCGACCTGCTGGCTGCCGTAATACCCGTTTGGGAAAACCGCCCTAAATATGCCCTGGATGTCGAGGGCAAGCTTATCGGGCTGAATTTGGCGGGGATTGGGCTGACGGATGGGCAGTGGGAGAAGATACGGAAGCTGGACGGTGTGGAGGAGCATTTGCGGGCTTTGAACCTTTGTCAAAACAAGCTAACTAAGATTCACTTTTCCTCTGGCTGGCGCGCGTTACAAGGCCTTAGTCTTTGTGAAAACAAGGAACTAACTTCTGTTGAGCTACCCGATGCCATGCCGGATTTGGTGTATTTGGACTTGAGTGAATGCGCACTCACAGCGGTAAATATTCCTGACGGATTTAGAAAAAGGCTAAAAGGCCCAAAACCAGCCGCTGCACAAAGTCTGTATTTGCAGCAGAACAAGCTTGAAAAAATCTCTTTTATAGGTCATTGCCCGGGGCTTGAATTGCTGGATATGAGCAACAATAACCTGGAAGCGTGCAGATTTGCAAAGGGTTTTGACAGCTTGCGATATTTATACCTTCAGGACAATAAGCTAAAAAAACTAGATTTTGCTTCCCCGCTCCGGCGTTTG
>JBBRWA010000182.1:0-12379 GCA_038246345.1 Chitinophagales bacterium
CGAAAACCATGTACAGGCCAAACGTTACCTCACTTTCAAGTCGCCCGATTATTATCTTGGACTTTCACCCGCCAGTCAGGAAACCTTGCGTTGGCAAGGTGGCCCTATGGATGCTTCAGAAGCGGCCATTTTTGAATCCGACCCGGATTTCAACCTTATCCTTCAATTGCGCCAATGGGACGAGCAAGCCAAGGTTGAAGGCATGCCTTTGATCGATTTGTCATTTTTTGAATCATTGGCAAATGAAATAATTGTCAAATAATAGCACTTAATAATAATTTAATATTAAAATAATATTTTACAAACAATTACTTTACCTTAACTTAATTCAATATTAGAATTACCCATGGTGCAGCTCACTACTTTTGCAACGGCTAATCAACATCAAGTTTATTATCCTGTTCATCGCCTTAAATCTTGTTTAATCTGAACAAACCCGACCCCTAATCCCACTTTCTTTATACACTAAATTCCATTCTTATTATGAAGGTTCTATTACCCACCTTCAAGGGTGCGCTCTGCGCCCTTGTGGTATTGCTTATGTCCTGCGCGACCTTGTTTGCCCAACGGGTGAACGGGAACGTAGTAGATGCTGAAACCAACGAGGCGCTTCCGGGCGCCACGATAATGGTAAAAAATTCAAGCCGCGGCACCAGCACCGATGGCACGGGCGCTTTCACCGTTGAGGCGACCGCCGGCCAAATACTGGTGGTTTCTTATGTTGGGTATGCCCCGCAAGAGGTAACCGTTGGCGCCAACCCAACGGTTGAAATTCGCTTGATGAGTGGCAACGTGCTCAATGAAGCGGTCGTTACTGGCCTGGGTTTCAAAAAAGAAAAGGCGCGCCTTGGCTACGCCACCCAGGAAGTGAAAGGGGCTGACTTGCTTAAAGCACGTGAGCCCAACGCTATCAACTCATTGGTCGGCAAAGTAGCGGGCCTGACGGTTGGTGCATCCCCAGAACTTCTGGGCCCACCGAACATCAGCCTGCGTGGCTCTACGCCAATTTTTGTCGTAGACGGCGTGCCGATTAACTCCGACACCTGGAATATCAGTGCCGACGACATTGAAACCTATACAGTGTTGAAAGGCCCAGCCGCAGCAGCACTTTATGGTTTCCGCTCCCAGGATGGTGTGGTGATGATCACCACTAAAAAAGGCGTTGCAGGCAAAACATCCGTTGAATTTAATACAAGCCAAATGATTGAGTCGGGCTTTAATGCTTTCCCTGAGCTGCAACATGAATACGGACCTGGTGACCATGGCCGCTATTCCTTTGTTGATGGCCGTGGCGGTGGCTTGAACGATGGCGACTACGATGTTTGGGGCCCCCGCTTTGAAGGCCAGCCATTACCACAATACGACAGTCCGATAGACCCTGAAACAGGCCAGCGGACCGCAACGCCCTGGACTTCCCGCGGCACCAACAACTTACAACGATTCCTCCGCCCGGGCTTCCAAAGCAACAACAATATTGCGATCACAACGGGCACAGAAAAGTCCCAGTTCCGGTATTCAACTTCCTATAATTATACTGGAGGAATGGTGCCCAACACGCAGTTGAATGTTGCCAACTTTAATGTTTCCAACAACTTGAAGTTCTCAGACAAAGTACGCCTGGAGTCTAACATCAACTACAATCGTCAGTTTACCGACAACATCCCCGATGTACAATATGGCCCTAACTCCCTGATTTACAATATTGCTATCTGGGGTGGCTCCGACTGGGATGTAGATGACATGAAAAATTACTGGCAGCCGGGCAAAGAAGGCACCCAGCAAATTTACGCAGAATACCAGCGGTACAACAACCCGTGGTTTCTCGCGAAAGAGTGGCTACGTGGACACCAAAAGACGGATGTTTTTGGACAAACGGCCCTGTCATACATGTTCGCTCCTGGGTTCACTGCCAAACTGCGCACTGCTGTAACGACCTACGACCTTACCCGCTCTGAAAAATTCCCGTATTCCGCCACAGTTTATGGCCGTGAAGAAGGACGCGGCGACTACCGCGAAGACAAGCGCTCTCTATTTGAAAACAATACCGACCTGATCCTAAATATGGACCGGAGTATTGGCGACAATTTCAGTGTGAATGCACTTGTTGGGGGCAATGTCCGCTCTTTCAGGTTCAATTCCAGCTATACCACGACGGACTACCTGAACGTACCAGGCCTGTATACTTTCAGCAACTCTGCCAACCCGCTCAAGGCTTATAATTATGCCTCTAAAATGTTGGTGTACAGCGGTTTCTATTCTGCTGACTTCGGGTTTAAAAACATCCTTTTCCTGAATACCACCGGACGTGTTGACAAGCTTTCTACCCTGCCTAGTGGCAACAATAGCTTCTTTTATCCATCGGTAGGTGCCTCTTTGGTCGTGTCTGAAATGATGGATTTGGGTCCTGTATCATTCTTGAAATTGCGTGGCGCTTATGCCAATGTTAAAGCTGGCCTCACAGCAAAAACCATCGGCACTACGCCATCGGCACCTTATCCGCTGGACTACGGTTCGTACTACGCTTCTTCTTACGATGGCCCAACGTATGAAAATTCCGCTGTGTACAATTCTCCATTGGTATACAACAACCAGCCTGGCTCCTATTACAGCAACACCATTGCAAACAGCAACTTAGCGCCGCTCAACCGTACCAATTATGAAGCAGGTATTGAAGCAAAAGTGCTGCGCAACCGCATCGGGCTTGACCTTACCTGGTTCCGCTATGTCGATGGACCACAAATCTTCGCGGTGCCGCTATCAGAAGCCACCGGCTATACCAGCCAATTGGTGAATGCTGTAAAAACACAGCGCCAGGGTTGGGAAGTTACCCTCAATGGCAACCTCATCCGCCCGAAAAACAAAGGAGGCTTTTCCTGGGACATTCTGGTCAACTGGAGCACCTTCAAAGAGACTTTCCTGGAACTCCCAGAAGGTATCGACCGTATTTATGGCTTTTACCAAAAAGGTGATCGCACCGACAAATACTACGACAGGGCATTTGTCCGCACGCAAGACGGACAAATCATCAACGATGGTTCCGGGCGTCCAATCATCAACCCACAGGCTCAATTTCTGGGCTACCAAAATCCAGACTGGGTTTGGGGAGTGTACAATAAAGTGTCCTGGAAAGGCCTCAGCTTGGGCTTTCAGTTTGATGGTCGCGTGGGTGGTGTGATTACCGACTACCTGCGTCGCCAGACATTCCGCGGTGGCCGCAATATTGCCACGACAGAAGGAGAAATGGGTGCCGCACGTTTGGCCGACTGGGAGAACCAAAAAGCGGGCAAATACAACAACCCACAAGAGAACGGCAACTGGGTTGGTCAAGGTGTTGTCATTTCAAACGGTGTTGGCATTCAATACGATCAATTTGGCAATATTACCAACTATGATCAACTGCAATTCGCTGGCAACACGACAAAAACGTTCCTGCAAGACTATATCAGCCGCTACTACAGCCCGGCAGAAGGAAGCCTGATGAGCCGCACTTTTTCGAAATTGCGCGAAGTCACCATTTCTTACCAACTGCCAGCAAGCTGGTTCAAAAATGGCAACTTTATTCAGTCAGCCTCCGTATCGCTGGTGGGTAGAAACCTGCTCTATTTTGCAGAGCATAAAGATATCGACCTCGACAGCTATGTTGGCCACAACTTTACTGGTGCAGGCTATTCCACCATTCAGTCGCCTACAGCGAAGCGCTATGGCATCAACTTGAATGTAACTTTCTAAATTTCAACTCAAAAGTCGGGATTACTGGAGGCTATAATTGAAACCTCCAGTAATCCCAACTTATCAGTTTTTCAAAACAGACAATATTCATGAAAAACATAAAATATCTCTTGTTGCTTGTGGTGCTGATTATTGGTGCCAACGGCTGCCAAAAATTTGATGATCTGGAAGCCGATCCAAACCGTTCAACTTCCGCCTCGCCTTCATTGGTGCTGCGTGGGGTGTTGAAAGACCTGTATTATGCCCCTTGGAACAGTGAAAGCCAATGGTGCCAATACTACTGTATCAACTACAACTATTACGGAACCAACGAATACTGGACGGGGTCTGCCAGCTTCAAATATACCACCCTTAAAAACGTCATTAAGATGGAAGAAGAAGCCGCACGGATCAATTTGCCTGCTGTAAATGCATACAGCGCAGTTGGCAAATTCTTGCGCGCTTATTTTTTCTATAACATGACCATGCGGGTGGGTGATTTGCCTTTGAAAGAGGCTTTGAAAGGAGCGGAAAATGTTTTTCCCGCTTACGACAGCCAAAAAGATGTTTTCCTGCAAATTCAATCGTGGTTGGAAGAAGCCAACAGCGATTTGGCCACGCGCATCGCAGCAGCCGACAATACCCTCCAAGGTGACATTTACTACAATGGCGACCTGCGTCAATGGCAAAAAGCGGTAAACGCTTTCCGACTGCGTGTACTGGTTCAATTGAGCAAAAAATCGTCGGATTCAAGCTTGGATATTGCCGGATCGTTCAGCAAA
This sequence comes from Chitinophagales bacterium, assembly GCA_038246345.1. Taxonomy (GTDB): domain Bacteria; phylum Bacteroidota; class Bacteroidia; order Chitinophagales; family Saprospiraceae; genus M3007. The sequence goes on from JBBRWA010000182.1 coordinate 4,491, forward strand.
ATATTAAGCGATCCTACAAAATATCCGGTATTTGCCAACAACGGCGATGACCTTTCTTTTAAATACAACGCTGTTTCAGACAAGTACCCAACCAATCCGGATAATTTCGGCTTCGATGCTTTGCGCAACAACATGTCGGCTACCCATATTGGCCTGTTAACTTCGTTGAAAGACCCGCGGGTGTTTGTTGTCGCTGAACCGGGCACTTATTACACCGATACCTTGGGGCTGTCCCGCACCGATTTCAATGCCTATGTTGGCGCACCATTTGATGAAAGTCTCGACGCCATGACCTCGAAGGCGCAAGGCGGTTTTTATGCCCTTATCGGCCGAGCACGTTATTACGGCGGCTATACAGCAGAAGCGGGTGTGCAGATTGGCTACGCTGAAATGTGCTTCAACATCGCAGAAGGTATCAACCGCGGTTGGTATCCAGCTGGAAATGCCGATACTTGGTACAAAAAAGGCATCACAGCTTCCATGAATTTCTTTGGAATTTCCGATGATGCGGCCATATTGGCTTACCTGGCACAGCCACTTGTAAATTACAAAGGCAACAATGCCGACGGATTGAATCAGATTCTGGAACAACGCTATCTCGCACTGTTTCAACAAGCTGGTTTGGAAGCTTACTTCCACTACCGCAGAACCGGCGCACCAGATTTCGCATTTGGCGGACCAGGCACTGGCAACTCCGGAAAAATCCCACGCCGATTCCAGTACCCAACCAGCGAGCGCGACAACAATACCGACAATTACAACGCCGCCTTGCAACGCCAATTTGGCAATACCACAGACAACGTCAACGACGAACTCTGGATTTCAAAAAATTAATAGCTCACCTCGATGTTGAACGGACTTGGCTGCTTTTTGGCCAGGTCCGTTTTTTTATCCAGAACCTGTGTTTTTGAGGCCATCCTGTGGCAGTTTTTTAGCGCACGCATAATACCTTCTCGCGCTACCTTTACTGATTATGCTTAAACATCTACTGATTTTTTTATTGCTCCAGGCGTTTTTGCTGCCCAGTGTAATTGGCCAGCAAACGCTACTAGACACCCAATCGGTGCTAAAAACAGATACCGCTGGCCTGAAACCCCTGCCAGAACTGGTCGTTACGGCCAATCGTGTACCCAATGAAAGATTCACTACCGCAGCAGCCATTGATGTGCTGGATACAAAACGGCTTAGTGACTTTCAGGTACGCGCAACACCCGAAGCTTTTGGCAATATTCCGGGTGTTTTTGTCCAAAAAACCAACCTCGGAGGAGGTTCTCCCTTCATTAGAGGGCTTACTGGAAACCAAACCTTGCTGTTGCTCGACGGCATCCGGCTCAACAACGCTACCTACCGCTACGGCCCCAACCAATATCTGAACACCATTGACGTCTTTTCCATCGGTCGTGCCGAAATTTTGCGGGGAAGCGGATCGGTTCAATATGGCTCGGATGCCATGGGCGGCACCATTCAACTGTTCAGCAAAGCAGCTGATTTTCAAGCCGTGAGACAATGGAGTGGCCGGGCATTAGGCCGCCTTTGGTCGCAAGGAATGGAGCAAAGTGGCAGGGCTGAATTGGGATATTCCAGCAAAAGATTTGCCCTCCAGGGCGGCGGCAGCTATCGGCATTACGGCGATTTGGTTGGTGGCGATACCACTGGGAGGCAGGCCCCAAGCGGCTATGATGAAAAGGCCCTGGATCTAAAAATGAAGGTAAAAACCAGCGCCAAAACCGCTTTGACCCTTGCCGGAAACCATGTTCAACAGCAACATGTGCCCGTTTTCCATAAAATACGCTTGGAAAACTTTGCGGTCAATGAATTTAACCCACAGAAAAGAAGCCTTTACTTCGCCCGTTTGGACGGAAAAACAAATTCACCCTGGCTTGAAAACTGGTACTTAATCGGCTCCGTTCAACATACCGTAGAAGGCCGTTCCAGCCAGAAAAACAATGCAAGCATCCGCCGCGAAGAACGGGATGCGGTGCAAACCCTGGGTTTTAGCAGCAACATCAGCAGCAGGCTAACAGGCTTTTGGACGGCCAACTCAGGCATAGAAATGTATGCAGATAAAGTAAGCAGCAGCAGGCATGACATTGACCTCAATACTGGAAACACAACTGCCAAGCGCGGCTTGTATCCCGATGGGGCTTCCATGCAAAGTTGGGCGGTATTCACCAGGCATGAAATCAAGTTCCGCCCCTGGAAACTCGAACTGGGAGCTAGATACAATGGATTCAAAATCGATATTACAGATGAAGTTTTAGGAGAAACGACCATCAGCCCGCAGGCATTAATCTGGGATGGCGCGCTCATGTACCGGCTCGATAAACGTGCCGTAGCCTTTTTTTCCTACAATGGCGGGTTCAGGGCCCCCAATATTGATGATATGGGCACCCTCGGCATCGTGGATTTTCGATACGAATTGCCCAACTATTCCTTGCGCCCAGAGCGGTCCCATAATATTCAGGCAGGATTCAAATGGAAAAGCCGGCGTTTAAAAACAGAAACCTTTGTGTACCGCAATGAACTGCGCGACCTGATAGCGCGGATAAAAACACCCGATTCCATTCAAAACTACCCGGTTTATCGAAAAGAAAACGTGGAAAAAGCCTATATCCAAGGCATTGAAAGTCAATGGGAATACCACATATTGCCCTGGCTTTTGGCCAACGGACACCTCTGCTACACCTTTGGACAAAACCTAAGCAAACAAGAACCTGTGCGCCGGATTCCACCCTTGAACGGGCGCTTAGCGCTGCGGTTCCAGCCAAAAGCCCCATGGTTCGCCACGGTGGAATGGATGGCCGCGCAGGCACAAACCCGGTTGGCACAGGGAGATAAAGACGACAATAGAATTCCCCTGGGTGGAACGCCTGGATGGAATATTGTAAACGTTTTCGGAGGCTTCGAACGTCAAAACCTGCAGATAATGCTGGCTTTGCACAACCTGTTCAACCGGGATTATCGCCTGCATGGTTCCGGTATAAATGCGGTGGGACGGAGCCTTGAACTGACACTGTCGTATCGTTTTGCCCAGCATTGATGCGCGAATACGACGCGCCTGGTTTCACAAGTTCCATCAATGCTGCCTTATTTTATCCTTTAAACATTACCGATTTATGGCTTTTTTTTCGAAAAACGACGCGCTTTCTTGCCGGATTCCACAAAGAACACTTTCAGGGCTGCTGGCAATGCTGCTGCTGAACACCATTTGCGGCAGCCTGTCTGCCCAAAAACCCCTTAAAATCCTGCAAGTACCCGGTGCGCAAGCATTTGCAAAAATTGATCGGACAGGCGTTTCCGTTTTGCCTTCTGGCCGCTATGTCACCCCGGCAGGAAAATCGGTTCCCGTGACCAACGGTGCCTTTGGCCTTGCCGTTTCACCCGACGAAAAAACAGCCCTTATCCTGCACCACAATGGAGCCATCAGCATCGTCGATTTAACGAAAGAAAATCCATTCGCAGAACGAATACCAGCTTATGGGCAAGACCCAAAAAGGGCCGCGTTTTTAGGTGCCGTTTTCGCACCCGATGGCAAACGCGCCTACCTCAGCGGTGGCGATGAAGGCAACGTGGCGGTATTTGACCTTCAAAAACGCGCCATTATCAGCCATTTTTTGCTCGATACCACCGTGAATGGCGTAAAATATAAAGACTCATTTACCTCAGACATTGCTTTCAACCCACACAAAAACGAACTTCTGGTGCTCGATCGCGGCAATAACCGCCTGGTACGGATTGATGTTGCGTCAGGGCTGGCGACCGCGTCCATCCCCGTTGGCCGCATCCCTTTTGGCATATCCCTTTCCCCTGACGGCAGCCGTGCCCTGGTGGCCAATGTCGGGCTGTACCAATACCCGCTGGTGCCAGGGGTAACCCAAACGAACAAGGACAGTATGATGCTCCAGTTTCCACCTTATGGATTGCCCTCCAAGGAAGCGGAAGAAGGCACTACCCTACCCGATGGCCGCTTTATTCCCGGCTTGGGTTCGGCGCTGGCGGAAGAAGCCATGAGTGTTTGGGTCATTGACCTTCAACGCAACAAAGTGGTCAGCAAATTAAAAACAGGGTTGCAAATTGGCGAAAAGATTGAAGGCGTGGAAATCGTCGGCGGCGCGAGCCCAAACTCCGTGGCCGTTGGCAGCCGCTATGCTTATGTTTCCAATGCCAGCAATGATTGCATCACGGTGATTGATTGGAAAAGCGGAAAAATAAAACGCGATATACCCCTGAAAATCAACCCTTTAATTGACTCTTACCGCGGACTCATGCCTTTTGGCCTTTGCCTTTCCAGGAATGAAAAAACCCTGTATGTCGCTTTGTTAGGCTTAAATGCCGTTGCCGTTGTGGATGTAAAAAGCCATAAAACAAAAGGATTTATTCCCAGTGGATGGGGCTGCACCCGCGTCGCCCTGGCGCAGCAGGACAGCCAATTGCTGGTGCTGTCTGCCCGCGGTTGGGGTGCCGGGCAAAATGGCGGGAAGGGCTTTGTTCCGCCGCCCATGGGTACGTACGTCGGCGATATTCAGCAGGGCAGCTTTCAGCAACTGGAAGTGCCTGATGCCACAACCTTGGCTAAAATGACCCAACAGGTACAAGAAAACACTTTCCAGCAAACCATCATTGTTGACGATGGAAAAAACCCTTGTCCGCCCGTTTCTGGATTGCGCAAAAGCCCCATCCGCCACATCGTGTACATTACAAAAGAAAACCGCACGTATGATGAAGTGTTGGGGCAGCTCAAAAACGGGAATGGTGACGCTTCCCTGGCCCGTTTTGGTGAAAATGTGGACATCATTACCGCAAAAGGACCGCAAAGCAATGCCACAGACCAGCCCGAGGACAGCAGCAAACCCGCAGTTGCAAAAGATACGCTCAGGGGCGTTACCGTTTCACCCAACCACCTCAAAATTGCGCGTCAATGGGCTTTTAGCGACAATTTCTACTGTGATTCCGACGCTTCCATCCACGGGCACCACTGGATGATGGGCACCCTGCCCAATGAATATGTAGAAGCGAACTCGGTGGCTGCAGGCCGGTTCGACCCCAGTTCCCCGGCTCCAGGCCGCGTTTTCCCCCGCTCCACCGGCGGCATCGACCCGGAAGATTACAATGAAACAGGCGGGCTGTGGGAAAACCTTGCGCGGCACGATGTGGCATTTTACAATTTCGGGGAATGCAATGAATTTAATGGCAACTACGAAGAAAAATTCGATACACTCTTTGGCGCGGCCCACCCAGTCGCCTGGCCCATGCCCGCCGTGTTGCGCGACCGCACTTGTCGCGATTACGCCGGGTACAACACCAGTATTCCCGACCAATTTAGGGTAGAGCAGTTTGAACGCAATTTTCGGGAGTTGTGGCTCTCCGGGAAAGATACCATGCCCGCTTTGGTGACCATTCAATTGCCAAACGACCACACCTCCAGTCCGCGCCCAGACGACGGCTACCCCTACATCCATTCCTACGTCGCTGACAATGATCTGGCCCTGGGCCGCATGTTGGAATTTCTAAGCCACACCCCTTATTGGAAGTCCATGCTCGTTATTGTCACGGAGGACGACCCGCAAGGAGGCGTGGATCACCTTGATGCCCACCGTTCCATCTTGATGATGGCAGGGCCTTACGTGAAGCGCGGCAGTTATGTTTCCCACCGACACGGCAATTTCGGTGCCATCTTAAAAGCCATCTACAACATCCTGGATGTGCCATACGTAAACCAGTATGATGCTTCTGCGACCCTGCTGGACGATTTTTTCACCCCAACGCCTGATGTCACCCCATACCAGGCTGTGCCGCACGACGAACGCGTTTTCCAACCCCAAAAAGCGATGCGCAACTATGGCCGGGATTTCAATTGGCGTTCGGTAAAAATGGGGGCAAAAATGGATGATTCAAAGGAGCAACGGAAAGAGCATTATCGGCAGCAGGGGGGGTAAGTTCTGTTTCGGCAACCCTCAGGGCATGTCTTTACCATATTCTTGCTCCCGTTCGGAAAGCATCCAATTCATCTCACCGATAGAAATCGTCATTTTTTCTCCAATTCCAAGCTCCACAATTTTCTGCAGGGTTCCCACTTGGATATCGGACTGGTCATTTTCGATGCGGGAAATATATTTTGAGGTAGTGCCGCTGTTCAAAGCCACATCAGCCTGGGTTAGGCCGGCTTTTTTCCTTGCTTGCCGAAACATGGAACCAATATGAAGTTTTCCAAGCTTCCGGAGCAACTGGCTTTGGTGATAAAGTTCCACAGCGTCCAACTCCAAAGGGGCTGTACGGGTTTCTGCTTTGAATGAAAAAGAAACCGAAACATTCGGCCAGCAAAGGCTGCGGTCCTCAGAAATTATCACTTGTTGGAAAGTCTCCCAATCTTGAAGCACCGCCATTTTGGCATCCCCTTCCTTATCCCAAATCTCGAAAAGTGGCGCAAAGTCAGAAACCCGTATTTCGGAGGTATTCCAAAGCAGGGTGAGTTTAAACGGCTCGAGATGGATTATCCGGGCAATTTCTGGCATGGTTAAGCACATTACAAAGGTATCTAATTAGGTACTATTTCGAAAATTTTTTTATTCCCAATCAACATATTTTTTGCAACTCCCTTGCGCTCAAACACTCCGTGCCCTCCAGCACACACCGCGCTGCTTCAAATTTCTGGAATAGTTCGAGGATGAAATCTTTTTTATCTCGCCACCATTTGTTTTTAAATTTTAAATAAAAATACAATTTGTTTTAATTTTTTGATGAAAAGTTGTCTAGATTCTATTGGATTTCTAAGATTTCATACCGTACCAGTTTACATCTTCCTCGACAGGCAGCATATAATATTTGCATTTTATGTAATTTTGCCCACAAACTTACATAAACACCACCTGCTACCATGCGAAAGCTCCTCTTACTCCTTCCGCTTTTCTTCGCGCTCAGCGCCACCCACCACCCCACCCCGCCAAGCCGCCCTGGCGGCAAAGACTACGCCCTGTTCTTCGCCGTAGAACAATACGACAACAGCGGCTCCTGGAAAACCCTGCCCAGCCTGATCCGGGAATGTGACGAAATACGCAATGACCTGGTGGAACGCTACAGCTTTTCTCCAGAATCGAAAGTGGTAAAAAACCCCACCTTAGCCGATATCCAGGCCGAACTTGCCCGCTGGCGCGCGCGCTCGTATGGCCCCGACGACCAGTTGATGGTCTTTTTCAGCGGTCACGGACAGTTTCTGGACGACGTGCAGGAAGGATTTTTTATCCCGAAAGACGGCAAGTCCAGCGCCGGGGAAATGTCGGACCGGAAATGGTATTCGCTGTTGCAACTGCCGCGCCACGTGACCACCATCCCCTGCCCACATATCCTGCTGGCCATAGACGCTTGTTACAGCGGCACCATCGACAGCAGGGTAGCCTTGAAGGATGAAAACGAAGAGTGGGCTGCCCCAAGCGGACAAGCAGATGAACAATTTACCCGCTATATACACGACCTTTTAGCCAACAAAAGCCGCATCCTGATGACCTCCGGTGGCAAAAACCGCACCAAGCACCCCTCCGATTTCGTGCGCTGGTTCCGGGAAGCCCTGGCTACCCTTGGCGGTAAAGACTGCATTTTGCGCAGCCCGGATATTACGGAATTCTGGCCCCTGGGTGGTGACAGGCCCTTGGTGGGCAATTTTGAAGGCCATGCGCCGGGCGGTAATTTTTTGTTCGTGTACCAGCCCAAAACCAACCCAACAACACCGCCCACCCCAACCCCAGACTACGACGACGATGGCATCCCCGACAAAGACGACAAATGCCCCACTGAAAAAGGTCCCGCCGCCACCAAAGGCTGCCCCGACGGCGACGGTGATGGCGTGGCGGATAAGTTCGACGACTGCAAAACCCAACCCGGCCCAGCCTCCAACA
>JBBRWA010000183.1:0-12350 GCA_038246345.1 Chitinophagales bacterium
CGGCCTCATCGCTATTGAGCGTTTATTGATCGAAAAAATACGGGTGAATGTGATACACGATGTGCTGGGCATGAAACTTACCCAAGCTGAAATAATTTCTTGGGTGCTGCTTGTGGTGAGTATTACGGGAATTGTGGTGCTGTGGCAGCGGAGTAAGCGAAAGGAAGGGGCCGAAGGAGCTTAGGGCAGGTTTCAGGATAATAAATTTCCAATGTCCAACAAGGAATTTGGACATTCCTTGTTGGACATTGGAAATTTATTGAGAAATCAAAACATTTTCAATACCTCCCGAACCCCCTTCACCAACAACCACTGCCCCAGCATATACGTGCCAATCACCGCCACGCGACCGCCCTCAAATGCGTGCCCAAACTTGTTGACCGCAATCAGGCTGTCGGACAGCACAAACAGTATGGCACCGGCCATCATCGTCCAAAATATTTTATTGGAAATATTGCCCTTCAAATTGGCCACACTTTGGGCCATTGTCGCGATTACCAGGGCATAAACCGCTACTGGAATGCGCATACCGCCGGGAATGCCTTCCCAAAGCCAGTAGAGCAGTACGATGGGGAACAGCAAAAAGGGCAGTATCCAAACGGGTTTTTTTAGCAAAAAACCCCTGCGATCCTTCAGACCTTTCGAAATGCCGCCAATATAGGACAGGTGGGCCAGCAAAAAAGCCGACAAGCCCAGCAGGAAAAAAGTGCCGCCGCTGAACATCAGCAAAATATCACCCAGCGTGGAAAAAAGCAAGCCTATGAGCCACGCGGTTCGCAGGGGCGACGGTATACCACGTGTTTCTTTCATCAGCCACAACGCCAATAAAGGCATCAATAGGGGCTTGGAAATCGTGCATAATAGCTCCGTACTGCTCACTACACCAACAATATGGAGTATGGACAATGCGACAAAAACGGGAAACCAAATGTTTTTCATGTGCGTGAAATCGAGGCGACCCAATTGCGCAGCAACAACAGGCCGTGTTCCGTTAAAATGGATTCTGGGTGAAATTGTACGCCAATAAGCGGTAATGACTGGTGCGCCAAAGCCATGATTTCACCTAAACCTGTGCTGGCAAGACAATGCAGACAGGGCGGGAGGGGCGGTTCAAGCAACAGGGAGTGGTAGCGCATCACGGTAAATTCCGCTGGGATATCCTGAAAAATGGGATGGCCTTGGTGCTGAATTACCGAGGTTTTTCCGTGCATGGGCAGACTTGCTTTCAAGAGTTTTGCGCCGAAAAATTCGCCCAAAGCCTGGTGTCCAAGACATATTCCCAATATGGGCAAGCGCCGGTAATAGCGTTCAATAACGGCCATCATCAAGCCGGCATCGGCCGGACGTTTGGGGCCAGGAGAAAGCACAATAGCCTGAAAGTCAAGCAACTCAAGCTCCCCCATTGTAAAAGCATCATTGCGCAAAACCGTACAGTCCACGCCCGTCTGCAACAAATAATCGTAGAGATTGTAGGTAAAGGAATCGTAATTGTCGAGCAGCAAAATGTTCATGGCTTACTCCTCGAGCCCGTCCGAGTCTTCCGGAGGGTAATAGGTTTTAGGTTGGTTCTTGGCCCCGGCATTTGGGTCAGTTTCAATCCCCTTTGGATCCGGCTTGTAAATACGACCACTGCCGCTGTCCATATTTTTGGTTTTGTTGTCGCCGTATTCTTGTAGCCTGTCCATCCAGGTCATCGAGGTACCCCAGGCTTCTTCTGCCAATGGTTTGAACCGAAGCGCCAGGTCGTACGCTTTTCCGGGTAAGGGCTCCAGCAAAGGATATGTTTTGGATTCCGTGATGGTTTGTGGGTTCAGGAACTGCGCTTTTACCATAAACCATACCGCAATGCTGCAAATAAGGACGTAAAAAGCACCCATGACCAAAGCGCCAAGCGCCTGGTTGACAATACCCAGGTAAGCCGCTTGAAAAGCCCTTTCCAGACTCTTGGATACTATTTTAAGCACAAACATAATGACCACAATATTCGCCACAAAGGCCGCGATGTACATCATGGGGTTGGAGGAATGGAAGATGGTCTCCATGATGTTCGTGGTGGTGGGCGTCACCTTAAAAGCCAGTACAATGCCAAAGAGGTAGGCAGCAACGTTGAATATCGTTGAGATAACACCTTGATAAAACCCCTGAAAAAATCCATAACCCAGGGCGATCAGAAATAAGATATCAATGGGCATTGTTTGTCCGGCTGAAATTGTAGCACATTGTTTATGAGTATGTTATGTGCGGGAATTATTCGACAAAGATAATGGGAAAATGATTGGGTTTCAATTTTTGCATCAAATTCGCTTCTTCGGTGCCATTTCAGCATCCAACAATACGGCCTCGTGCAGCATTTCCAGTAAAATTCCCGCTCGTATGTCACTTGCTTGCAGCAGCGAAATGTACCCAACTTCTTTCCTATTGCCCATACCTAATAACCCATGTTCATTGGAAAGCAGATGCCCACGGTTGAACCCAAACAATACCCCTTCGGCAATGCCGCTGTACGGCAGGCTGGCCGGGTACAAAAAACAGATACGGGTTTTACCGTGGAAATAGGGCACACCGTAGGAAAACTTCTCCTTCAATTCGGGGAAGTTTTCCAAAATAAGCGTGCGCAAACGGGCACAAATCGCCTGTTCTTCGGGCAAAATGGCCTCTAAAAAGGTGTCAAAATCTTTGTGTTTGGCGAATTTCATCATGAGTGCTTAGCATCCTCAAAAATACACCCTGTACATCAAATTCGGAAAAAAACCGAACTGGGTCATGTGCCCAATGGAATTAGGTTTCTCCGGGTCATAAAATTCCATAATCTTTCCCTTGTTATTGGTCAAATTGTCGAGGTTGAGGAAAAGTTCGTGGGTTGCCCGCTTTTTGTTCCATTTGTAACTTGCCGAAACCAGTACCTGATACGTGTCTTCGATGCTGTTTTCAAAGGCTTTGCTGTAATCCCAATAACGGTTGTTGGCCGGATCGACCGCCAGGTTGCCCTGAACGTCGCGTAGCAATGGAATGATCTTTCTGCCGCCCCCGAAAAAGACTTTGGCATTCAGCCCAAGGGTCTGGTTTTGTCTTTTGCCCAGCTTTGAAAATTCTTTGCCGCACAGGATGTTTACCAGATAGTTGCCGTTGAAAGGCGTGTTTCGCTCTATGCCGTCAAGTGGGGTGTATTTCGACTGGTACAGCGATGCATTGATCAAATAGTAGTATTGGTGGCTGAAAAACTTTTCCAATGTTATTTCAAGGCCGTAGTTTTTGCCGCTGCCCTTGTTCACCAAATCGACATAGCGGAAATCCAACCCCTCCACAATGGTGGCGAAATAGCTGGTATCCAGGTTTTCGACGGGCAGGTTGTACAGGTGTTGGTAGTAGGCCTCAATTTTTGCCCGCAGGTTTTTGCCACATCGTTTTTCATAGCCCAATACAAAATGATGCGCTTTCAGCAAATCCAGGTCGCGATTAGGCTCCGTGACGCTGCCATCGGGCTGGGTCACCTTGGCAAAATAATGGTGGATGCTCTCCATGTTGCTGTGCTTGCCATAGCCCGCATGAATGGAGCTGGAGGGCCCAAGCTTCCAATCCAGCGCAAGCCGCGGCTCTAACGTACTTTTTTTGTTGAACAGCACATTCATGTTGTGAAACCCCGACACAATGCTGAGGTTTTCATGTACGCGGTATTTCCAGGTGATAAAATTTCGGACGGTGCTGATGTTTTCTGCAAAATCGAGCAGTACTACCCGATTCTGTTTTCCCGTATCAAGCTGGCTTTGATTGAATTGGTAATCAAAGCGCGTGTACTTAGTGCCAATTTGAAGCTTGTGCCGCGCATTGAATTTGTGGTTGTAGGTAATAGAGCCCCGGTAGCTGGGTTTTTTCAGGCGGCTTTTAAAATTCAAGGTTTTGTTGATGACCGAATCGCGCAAAAACACCCCGTCGCCATCAAAAATCTTGACAAGCCCCGATTCGAAAATATCGTCGTCAATTCCTTCCTGAGAATAGGTCATGCTGCTGTTGAGAAAGCCCTTTTTGCCAACAGTCAGACTGTGCTTGATGCCAACATTGAAAAGTTGGGCCGCTTTGTCAAAATCCTCCCGTATTTCGGCGCGCATGAACTGGTCGCCGGGTGTTTCCCAAAGCGCTGGCGTGACATCTTCCAGCATAAAGCTGCTCTTTCCGCCCATTCCGTACAAGGAAAACACACCCGCTTTTTTGGTCGGCAACACAACCTTGAACGCTGCATCTTGAAAATTCAAAGCCCCACTAATATTGTCCAAAAGTCCAAGGTCGCTTATCAGCCCGATGGTAGAGTAGCGGTAATTGACCAAAAAAGAGCCGCCATAGTCTTTTTTGAAGGGGCCTTCCAGGGTCAGTTCGGTCCCTAAAAGCCCAAAACCGAATACCGCTTCAAACTTTTCGTTGTTGCCCGACCGCAGTTTCACGTCGTACACTCCGGAGAGCACGTCGCCGTATTCAGGGGAAAAGGCACCAGTGTAAAAATCGGAGGCGGCCAGGATATTGTTGTTCAAAATGCTGACCGAGCCGCCCACGGCGCTTTGGTCGCCGAAGTGGTTGGGATTGGTGATTTGCTCGCCTTCGAGCCGCCATTGCACGTATTTGGGCGAATTGCCGCGCACAATGATGTCATTGCTGCCATCCTGGGTGCTGGTGATGCCCGCGAAATTCGACAGGATGCGGGAGGGGTCGTTGAAACCGCCCGCGTATCGATTGGTTTCTTCAGGGGAAATGGAGCGGGCGCTGATGAGCGCAAGGTCGTTGATTGCATTGCCTTTGTTTCGGTTTGCCGTCACGGTCAGTTCCTGCATTTTTTGAGCCGTTTCCTGCATTTGAAGGCTCAAAATGACCTCTTTGCCAGAGTTTACCACGATGTTCGACGCCATCAGGTTTTCGTAGCCGAGGTAGGTGACTTGTAAGTCTATCCGACCAATGGGTATTTTTTCAAATCGAAAATTGCCCCTTACATCTGTCACTGTGCCCACTTTCGGGTCGAGGCTGCTGATGACGACCTGAGCGCCGATGAGCGGTAGTTTGCTGTCGGCATCAAGGATGCTGCCACGTACGGTTTGTGTAAGGGTCTGACCAATAGAAAGCGTTGAGAAAAGTGCCACGGCATACGCCGTGAGCCTGAGTTTTTGCCACATAGAACTTGTTTTTGAACGTGATGAACCTGCTGCTGCAAATTCAAGGGCAAAATTCAGGAGGGAAAAATTTCAATTCATTGACTTTGGTTAAGAAGTTACCCGCACCATGATACGCTTCCGGATTCGGCTCAGCGATTCAGGCTTTATACCCAAGTAGCTTGCCAGTTGATACTGCGGCACCCTTTCCAACAAATCGGGACGGGTTTCCAACAAATTCAGGTAGCGTTCTTCGGGACTATTGATGATGTAGGAGGCCAATTTTTCCTGGTTCTTGCCCAGTTCATCTTCCACGGCTACACGGCAAATGGACTCAAAATGTGGGAACGCCTGAAACATCCTGACCTCGTCTTCGGGCGTGCCAAGGGTCAAAATGCAGTCTTCTAAGCAGGAAAGGTAATATTTGACTGGATTCATGTTAAGGTTGCCCTCCGATGCTGTGATCGGTTGCCCCTCCGTGAAAAAATTGGTGGTTTTCTCTTCGCCCTCAACCAGGTAATACTGTCTGACGCAGCCTTTCATGACGAAATAGCACCGTTTCGCATACTGGCCTTCCCGGATCAGCACCTTTCCTTTTGGAAACGATTGTACCTTGATGTTTTCTAATAGGAACTTGATTTCAGCAGCCGTAAGCGGCGCAAATTGCAAAATGTAGTTGATCACTTCTTCTTCCGGGGAACCAGAAAGGGGCTTTTGGGGCGGGGCAGGGGCGGTTAATGTATCTATCATGCGGGCAGTTTTGTTTGTTGAACGATCATCCCTCTTGGTCGCGGGCGGGCACAAAACTGCAGCAAATGGGGAAATGTAGGTTTTTTTGTCGACAAATGGGCTGGTTTTATTGACTCATGATAACAGCTCAAGCTCCTTTTGCAGGTTTTGCATCTCTGGTTGTTCAAATTTAGCTTAAAAGTACGCCGTCTTAAAAATACGCTTCATGACTAAAGGGTGCTTCAACACCTTCTTTCTTCCGGGTTTGTATACCAAGTCTGGGTCGGATGCGACACCAAAATAAGCCTCCTGCCAAGTCTCCATGCTCAAAGGAAATTTCTCCCGAAAACCATACTTTCCAAAAAAATTATCGAAAAAAATTCTTTATTTATTTTTTATCAATAAAAATTTATTGACATTTGCGTCGTTAAGATGCTTGAAACAACAAACAAAAACGAATTATGGAAAACAAATCAAAAACAAGAACCGAGCAAATACTCATGGTGCTGAATGTTTTGGCTTGGGTAGCATTTGTAGGCTTTATGATTGAAGCCGGAGCGATCCTGGTTTCTTTTGGTGTCAGTTGGATTAAGCCTGAAGCAGCTAAGAAACTGTATAAAGGACTCGACCTTGAAGGACTCCGGCAGTACAGCTTCTGGTATTACGCAGGATATGTTTCCCTTTTGGTCGCATTTTCGGCGCTGAAAGCTTGGGTCTGGTTCATGGTAATTAAAACCATCTCGAAAATAAACCTGACGAGCCCCTTTACAATGGAGGTTGGCAAAAATCTGGAAAATATCAGCTATGTCTTATTTGAAATCTGGATCATTGCGCTGTTGAGCACTGGGCATGCCGAATGGTTGTTGAAAACAACGGGAGAAGCGCCTGAAAGCATTGAAGCAGGTGAGTTTCTGTTCATGGCTGGCCTCGTGTTTGTCATCGCACAGATATTTAAGCGGGGGGTGGAAATGCAGGCTGAAAACGAACTGACAGTCTAAAAACAGGAAGAAATTCCACGGCCGATGGATGCGGCACAAGAAGCATTCCTTTTAGGCCATTTAGGCTGTTTTTTGGCTTCTATCGCCCTTTTGCTGAGTCTATTTGATTCTTTTCCCCTGCGTCGAAAACGACAATCCTTGTTGCCCGGAGGTAGAAATCATGACTCCTTCAAAAAGTGGTTCGCTCGCATTTTGTGCTATTACCCAATCAAAAATAAAATTGGCCCCTGTTCCGCCTTCTTTGTCCAGCTCATCAATCACAATTTCTACGGTTTCCAGCGGCCTTAAATAGATTGGTTTGTCAAAATAGCTTCTAATGGCATTGCCTTTGGTGCCATAGTATTTTGCACTTAAAACAAATACGGTGTCCTCAAGGCTTGTATTGCGCATGCTGATGGTGGCCGTCAGGTCGTGGGTTCGGTGTTCCGTTTGACTATAAATTTGAGAATACACGGACAGGTAACTTCTCCCCGATTCTTGCGTAGCGCTTGGTTTGACATCAATGGTTCTATGCGCCCAGTTTTCCGGGCTGATGGAGCTCATCTCTTTTTTTTCCTCGCAGGCGTGGAGCAGTATTGCAAGGCTAAACATTAATACAAGGTGTCGCATGGGTCGATTTGTTTCTTCGTTGGTAACAACAGGTGCCAAGGCTTGTTTGGATGAAGGTACATGATCTGCCGTTTTTTACTGCTTTATTTTTAATGGGTAGATTTGAGCCGAATATTTTTTCATGAAACCTCTGGGTAAAAAATCTTACGGCTCCATCCCCCATTTGTTCGGCTCAAAACTTGGCGAGGGCGACCACCATTGTCACGAAGGGTTGCCTTTGCTGGCACAGCCAGCGCGGATAAACAGCACAAGGCCGAAGCTTTGCGCTAGTGCCGAGTCCACCAGTTGGCGTATGAATCTGGCGGCCATATTTTCCACGTATCTTCGTTGCTCGTTGGTTAATCCCGAACGCTTTCGGGATCGCCATTTTACCCGCCATAGCTTTGGCGAAGGAGGGTATCGTGCCTTAATAAGTGAAAAATCTGCCTTCGCATATTCATACGCCAACTGGTGGACTCGGCACTAGCTTTTTGTTGTTTTGAGTAGGGTTTGGAGCCTAGTGCAATCGGGAATCGGCTGAACACCTTTGCCCGACGTAGTTTCAACGGAGCTGGGTTTTTGTTGACCAAAAAGGAAGAGCGGCAGCTCGGCGAAGGGGAAGAGGGTGCTTTTCAACTGCTTGATTTTCAATTTTTTAAAAACATAAGTACGCGGGTGACTTCGAGTCACCCGCGCACTTGGCGTTCAGTCCTTCACCTGCTCTGGGAAATGTTTTTTCATCAAGTCCTTCCACTGCGCAGCTTTCCTCATGCCTTCAAAATCAGGGCCTTCATACAGTGCTGAAGGCGGCAATTGCCCGTTGCCAAATCCATTTTCAAGTCCTTTCTCGAGCAACAGCCACGCTTCTTCGGTCTGATTGTTTTTTAAAGCCAGTTGAGCGAGGTAGATGTAGGTATCTGGCCATGCCGCATCAAGGGCGAGGGCTTTTTCGAGGGTTGTTTTGGCATCGGCCAAACGCCCGGGCAAGTGGGTTTGGGCGTTTCCAAGGACTGCCACCAGGCCGGCAATTGGTGGGGCAAATGCAATGGAATTTTGCGCCATGATTTCCGAGGCTTCCCAGCGTTGAAGTTCCTGATAAAGCGCGGCCAGATTTGCGTATGCAAACCAAAAAGTTGAGTCAATCGCAAGGGATTTTAGGAAACATTTTTCCGCTTCCGCGTAGCGGCTGGTGTTTTGATAAACGGAACCCAGATTGTTGACGGCGTGGACGAAAGTGGAATCAAGGGCAATGGTTTTCAGGAAATATTTTTCCGCCTCGGCCAGTCGGTCGGTGTAAAAATAAACGGAAGCCAAACCATTTTGAGCGAAAACAAAAGTCGAATCTTGAGAAATAGCTTTGAAAAAGTATTGTTCGGCCTCCTGCATACGACCCGTATTCATATAAATGGATCCCAATGCCTGATTGGCACAAGGGAAACAAATATCGCCCGCCGCTCCGACGAGGGCCTTTAAATACCAGGCTTCCGCCTGCTTGTAGTTTTGTTGTCCATCGTAAAATCTGCCTTTTACATATTTGACAAGTATGGACGCGGAATCCACCTGGCTGGCAAGGTTTAGCATTTCTTCCGCCTTGTCCGGTTGCTGAAGTTTTTGTCTGTAAAACTCCGCCATAGCAATGTAAGGCTCCACCCAGGTGGGGGCGAGTGTGGTGGCTTTTTGAAAAAACCACTTGGCAGAATCCAGTTGTCCTGCTTCCGAGTTGCGCAGGAGTTCGACCAGGGCGTGGGGCATATCGGGCTGCCATTGCAGGGCTATTTGAAAGGCAGTGCGCTTGTTTTCACTTTTGTCAAGTGTCATTCCTTCAAAAAAATGCACCCGCGCCCGCAGGACGTTGTGCATATAGTGCGACTCGCCGAGCAATTCTCCAGCACGTTTCAGATAGGCCGGGTAGTTGTTGTAAATTTTGCCAAAAGAGGACCCTCTCAAAACCTGTTCGGTCAAACCTGATTTTAACATGATGTTCAGCACCTGCTGGGCATCGTCCTGCAAGGCCGCCGCGTAGTTGCGGCTGAGCATGGGATGCAGCGCGGCGATGCTTTTCGTTTCAGAAAGTTTTTGGAAAAAATACTCCGTGCAATTGCCTTTCGGCTCAAAAAACTGCTTGTCCCGCAGCGTCCGCTCGAAATCAGCGTACCACCCTCGGATGCTCGAATCAGCTTTTGCCAGTAGCTCTTGCAGCATTCCCCGCTGCTCGACCGGGGCAATGATGGGGCTTGGTATACCTTGTTTTTCCAACGCTGCCAGCGTCGGGCCGTCCACCGAAAACAGCGGGGTTAATTTGTCGCCCACCGTGAGCGGCAGTTGGGAAAGCGGGGCAACTTCGCCCGGCACACGGTCTTCGAGGTAGCGGCCGATTTCGAAAAGGGAAACCCGCCCGTTGTGGTCGGCATCGGCCAAACCGTACAGTCCGTTGCAGAGATGAAAGCTGAATACCCCCCGGCCCCCTCCCCACTGCTCGCCCTCAATGCTGAACTCGTTGGGCTGGCAGCTCAGCACCTTTTGCTCATGGCTGAACTGCTGAGCCAGTTGATTGCTCGTCAGTTGGGTACCGACGACGGTGTTGCCCGCCAGTTTGCCCGCCCGACAAGCATCCACAACGACGAAAACCTTTGTTTTCAATTCGATGGAAAGCGTCGAGACGACCTGCCGCAGCATATCCACTGGCAGTGCGCCCGCCAAGTAGGCGTGGGCGGGCGAATCCCACAGCAACAGGAAGCCGAGCTGGTTGAGGAGTTTGGCCTCCACGTCGCCGTGGCCGCTGAAGTAGATAAAGGCCTGGTCGCCTTCCTTGCTCTCTTGGAGGAGCCAGGTCAGGGCGACGATAACTTGCCCGGCTGTGGCCTGCTGATTGGTCAGCAGCTTCAGGTGGTTGCCATCGAGCGAACCGCCAGTGGGCGAGCGCAGGAAGTTGGCGAATGCTGCGGCGTCGCGGTCGGCGAAGCGCAGGTCGGGGATGTCAGGGTCCTGGTAATCGGAGATGCCCACGACGACGGCGCGGGTCGTGCCCGCCCGCGCCAAGGCTTCGGCGGGTAAAGGCGTGACACGCCTGGGTTCCTGAGCGGATACAGGTAGGTTGCTGGTAAAATACCCTGTCAGCAGGGTCAAGATAAATAATATCCAGGTTCTCATCGGCTCATTATTTAAAGCGTTTAGCTGTGAAACAGGCTGTAAGATAATTATTTAAGTGTTTAAATATCCCGTTTTGTCAAACCTGTTTCACTGTAACTGCGCTGTTGCTTAATGCCCTTTTTAGGGAACCGTTATCTGCCAGGGCCGGCCCCTGGGCAGACGATTCAATGAGTACCCTCCGCGCTTTAGCTCCGCCGTTGCTCGCGCGGGTTTCCAACCCAGCGTGTACCATCCGGCGGGTTCTACCTGCCGCTGCGAGTAAGTCGGGTTGGAACCCGACAGATCGGCGGCACGCAGTTGGAACCGCGATCCAGCAAGGCCTTTTTCAAAAATTAGGTTTCTCGCTGATTTTTTTTCACAGATTTTACACACATTTTGGATGACTTGGTTTCAGGCGTAAAATCTGCGTGAAATAAAAATGTCCAGCAGTATGTTTTTTACGTGTTGGATACCCGATTTTCGTCCCAGACTATTATCCCTGAAAATGCAAACTATGGAGGGTGCCGCCTCCGATACGGTTGCAACAACCGCCAAAAGATGGGCAGTAATCAAATTTTAATTATGAATCAACTGAAGCCCTCCACCTTTCCGAAAAGGAACGAACTTTTCTAAACATCCTGGTGGGCAATATCGAGCAGGAAATCAATAAACATATTGATAAACATTCTCATGATATCATTATTCAAATTAAAACAGACAAAATGGCAAAGAAAAAAACATCTATGATATAGTCGAAAATCTTGACCTCAGTAGTAAAGTATTTCTGATTACCGGTGCATACTCAGGTCTTGGTGCCGAAACAACAAAGGCTTTATTAAAAGCCAAAGCAACCGTAATAATAACGGGTCGCAATGCTCAACTCCAAGCCAAATTTGTGACAGGATTACAAGAGAATACTAATTATGCCTGATGAAGAATTGATCAACGGTGCCTATTACGCAGACTGTGCCGTGAGTGAAGCGGCTGAATGTGCTAAGAACAAGGAGGATGCAAAAAAACTATTCGATTACTGCAATGAGGCCACAAAAGCCTCCCAATAGTTCTTGAAAAAACTGCACACATCGGCGGTATGGAAAAAGGCGGGCTGGGGTTGTGTCAGAAGGGTTGAGCCGGGATAGTCAACAAAATTTAATTCTATTCGAGCGTTATGCCTTCCACGTTTTGAAAACCTGGAAGGTCTTCGCCAAGAAATTCGAAATAAAGTTTGGCAATATCTTCAATAGTTGGAATTTTGATTCAACCTCTAGAAAAAAAATATTAAATCCCTTCTCTGCCGGCTAAAACTCAAAAATACCCCCAATACTTGGCAAAGCCAAACCTTCTTCCTGAGGCAAAATATATGGAATTGCGTTCGAGCGATCCAAACGCAATGGCCGCCCGCCGTAGTTTCAAAACCCGAGTTGTCCGCCTTCCGCCTGAAAGCATAACTTGGGATCGCTGTATCCCGACCAAAAAATAAAAATCGGATTTTTGCCATGGTGTTTATTTCCAAAGGAGCTGAAGTAATTGTTATTGGACGGACATTTCGAGACCATGGTATAGGGCTTTCCCTTTGTTGGCTAGTTTTAGAATGGCATTTATTCTGTTTTTTCTTCTCGGTTGGTATACTTTGTTTTGGGAACCATTCAGTTCCATTCAAGCACCGTCAATATCCAAAACAAGCCCGCAAACAAGTCAGTAGCACCTCGTTAAAATCTTTGCGATTCCCGTTCACGCAAATAGAGAAAGCAACCTTTTCCTCCGGAAAATAAGC
>JBBRWA010000184.1:0-12346 GCA_038246345.1 Chitinophagales bacterium
GCAATCGCTTGGCTTTAGGTGTTGTTTCAAGCGATTTATATTAGAAATGGATTTATGTTTTAGTTCATTTGCTTGGCCAAAAACCTCGTAGGTTTTAAAAACCTACGAGGTTTAACGCTCGATGAAATGTATAATTTGTTCGTTCTTTTAGCCGCTTCTGCTGTCAAATACCTTTAAAAATAAACCTCAATCCCTTATCACTCAACCCCAAACGCGAAGCCCCTTAACCTTGAAACCTTTTAACCTTGAAACCATGAAACCCTGAAACCCTTTTCTTATATCTTTATCATTTTCCGTGTAGCACTACCCTTTTCCGTCTCCACCTGATAATAGAACACACCACGCGCACCCAAGGCCGATTTTTCAATACCAATGGTATTGGCACCTTGTTCATAATGTGCCGTTTGCGTATACAGCACCCGACCGTTTATATCATAAATTATCAACTTGGCCGCCGCTGCTTCGGGCAAGTTGAACGTTATCTCCGTAACGTCCTCAAAAGGGTTCGGGCGGTTTTGATACAGCTCGAAGGCACCCAATTCCGGAAATTTCAAGGCTAGGTCGAAACGCTCCGATTTTTGTGCGCTTTGCTGCTGATATGCTTCGGCTTTCGTGATTCTGCTGCTGATAGAAAGCATTTCACGCAGGTTCCCCGATACAATTGCCTTGCATTTCAAGGTAAAATCAGCTTGTCCACCCTTTTCCCAAGCCATTGTCAGGGTATTTTTTTCAGGGAACAACCCGAAGTGTTCGCGACCCATATTTTCCCCCGGTAAAACATCCAGCACCTCCAAGCCATTGGTATTCAACGTAAACTGACAGCCCTCCAACAACTCCTCCGCAGAAAACACTACCTCAATTATCGCTCCAGCCTTTACGCTTTGGCTGCTCGCCGACACATTGAAGTACTGGGTGCCGGCGCTGCGTGCATCCATTCCTGCCTGCGCATTGGTCACAGCGGTATAGTTCACGTCGCCCGTTTTCATGCCCACGAAATTGCCATTGTTCATATTACCCATCAGGCTGACAATGCTTATTTCTTCTGGAAATGCCGGCACAAAGGGATTTAATGGGTTGGGAAACACGTAAGCGGTGGGCACAAATCGCCAGCTTTCAGCAAAGGGCAGTTCCTGATAAATCCCCAAAATGAGTTTCCGAAGCTCAACAATGTCAAATGTGGTGATGCTCCCGCTTTTGTTCGCATCGGCAGCTATCAATTTATAAGGAGAGCTCAAGGCTTCAATACCCAGTATATGTTTGGAAATCAGCACCAAATCAAAGGTGGTGACACCATTCAATGGGTTCTGATCGTACAGCGGCGTAATGGTAAAATTGGAACCCACGGGTATACTGGTCGGATAGGAATACCTTCCGAGCGTATCGGTGATGTTACCCGGAAAATAGGAGAATGGCGGGGCAAAAGGTGCGGTACCCTCAAGATTCATGGAAACGCCAGCGATGCCTACGTTCTGTGCGGTCTTCACAAAGCCGCCAAGGGTAAGCGGATCTGGTACATTGCAATTGCCTGAATTGTCATTAATCATGACATTGCTCAAACAAAAGCCGGCATTCCCGGATCTGTCGCGACACCATAACTGCACCGGATTAGGCCCTATTTCACTGCATGCGAAGGTCACGTTGGTCTGCGGATTTCCATTATTGTCGGTCGGGAAGCTTGTACCGGTACTTCCTTTTCGTATGGCATAAACTAAAAACTGGTTCGGGGTGCAGTTGTCATCCGCGTATTGTAAAAAATCAGTTGCGAATAAATTTATCATACCGGTAGGGAGAATGTTGGTGCTCAAGCTCTGCAGACAAAGCACGGTTGGCGGCTTCCCGTCCCGAATGGTGAAATTGTATTCACAAATGGTCTCATTGCCACAATCATCTGTGACAAACCACTTGATTTTATGGGCACCATAAGGCAGTTGCGGTACCACATAAGTGTTTGGAGCATTGCTGGAATTAAACCGGAGATAGGCAGTTTTTTGGTCTCCTGAAACGATCGTCTGCAAAGCAAAGCGCCATTTGTTCTCTGTCGTCAACGGTCGGAAATCGAATTGCCGGGCTTCACCAGGCCCGCCGCTGGCGTTGTTGTAAAACACCGTATTGCTGGGCGGAAGCGCGTTACTGCTGACGGCGGTCTCGCGGATGCCATCGCCGTTGAGGTCAAGGAATAATTGATACCTAAACGTGACCCCACTGCCCGCACAATTGTCTCTGGCAGTAATACTAAGCTCTGTTGGTGTCTCACACAAGTCCATCGACAAGTGCAATGGGTCGAGCCAATACGAAGCATTCCAAAGCTGCGCGTTATTGTTGGTTATATCCTGCACCATCATTAAGGTATCTGGACAATTTTGCACCACGGGTTTTTGGGTATCGTTGACTTTGATGATCTGTTTGTATTGGTAGCCGTTGGCGTTGGCGGCATAGAAATCAGCGAAATTGGTGGGCAAAGGATCGGTGGGCCCAACTTTTAAAAGCGAAGCCCGCCAAGGGTCGCCCATGTCCTGAATGGGTGAAACAATCGGGCCTACCAGGTTGTCGGCGTGGTTGTTGATCGGGTTGGGGTTGGGATTTGGGATACTGATGAACTGCAATAGCGAATCGTACGTGCACAGGTTCACTATCCTCCAGGTGCGTTCTATCCTGAAACAGGCATCTGGCACCATGGTAAACATTTTATCTTGATACGTCGCCGTAAGCTGTTCACAGTCCTTGCCAAAAAACGTCGGTTGACCATACACGCCGCCCGGAGCACAAACCGTCACAAATACATCGTCGGGAAAGCGGATGTAGTAATCCTGCTCGTAGTTCACGACAATTGTTTGGACACATTGATTCATCTGTCCACCTGCGTCAAACACCCGAAACACCCTCGAGATCGTACCCCGTGCACACAAGGTGTCGAATAAGCTCATGTTGTTAAAAATAGATATAGAATCAACCGCACAGCTTTGCGACACGATGCCCCCGTATGCCCCCAGCATCGGGTTAAAGTCCTCACAACTCACGCTCACATCAGCAGGAGCGGTGCAAAACGGCACATTCGGACCAGAAACGACAATTTTAAAATTGCAATCGGTAAAATGCCCTGCGGCAAAGCTGTTTGATACAGTCCCTTGCGGCACAGCAACATCGTACACCCGTAAAACACCCGAAAGAGTATCACCCAAATTGCGGCAGCACATTTTCAAGGTATCCGTAAACATGCTCTGGTTATGACAAGTATTTACGGCATCAAATTTTGCCTTGAAAGCTACCGGGGAACAATCGTCGGTGGACCCGTTGTCCAACACGGCAGCTGCCATGTTCATGAATCCAATATCGGGCAGTGTTGTGGTATGCAGTGCGTCACATACAGCCGTTGGCGGCAACAAATTGGTTAAGGTAAGGTTGAAAGAGCACTCCCCAAAATTGCCGCAAGCATCCTCTGCGGTATAGAGCAAGGTGGTGGTACCAATTGGAAAATCTGTCGCAATGCCCAGTACCCCAACCGTGTCTACTCCAGTAGAATCCATGTTGAATACGATACTGCCCAGCATCATTTCCGTTTGGCCATTATCGGTCCAAAATGCTTGAAATGCCGTTAGTGCGGAACAATTGTCGCTCAAAAAAGCATCCGGCAAATCAACAGCCCCCCGGCAATTGACATCTGTCACCGCAAAAATCATGTCGGCGGGGCAATGCAGCACAGGTCCTGTCGTGTCTTTCACCAGGATTTTTTGCACGCCTATTTTCGGGTTGGTTGCAGAAAAAGGCAAACAAGCATCGAATATCTTCCAGGTGCGGCGCAAGGTGTAATTGCCCGCACAACTTCCCGATTGAATGCTGTCGACCTTCTGAGCGTCAATTTCACAGAATGATTCTGGTGTAAGCTCGTAGTGGCGGTTTTGAAACGCTATAAAAGGTCGGCCATTGACAGCATCCGAAAAATCAGGGTTGCTGCAATTGATCACTTTGTCGCTTGGAATCTGCACATCAGCCAGGATTCGGCGACGGCGGATGATTTGTTCACAAGTGCTGGTATTGTTTTCCAGATCGGTCGCAGACCAAATTCGGCGGATGATGCCGCTGATGATACTCGTATCGTTGCAGGGTAAACTTTGCATGATATCGGTAAAAGAAATAGCCAGCATGTTGCCGCTGCATCCATCGCTGACGGTCGGTATGGCCGTTGCTATGCCAAAGCTATCGCGCAAAAAAGCCGGCGTGAGTTGTGCCAGGGGCAGCACACAGGGGACATCAATGTTTTGGCAATTAAACACAGGCGGCAAATTGTCTTGCACCTTGACAATGCCCCAGCAGACAGCATTGGTCAACAGGGCCGTCACCCGCACCTGGTAGCTCATGTCAATATCGCCAACGCCAAACATGGCACTGACCCAGGGGCCATCGCCTGGTGGGGCGATTTTGTCGACCTCAACAATATAGTGTGAAGCACAACCATAAGGTCCGCCTTCCAAAAGTTCAAAAGCTTTGAGGTTTTTGGTACAGTTTTGCCCCAAAAACACGTTTGTCATTGGCCTGCAAACAGGCTGCGTCGTCGGTTCAAAAGCTGTTACGGTAAAAGAGCATGTGGCAGAATTTCCAGCCAAATCAGTTGCCAGGAAAGTGTTCACCGTAGCACCCGAAGGGAAGGCCCCTCCGGAGGCAATGCCACTTAGCAAAACGATAATGGCGGTACCCTGATCGTCAAAAGCATTTACGGTGTAGGTAAGCACTGTATCGCAGCGCATGGGCAAAAGGTTGACGATGATCGACCCAGGGCAAAAAATGACCGGGCGAATGGTGTCGACAAACGCGATGGATTGACTCGTTTCAAGCGAAAAAACCGGGTTGCTGGTTTTTCCCATAGAAATAAAAGCCAATATAAGAAAGGCGGTGTGTAGTAATCGGCTCATAATAAAACAATAAGGCACCTAAGGCGCAAATAAAATACTGAATAAGCACTACTAAAATCGAGCCGAATTTTCATAAATGACGCATACATCCAATAACCCATCAAGCCAGGCAACCAAATTTTTCGTTCACAAAAGCAAAGGCAAATGCCCCACCCGTTCCATCGGAACGGTATCTTTGTACCCCCCCGTTCCAGCGGAACGGTATCCGTTCCAGCGGAACGGTATCTTTGTAGAAAAAATGCCATCATGATGTACCGTATCATTTTTGTAATTTTTTTGGCAATAGTAGCCATTGTTGCAAGCTGCAATGCGCCCAAAAAAGCCACCCAGGTTCCCGAAAATCGCCCGCCATTAGACGAGCGATTGGCTAAAATAACCATGACCGACCTGGAAGGAAAGCCACTTTCCTTATCCGATTTTGCCGGCAAACCAGTCTTCCTGAACTTCTGGGCAACGTGGTGCGGACCCTGTGTCAGCGAAATGAAATCCATAGAACTGGCTTCGCAGCAATTCAAAAACGACATCGTTTTTCTGGCCGCCAGCAGTGAAACACCCGCGCAAATCCAGGCTTATCTCAAGAAAAACCCGTTCAGTTTCAAGTTTGTACAGCTCAAAGTGAGTTATCTGGATGTGTATGTGGTGAAATTGCCCACGACCTTTCTGATCAATGGAAAAGGTGAACTGGAGAGCGAAGAAGAGGGTTTTCGAGATTGGAACGACCCTGGCAACCTGGAAAAATTGAAGTCCTTGGTGAAAAAGTAAACTCCAAGTACCGGACGCAGAACTTGGCCCCATTGAGACCGTATGTTTCTGGTTCTGTGACGTTAATTAAATGCATCATAGGGATTGTGTCAAAAGTCCTTTCCCGGCCCAACCCTTCTGAAACAACTATTTGAACAATTGGTGTCTTTAAGTAGTTACATCATTTCACCAAAATTTTGTCAATAGGTGGTACTTTTGGGCGCATCTAACCCTGGATACTTGTCCATCTCAAATACTTTCAACCGCCCTAGCTTTGACAAAGGCGCGCACTCGCTTACTCAATAACACATTTCCCATGCAAGAAGCATATATTATCGCAGGCTTTCGCTCTGCCGTCGGAAAAGCCGGCAAAGGTAGTTTCAGGGGTTACCGCTCCGACGATCTGGCAGTTGACGTCATCAGACACCTGCTTACCCAAGTACCGCAGCTCGACCCTAAATTGGTAGACGATTGCATTGTCGGCTGCGCCAATCCGGAGGGAGAACAGGGCTTGCAAATCGGGCGCTTGATTTCCAACCGCGCCTTGGGCAAAGACGTGCCGGGCATGACCGTGAACCGCTACTGTGCTTCCGGCCTGGAGACCATCAGCATTGCGGTGGCTAAAATCCGCGCGGGCATGGGTCAGTGCTATATCGCTGGTGGTGCGGAAAGTATGTCGGCCATCCCGATGACAGGCTACAAACTTGCCCCCAACTACAACATCGCTGCCAATACCCCCGACTACCTCGTGGGCATGGGCCTTACAGCCGAGGCAGTGGCTAAAAAGTGGGACATCAGCCGTGAAGCTGCCGATGCATTCAGCGTGCGCAGCCACGAACGCGCTGCTGCCGCCATCGACGGCGGAAAATTCAAAGCCGAAATCGTACCCATTCAAGTACCTGAAGTATGGGTCGAAAATGATAAGCGCCACGAAAAAGTGGTCACCGTTGATACAGACGAAGGCGTTCGCCGCGGCACCACTGCTGAGGGCCTGGCAAAGCTTCGTCCCGCTTTTGCCAATGGCGGCGTGGTCACCGCGGGCAACTCTTCCCAAACCTCTGATGGCGCTGCTTTTGTGCTCGTCATGTCGGAAGACATGATGAAATCACTGGGTTTGGAGCCGATTGCCCGGCTTGCAGCTTGTTCCGTCGCGGGTGTAGAGCCATTGTACATGGGCATTGGCCCATGTGCGGCCATTCCAAAGGCGCTGAAACAGGCAGGCATGAAACTCGATCAAATTCAAGCCATTGAGCTTAACGAAGCCTTTGGCGCACAAGCACTGGCGGTGATCAAAGAAGCCGGGCTAAACCCCGACATTGTGAACCTGAATGGTGGTGCCATTGCACTCGGACATCCACTTGGCTGTACCGGCGCGAAGCTCTCTATCCAGATACTCAACGAAATGCGGCGCAGCAACCAAAAATACGGGATGGTAACGGCTTGTGTTGGTGGCGGGCAAGGCATTGCGGGAATTTATGAGCGACTGAACTAGTTTTCCTCAATCAAATTTTTCAAAACATAGTCCAGCGCATCCGCTGAGCTTACCGCAATGTTTGGCGCGACACCAACCCTGTCCAATCGCTCTCCGCTTGGGGTATAATAGTCTGCATTTGGAATCACAGCATTGAATCCGTTGCCAAGCGAGTATGTGGATGCGCTGAGCATCGCACCTGCAGTATGTTCGCCCACGACGGTGGCGCGTCCAGTTTGTTTCAAATTCCAAGCAAGTGGTTCACAAGCGCTGGCAGAGCGTTTATCGGTCAATAAAAACAATTTCCCTTCAAAACGCTGCGGCCCGGGCGCTGCTTTCAGGACAACGATGCCCGTTTCATCTAAAGTCTCCAAAAACAACAAAACATCCGCTTTCGTAAACGCGGGCATCGCTTCCAATTCCTTGTTTGTCGGTGGCAATGGGTGCCGGTTGAACCATTTTTGGGTCAGGTAAACACCCGTTGGTGTTGCTTCATGTACCAGGTATTTACTCAATGTGATACCGCCTTCCAAGGAACCGCCAGAATTTCCCCGGATATCAACAATCAGGTTTTGGTAATTTTTGGCCAACACAATTTGCATGACGCTGTCCATGTCTTTGGCTGGGCAGCGGAATGATTTCACGCGCAGTACGGCTGTATTCGGCGATTTTTCTTCCAGGCTTACTTGCCCGCTCAAAGGGTTGAACCGCGCTTTCAACTGTTCTTTTCCGACACCCGCACCCTCCGCCCGGAACAACCCGGTATGGGTGAATGGCAGGGTTTTCTTGTGGGTAAAAAATGCCGCAATAAGGTCAAGATCGTCTTTTGCGCCTTTTGCATTTGCTTTCATTTTTCGGGCAAATTTTTTGAATGCCGCACTTTCTAAAGCACGCCTGTCGTATATTCTCTGTTGGTACGTGTCCAGCAGGCTTTTAACCAGTGCAGGGTAATCGTCTTGTGGCGCGCCACTGCTATTTGGGCTGCCTTCCAGCACGCCTACATTTCGGCCATTGGCGTTGGTCAATGTGGCGAAAAGTGTTCCATTTTGCACATGCCCTTCCACTTGTATGTTGCTGGACATGGGCAGGTTCATGATGGCCGTGATCATAATTTTATCGCCATCCAGCGTTGCTGTTCCATTTTCAAGTTGGCAAAGTGCCCCGGTGCGCAACATGGCTTTTTTGGAAAATAGGCTTGCTGACCCAGCCTTAAATCCGCCGACCAAATTGTGCACACCGCCTCGATGCGACAAGGCACGGAAGCCATTACTGCCTTTTTCTTTAAAATCAAGTGCTGTGCGCATTTCACCAAAATCAAAATGGCGGATCACCACATCCCATTTCCCGGAAATACGGGCGGCTTGTTGGGCATGTAAAGAGGAATAGCAAGAAGCCAGCAGTGCAAGTGTCGCGATGAGCATAAATTTGAGCAAATCCATAAGTATGAGATTTTTGAAAATGAAAACCAATTGATCCGTTGTGGATGCTGCAAAGGTTGGGCGGCTGGTGCAAGGGACAAAACGAGGTGTACTCAACTACGGCTTTTAAGGTTTGAAACAAGGCTTCTGGATTCAGGTCATTGCCTGAAATACGGTTTTTATTGCCTGAAATATGGCCTTACATTTGCCGGATACAATTGACAAAGCCGGAATTGATGCCGAACGATACTTTTAACACAGAGCAAATACCGCTGACTTTTCGATTCAGCAATCCATGGCGCTGGCTCATATATACCCTCGCTGGGGTCATGCTGTTCCATCTAGCCACTTTGATGCGCCCGGAGTACGGTGAATTGCGGCAATTGCTAAGCGGTGATATCTTGGGCTACCTGAAATACTTACTGGGCTATTATGTGCTTATTGAACTTATTTCTGTTGCCATCTTTATGTGGCTGACAAAATGGTATCTCAAGAAGCTGGGCGCAACTTCTTTGCAAGCCTCGTTGGGTCATTTACTGCGCCTCGAATTGTTGTTCCTTCCCTTAATCCTCGGTTCTATTTTTATCTTTGGCCCCATTACCAATGCTGTGCGTTACCTGGTGGTACATTTCCCGGATTACAGCTGGGCGCAGTATTTCCCCGAGTATTTTTTTACCGGAAGGATGTACGCGAATTACCTCTTGCCTTTCCTGGTTTTCGGCTACGCTTTTTTCAATGTCAACTTGTTTCTGGATTACAACGATTGGCAAAAAAAGCGCTTCGAACGGCTAAAAGGGGGCATTAATGAGACAAGAGGACAATTCCTGAACACGATTGCAGCGCGGGACGCCGAAGGTGAAACATGGCTCGACACAAGCAATATCTTGTGGTTTGAGGTGGATGAAAAAAACTACCTGGCATTTACCCAGGGCAAAACATTCGAGATTCGAAAAACAATTGCGGAGCTGGAAAAGGAGTTGGATCCGCAAAGCTTTTTCCGCGTCAACCGTTCCGTTATCATCAATCTACAATTCTTGAAAAATTATTCGTTTTGGGAAAACGACAAGTACGTTTTGCGACTAATCGACGATAAAACGACATTTGTCATGCAACGCGCCCGGCTCAAAGAACTCAAAAAACGGCTAATACCGAATGCATTACCCGGTGGATCCTGAAAAAATTATGGTTATGAAAAAGATTGTTTTCCCCCTGACACTGCTGTGGTGTTGCAGTTTGAGCGTCTCTGCCCAAGCCGTACTGCGCGGCAACATTTCAAACGTACCTGCCAGCGCCATCCCGGTTGCCATTATGGAATATTGGGCAGTCGATCACTGGCAACAACTGGCCATCCTGCAACTGGAAAACGGCGGTGCTTTTTCGACCACTAAAATGCCGCCCGTGCAAGCTCAATGCCAGATACGGATGACCAGCCAGCCCAAAGTCAAGTGTGATTTTTTGCTGCCCGGGCCCGGCGAAGTACACGACTCCCTTTTGCGCATGGACCTGGATATGCGGTTTATGAACGGCAGTCCGACCACCATAGCGGGCTACCCGGAGAACGACCTGTATTTCGCCCTGATGTCGGCCTACTATACTTTGAGCAAATTGCGTGACACCAGCTCGACGGCACCCGCAGCCCAAGTCAATGCGGCTGCGCTTATGTTCAACAACATGTGCATCGAAATCGCGAAAAAGAATCCCGGTACTTTTACGGGCGACATTTTGGCCAACGTGCTGTACAGGCCTAGCCAAGACGATTACGCCAAGGATACCAAAGAAGCTGCCATGACGGCCAATGCTTTTGCCATCGCCCACGTTCTCGATAAAATCCCCTTTCGGTACGATCGGATATTGAACCATAACGCCTTTGAAAAAGCGCTGAACCGCTATTACAATTACTTCGACCATGCATCGGAGGATGGCAGCAAAAACTACATTGAAGGCATCATGTCGCGGCGCAACGGAAACGAGGCCGTCGATCTGTTTCTTTTCAAGTTCTTGATGGATAAAATGTTGGCCAGTAAAAATGAAACCGGTTTGCAGCACCTGCTTAAATGGTACCTGCCCGATTGTTCTGACGAATCTCCCTTGAGCAACTACACCAAAACCCTTATTGCAGCCCTGCAAAACTGTCAGCCCGGCAACAACATCCCAGATCAGCAATGGCAGGGGCTGGATGGCAACAATGTTTCCCTCAGCGAAATCTGCGCCAAAAACAAAATGACGCTGCTCTTCTTTTGGAAATCCAATTGTTCCCATTGCCGTGAATTCGAGCCTGTTTTGGCTGCCTTGTATGAAAAATACCACCCTATGGGCTTGGAAGTGATCGCGCTATCACTCGACAAAAATGACCTGAACTGGAAACAATTTTTACAAACAGCACCGACCAAATGGGTAAATGTATTTGTGCCCAATGAAGCACGGGATACCCTTACCAAGCATTTTCCCATCCCCGCCACGCCAACATTGATTTCCCTGGATAGCCAAGGAAAAGTACTGAAACGCCTGATCTTGCGCGACCAATTGGAAGCCCATTTTAAAGAAATACTGGAAAAATAGGAACCCAGAAACTGATCGGGTCAAGCGCACACAACGTGGACGGATGTTTACAACAGGATAACTCAGGGTAAGGGAGCAATGGGTCTCAAGAAATACTACAGAAACGAACATTTATTGATTAGAACTACTTGCCAGCCAAGCCAATGAACAACCATGAAACCTGAAACCATGAAACCTGAAACCTTTATTGGTATAATCGGCGGCGGCGCCGCAGGCTTTTTCGCCGCCATCACTTGTGCAGAAGCCAACCCGGCTTGCAAGGTCACGATTTTTGAGCGCGGCAAATCCGTGCTGGAAAAAGTACGGGTGAGCGGCGGCGGCAGGTGCAATGTTACCCATGATTGCTTTGATGCGCGGGAGTTGGTGAAGTTTTATCCCAGGGGACAGCGGGAGCTGCTGGGGCCGTTCATGCAATTTGGCCCGGAGGACACGGTAGCCTGGTTTGAAGCGCGTGGGGTGCAACTGAAAACGGAAGCTGATGGCCGTATGTTTCCCACAAGTGATGATTCCCAAACCATTGTTGATTGCCTGACCCATGCGGCTCAAGCGGCGGGTGTCAAAGTTTTGACCAGTACCCGAGTGGAAAAGATTGAGCCATTGCCCGATGGCCGATGGCGTGTTGGCGCGCAGGTTTTTGATAAAATAATGCTCGCAACGGGCAGCAGCACCGCAGCTTGGGATTGGCTAAAGGACTTGGGTCACAACCTGGTAGCCCCCGTTCCCTCACTTTTTACTTTCAACACCAAAGATACCCGACTGCGGGAGCTTTCGGGTGTGTCGGTGCCACTGGCCCGACTATCCATTCCAGGCACTAAATTAGCCGCCGAAGGTCCGCTATTGGTCACCCATTGGGGATTAAGCGGCCCGGCGGTGCTGCGCATTTCAGCCTGGGGCGCACGGGAACTGCATGAAATGGGCTATAAGTTTCCGCTGGAAATCAATTTTTTACAGGAAAAAGACCCACAGGCAGTTTCCAAAATTTTGCTGGAAATTAAACAGGAAAACGGCAAAAAGATGGTGGCACCAAATCCGCTGTTCAACCTGCCAAGCCGCCTTTGGCAACGCCTGGTAGAAGCGGCAGGCATACCTTCCGAGCGCCGCTGGGCCGATTTGGGCAAGGCTGATTTGCAACAATTGGCTGCCCAGCTAAGCAGGGCTACGTTCCAAATAACCGGAAAAAGTACTTTCAAAGAAGAATTTGTAACGGCAGGCGGGGTGTCCCTCAAAGAATTGAATTTCAAAACATTTGA
>JBBRWA010000185.1:0-12176 GCA_038246345.1 Chitinophagales bacterium
CGCCCAGGGCCCAAGTAAAACTGTGGACAACCAATTCCCACGATACATTTTTTGTAGAAAACGACACTTGCCCAGTAAGCATTCACCCGTCGAAGCTGACTTGCGGGCCCACTAGTGCCTCACTCTCCTACCCTTCGCACCAATACCTTCTTAGAAACAACAGCGCCCTCCTCCGTCTGCATCTGCACAAAATACAGCCCTCCGGCGATATTCACCGGAAGTTGTATGCTTAAATGCGTCGCCTTTTCAATTTTTTCCAACACCATTTTACCAGACGCATCAAACATGGTCACCTTTTCAATGGCTATGGGCGACTCAATTTGAAAAACCCCATGCGCTGGATTCGGGTAAATCCTGATGCCCATGGATGGTTCCTCCGGTTGGCGCACCAGATCATTCGCGTTTAAAAGGCTTCATCATCTGGCTAAAAAACCCATGCGGATACGCATCCACGTCATCAAAACCCAGCTTGATGTCCCGGCCATCGCGCGGTATCCAGACCGTCCCAAAGATATAGTCCCAAACGGAGAGTGTCAGCCCGTAATTGACGCCGTGGCTGCCTTTCGGCAATTCCTTGGAGTGATGCCAGATGTGCATCTGCGGGCTGTTGAAAATGTATTTCAAAGGCCCCAGTGGCAGGTAAATATTCGCATGGTTCAGGTGACCAACAACGATGGTAAACAAGTGGACGATGATAAAATCCTGAATACCAAAACCGATCATGGCCAGCGGCAAATATTCAATGGTTCGGTACACAAGTGTTTCCATAAAATGAAAGCGCAAATGGGCCGCAAAGCCCATTTCCCGCACCGAGTGATGCACTTTGTGGAATTCCCACAGCCGTGGCGACCAATGCAGCAATCGGTGGGTGTTCCATTGGACAAAATCACGCACCAGGAATAGGATAAAAAGTTGCACCCAATGTGGCAGCGTGGCCACATTAATGGCAACAAGGTTGCGTATGCCAAAGACCGAAGCCAGAAAATCATTGAAAGCTTCGGCTACCACACTGGAAAAAGCGGCATAGCCTACCAAGCCGAACAGGAAGAAGTTAAAAAACATGTAGAACGCATCCAGCCAAAAATCTTCCCTGATTTTTTCCTGATTTTTGCGCCAAGGAAAAGCCAGCTCCAACAGATACACGGCGATGGAAATAGCGATGAGCCAATAGAAGTAACTACTCCAATGGGGACTGAAAACCTCGTCGGCCAAGTAATGCGCGTAGCCCGTAAAGTTGTCGACGAATATTTCGTAATATTTTTCCATGCTCTTCTGAGTGATGAGTTATGAGCGATGAGTGATGAGTGATGAGTGATGAGTGATGAGCGATGAGTGATGCACAGCGTTTTTAGTCATGCTTGGAATGGTGTTTCAGCACAGGAATCCAAGATTCCAAGAAGTTTTTTTTGCCAAGCGTGCTGAAAAACAAATGCATATAGCAAAAACAAGTGCTGTGCAAACCGTCCACCATCCACCGTCCACCGTCCACCGTTGCTGCACTATTAGATCATTTATGTGCCTTTTGAAACGCCAAAATAGGCTCAAACGGCCCATATTTATGTTGAATGTCCGGGAATGTATCGCTGAAAGGACCGAATGGATGGTCGAATGGTTTCTTCGAAATATTCGGCCAATCAGTATCGAGGAACGGATGTTTGGGGCGGGGTTGGGAATTTACAAAAGCTGCCAAATCCCAGGATTCTTCATCCGTCAATTGCGGGTTTTGGAAGGTGGCGCCAAAGGGCATATTGGCTTTTACATAGCCGGCAAAACGAGACAAACGGAACAAGCCCGCTGCTTCGTTGTACCCCCCACCCCCCCATAGCGGAGGGTAATTCCGAGGACTGTCGGGCATCGGCAAACCTGTACCATTTGCGCCATGACAGGAGGCACATTTCGCCGCATAAATTATTTGACCTTTGGATGGGTCTGCCGCACGGGGCAGCAATGGCATTTCCACCAAGCCCTGCCCTTTCGGCTTTTCTCCTTTTGGCACGCTGGTACCAAGCCAACGCATATACGCTACGATGGCTTTCATTTCCCGACTGGTAGTGTCCAAGGGCTGCCCATTCAGGCTGCGCATGAAGCAATCGTTCACCCTTTTTGGAATGGTTTCCAACGCACCCGAGCGCGAACGCATTTGCGGGTAGGTACTTTGAACAGCGAAATAATTATTGCCAAATGGCTTCGTACCCGCCTCCAGATGACAATTTTGACAGTTCATTCCATTGATCGATGCTGCGCGCACCAGGCCATTTTCCCCAAAATAATCCTGGGTATGGGCGATCAAATCACGGCCGTAATGAATGAGTTTGGCCTGTTTATCCGTTTCAGCAAGGTATGGATCGGGAACTTCCCAAAGCTTGTCCTTGTCAAAAACAGGAAGCAATTGCGCTCTTTTTTCTGAAACAGCCTGGTTTTCAGCGCTATTTCCTGACAAATAAAAAAATACAACACCGCCGATCATAATCACCACCAACAGCCACAACAGGGTTCGCACCTGCATCAAAAAAAGCCGTTGCCGCTGGCATTTAGCCGCCAACTGTGGATCGTCCATCATCTTGTGGGTAAAAACATGGAGGCCATTGGTGACCCCCACAATTCCAATACCCAAGGCGACCACAGCCAACCCGATCAATGGAATAAAACTGTTCATAATTTCTAAAATGGAAATGAGTCAATGCCTCCCGACAAATTGCGCACGTCAAAGCCTTGTTTGTGCATCAACTTGCAAGCTTGTCCGCTTCGGTTGCCACTGCGGCAAAATAGGAAATAAGTGACATCTTTATCCAGCTTTTCGGTTTTTTTAGCAAAAACTGGTGACATATAGTCAATGTTTTTGGCGCCAGGGATACTGCCTTGTCCATATTCGCCGGAAGTTCTTACATCCAACAGAATGCCGTTTCCGCTTTCTTCCAGCTGCTTTTTGAAGTTGCGCCCTGATAAATTTTCATTGCGGTTTTTGATACCTGTTGTTGCGGTATCTGTTGCGGTATCTGTTGCAACATCTGTTGTATCGTCTGTTCCGAATAGGTTTTTGATAAATGAATTCCAAGCCATTTTTATGAGTTATGAGTTATGAGAGATGAGAGATGAGTTATGAGTTATGAGTTATGAGTTATGCAACTCGTTTTGTGGTACAAAGATGGGGACAATAGCAGGGGAGGCTTCGTGATATTAGTCACGACAGTGGATTTTTTAGCCAGAAATTTTCAGGTAATGCTTGCGCTTGATGGCTTGGGAACCATGTGAAAGTGGCCACATCGTTCGACACTTGGCATTGTTATTTTTCTCACACAACGCTACAACGTAAAACGGTAGACGGTGGACGATAGACGGCTGATATCATCTAGTGGGCCGTCAAGTCAGTTTCGACGGGTGAATTACCACCTATTTGAGCAAAGGATTTGAATATTCGCCCAAATTTGTCAACATAAAAAAATGTTGACAAATTCTCACTCCGCCGCCAGGCCAAGCCACCGAACAGCTTTGACAACTTTTTTTTTGAAGTTGTCAAAGCTCGCCCAGGGCTCAAGTAAAACTGTGGACAACCAATTCCCACGATCCATTTTTTGTGGAAAACGAGACTTGCTCAGTAAGCATTCAGTCAATTTCGACGGATGAATGTAGCACACTGTAACTCGGATGTTAAACGTCAATTTTCACTTGGTATTCGCGCCACTAGTCAATTGTTTAGAATTGATTTTCAGCACTTCGATCCAAAAATAATTACGAAAATCTTGGCTTGAGTGCTGAAATACAATCCAAAGCCTATGTTCAAAAGCGGAGCAAACCGTCTACCGTCTACCGTCCACCGTTTTACGTTGTGGCGTGGTATGAGACAAATTACGTAATGTGGAAAGTTAAAAGGTCCACAGCTACCACGCATTCAGCTTCTCCTTCTCCCCTACATACATATCTTTCACAGCCTTTACCAGCCAGTCGCCGCCAAAAGTAATGGTGTAGTGGTGGGAAAAGTAAATAACCCAGGAAAGGGAGGCATCGAAGACCATGCCTTCGTGCGCGCCGCTAAAAATCTCTTCCTTTCCGACTTCAAAAAGCCCCTCTTCACAGTCGAGGAGGTAAAAAGGCAGGGTAACCTTTTGTTCCAGCAGCGCAGCTACGGCTAGTTTTTTGTCTTCGGCCATGCCGTTAAGGAAAACAACTTCTTGAGGGGCTGCTTCAGAGAGCGGGTTCCAAAAATTGGAACTGAAATTCCATTGCTCCTTTAATTCTATGCGCAAATCTCGGGCCTGTTCGCCGGAAATACGCTTGCGTTCGTTTTTTTCGGGCAGCACCTCAGGTTGCAATGGATCGCCCTGAAACAACAACGGAAGCTCGCTGGCGATGCTTCTGGCCGATTTTTCTACAATGCGGAAAAGGGTGCGCAGGTACTCCGGAACATTGGGGTCGATGGGTATCTGCACCTGTTTTTCCCGGCGGCCGAGATTAATATCGAGCAAGAATTTGACAGGGGCAGCTGCAGCGATCTGCTCGACAGCTTCGAGGGCAAGATCGGTATTGAACACAACGTAATATTGCAGGTAATTGCCCGAAAACCGCTCACCACCACGCGGGAGGCCGTTGCAGGTGTCCTCCAGCATTTTCTGAATGGGGTCGAGGTAACCCATCGTCCAATCATCGTACCAGGGCGCACCGGCGGGGTATCCGGTCCAGCGGCGCATCTGGAAATGAAGGGTCATCACATGAAGCTGTTGCTGGTGCGGCTTTGCATAGCCCTCTTGTTTCCAGGTTTCAGCTGTTTTTCGGATAAAAATTTCAAGGTTGGATTCTGGTGGAATGCTGGATGAACGGGTGTTATCTGGCAGTTCGCCGCATACTCCTGTTTCTGTGGTCAATTGCACGTTATGAACCGTTAGGCGCACGTAGTGCCAACGACCTTCAATTTGTTTGTATAGGATTAAGCGATATTTTTTCACGAAGAAAAAGGAAGAAAATCAGTTATTTGGGTTTATTCCGGTGCAAAGAAGTCCTTTGACCACCAGATTCAAGGGCTATATTGAAAAGTTCGTGCCAGAAAATCGCTTTCCCAAAAAAAATGGGCACCGACAGCCAAAAAGCCGTCGATGCCCACAAATATTGAATCAAACTTGCTTTTAATTAACAATTACCTGCTCCGTGTACACTTTGTCGCCTTGGAGTACATGCACTAAGATGGTTCCTTTTGCATACGCTGTGAGGTCGAATTGCTGGTTGTAGTTGCCATCGAAAGCATTGAGCTCTTCGCGGAAAAGTTGGCGGCCCGACATGTCGAGCAGTGATACCACGGTGGCTACGGGTTCACCTTTGAACTCAACGGTTATCTGACCTTGGCTGGGGTTAGGGAAAGCCCGGAATGCCTGCAAGGTAAGGGAGCGATCTTGTGCTGGTTTTGCGTTGGGGTCCAGATTTACTTTGGTGCCATCGCCTTCGCCAGCCTTGCGAATGATGATAATCCGCGTTTCTTTCAAGCGGCGCTGGTCGTTATTGTCCCAATTCCAGGTATAAAAACGGCGGTTGACATCTTTACCGTTTTCCGTTTCCTCGCTGATTTCAACACGGCTTTTGTCCTGGCAAGCTTTGAGCGATGCTTGAATTTGCATGGATTTGCCCTCGCGCTCATACGCTACTTGTACTTTATCACCCGTGTTGTACTTGGCAATTTCATCCCACAATTCGCTGTGGCCATTCACCAATTGGCTGTTGACAGAAAGGATGACATCACCCGCCAGCATTCCACCTTCTTGCGCAGCGCTTTCGCTGGTGAAGCTTTGGATAGCAGCGCCATGACCTTCGTTTCCGTGGCTGTAAACCCCAAGGCAGGCCTCCTTTTGTTTTACAGTATAATCAAGCTTTGAAGGGAAATCAAATTTCATGTTCTCCAATCCTTTCAAGTTAATTTCGGGTATTTGGAAATCAAAGTCCTGCAATTTCATGAGTCCTTTTTGCGCACCGAGCGCCACTTCCACACTTTTCCGCTGGCCTTCATGTTCGTAGCCGACCATTACTTTTTCGCCAGGTTTAGCGTAAGCCATAAAATCCGTAATATCTTCAAAATCAGCGATGGGTGTATCGTTGAGTTGAAAAATGGCATCGCCACTTTCCAAGCCAGCGAGGCCAATGGCTGAATTTTTTGAAACGCTCACAGCAACACCATTGTCTCGGTCGTCGTCGTCGTTATCAAACACCCCAAGTACCCCCTTTGGCGCACAAACAATGTCGCGTTTTATATCTTTTCTGGTGGTAAGCACTGCTTCAGTGGTGGCTTGCTTGCCGTTGCGGCTGTAGTTTATTGTCAGCTTATCGCCTGGTTTGGATGCCTGTACAACCGTACTGAGGTCAGCCCATTTGTCAGTTTTGGTGCCGTTTAGTGTGAGGATTTTGTCATTGTCGCGCAAGCCGGCGATGTCGGCTGCGGCGCCACGGGTGATTTGCACCACGAGGCCGGGCTGGTCTTCATCTTCATCCGAATCCTCCTCCACACCCAGAAAAGCGCTTTTATCATCAAAGCTGCTACTCCAGTTGAGGTTTTTCAGGGCATTGCCCAATGTCCAGACGTTTTGGTCATCGTTGGCTTCCGTCACGGTGACTTCAATGTTGTTTTTGTCATCACGGTTTTCCTGCACGAATTTGTCTACGTCAAAATTTTCAGCAGTTTTACCTTTTTTTACGATGGTTTCGGTCACTTCAGTGCCATCGGCTTCAACGGTACGTTTGATGATCGTGATTTTCTTTTCTGGACCAGCGTTTTGTTGCTGTGCAAACAAGGGGGAGAAGCAAAATGGTAGCAGGATAAAACCTGCCGTTAATAAGATAGAGGATGTTTTCATAGATGTGTACTTATTAGGTGTTGGTGAACGATAATGCGGTTCTGGAGCGGAGCCAAGTGCCTCATTCGGCGAATGAGGCACTATTACTGACAATTTTGTGACAACGAAGTTGCGTACAAAAAAATTAATTTCAAATTAGTTCGACAAACGATCCATTCAACTGAGCGACGGAAAGACTTTATTGGAAATATGGTCACAATTTTAACATTTTTAACTGACCCAGGGGCGCGCACATACTTCACATCGCATCGCTTGCGTTAAAGGTTTAATGAACACCCTAAAGTTTAACTTCCCTTACTGAATTAATTTTTCTAATCATCACACGAACCGACTCGCTCTATGGCAAGTGCTAACTACAAAATCCTACTGGTAGAGGACGATCAAAATTTTGGCGACGTGCTGCGCTCCTACCTTGAAATGCACGATTACGATGTAACACTCGCTACCGATGGCGTCTTGGGTCTTGAAGCCTTCCGAAAGGGAACCTATGATCTCTGTATTTTTGACGTAATGATGCCCCGAAAAGATGGCTTCACCCTCGCCAAAGACGTGCGCGAACGCAACCAGGAAGTGCCCATTATTTTCCTGACCGCAAAAACCATGAAGGACGATGTGCTCAATGGTTTCAAAATTGGTGCCGACGATTACATCTCCAAGCCTTTCAACTCCGAAGAACTGTTGTTCCGCATCCAAGCGGTGTTAAAGCGCAGCAACAAAGCACCCGATCCACGCGACGACCAGCGCGAATTTATCATTGGCAAATTCCACTTCAACTTCCCCTTGCGCATCCTGACATTAAACGATGCCGCTCCTGGTGCTGAAAACAACTGGAAACTCAGTCCGAAAGAGGCCGAGCTGCTAAAATTGTTCTGCAAATACATCAACGATGTAACACCGCGCTCGGAAGCGCTGACCAAGATTTGGCATGAAGACACTTACTTCACTGCCCGGTCGATGGATGTATTCGTGACCAAACTGCGCAAATACCTGGCACCAGATCCTGCCATTGAGATTGTGAATATTCACGGCAATGGGTTTCAGTTGTTGGTGAAAGAGTCTACTGCGGCACACGGTTAATGTAAAAAAGCAAGTATGCAAAAGGGCAAAAGGCAAAAAAAGGCAAGTTTGCAAGATGCAAAATAGCAAAAGGCAAAAAAGCAAGTTGCAAAAAGTAAACACCTCAGCGTAAAATCAAAATTGAAAACTATTTTTAGCCCGTGCACCAATTCCCCCTGGTTGCACGGGCTTTTTTGTGTGTTTTTGGAGATCAATGGATGAAAGGCAACTATCCCAGCCGCCCTCACCATCGCCCGTTTCTTTTACCCTGAGTTGTCCTGCTTGTAAGCATCCGTCCACGTAAATAGGGGAAATTTATGCCTAGGAACAAGTGTTAAATACCCACTCAAAATTTGGATATTTGGACAGTACGGATTATGTTTGTTCCTTCAATTATCCTCCCCAAAAGTGAGCCGGATAAATTTTAATCAGTTGGCCAACATTTTACTGCTACACCATGTAATTGGTCTCACGCTTTAATCTCATTCGTTTTTCATTCTCTTTACTGTGTGTCCTCTGTCTGTCTACGGCTGAGGCTAACCCTCATTTTTTCACATTTACCAAATCATCACACACAACATGAAAAATAAATTAATGCTCCAACCTTCCCAACCAAGAGCAGGCCTAAAAAACCTCCTCTCTACATTATTTCATATGCAGGGGGGGGGTAAAAGTTCTTTGCTTTTCAAAGTGCAAAAATGTACACTCTTAACTTTTATGCTGATAGGATTACTAAGCCCTATATTACAGGCAAAACAACTCATGCTTGCCAGCCAAAATGCGCACGCGAAAGGCGCTTCAAATGGGAATTCCAGCCCCGACTATGCCAGCGCTTTCGAAGAATTTAAAGGCATTCCAGACAGCTATTCGGGCCAGCTCTACACGGGAGCGAAATCCCTTGCCAGGTTGACCGCAACCGATTGCAGTTTTCTGATCACCTCGGCTATTGAATTACCCGGGGGCGGCTACCAGATTTGTCTCCAGGCAAACGATCAAACTGGCACCCATAGCTGGGAAGTCATCCAGCTTGGATCACCTCTCGTTACCATGACCGCAAGCGGCCCTAACCCACCGTGCTTTACTTTTCCAGCTGGCGCTTCGAATTTCGGTATTCAACACACGGTAGATGGTATGGTGTGCACGCGAGGCATTACCATAGCACCAGATGAAGTACATTGCGCAAGAAATACGCTGACGGCAACTGTCGAAAATTGCCACTTCGAGGCAACGATCAACGTGGGTTTATCCTTCTTGGGCACTCCAGGTTTTTCATACGTGATTACCTTCGGCGACGGAAGCCTTGCCGAGCAGTCCTCGGCAAGTGAAATCACCCATACATACCCACAGCCTGGCACTTTCGAGGTTTGTCTGACCTATAATATACCTGGCCCAGAAGGAGAGTACGTAACCTGTTGCTATACCATTGAAGTGTCGCAGTGCCCTTGTCCGGAGGATGTCGTCCACTTGACCGCTGTTGAACCCTGCACCTGGGTTGCCACGCTGGCTTTCAATCTGCCCGCCTCCAATTTTCCCATCACTGTGGATTTCGGCGACGGTACTACTGAGATTGTCAATAGCTCGCCTGTTACCCACGACTATCCCGACAATACCTGCTACAACGTATGCTATACGTACGAGCCATATCCTGGCGACCCTATTAGGTGTTGCGAAGTGGTCTGCCTCCCGGCCTGTTGCCTGAACCCTAACTTCGAGCTCAACGCAGTACTTCCAAGCGAATCGTGCATTAACCCAAAGTATAGGATATCCCACGTTTCCTGCCCGGGCAGCAACCTGTCTGTAACCCACACCTGGGTGTTCAGCGACGGCACCGTGTACGAAGGCCCTAACCCACCCGACCACCTGTTTACCAATTTTGACGATATTGATGGCGAAGTCTGCGTGACCCATACCATAACCTGCTGCGATGAAACAGCGTCGTACACCGCATGTGCCAGTCATTTGGAAGGCGCTTACGTGGGCGCTCCCGGAATACCAACTAAATTTTCGGACAATATCCCCACCACCAACCAGAATGTGCTGGCATTCATCAAAGCACACCAGGACGGCGGGGATGCTCATCCGCTCATCATCGAGGGTATATTAATCGCCGACCTGGATGCTAACTTTACCGGAGGCACCTGGAATATGGGGATAGACGCTGAAATATTCGTAGCGCAGACAACGCCTTTTTTCAGGACTTTCACGCTGAACGGAACCACCTTGCGCAGCGCCATCAGGTTGCCCAGCAACCCGGGCTGTTGTCGTTGGACTGGCATCCGTTCCACAGGCCAGACCTTTATTAGTGTGACTGATGCCTGGATTATGGATGCCAAATATGCCATCCGGTACCTAAATGCTCCTGGCCCTTTCCCAATCTTGAGCAGTTTGAACACCCAATACGTGAACAATTACTACAGCATCAAATCGGAGGGGCAATACGTGGATTTTTGCGAATTCAAAAACAACACGATGGATGGCGCGCCGCACCCTGCGGTGTGTGGCTGCAATGCCGTTAACGCGATTGACTTCAGAGAGGTCGGCAGCTCCTTGAAGCCAGTTCTCATTCCCCAAAGCTACTCCACCTTGACGGGCTATAACAATACAATCCTCAATTACGAGCAGGGTTTTCACTTCGAAAATACCAACCTGAGGGTGCGCGGTTTCGACATCTATGACCTGCGTGATTATCAACCCGTTGCAGGGGTGCCCAACAACCCTGACGGTGTCGGTGCTATCGGGATTGACTACAAATGGAGCAAATCCGCCAGTTCTTCGTTGGACTTGGACTATGTGCATTTCTCGGATTTCGAGGAGCAAAATGCAAGTTCGGTCGCCGTCCGGGACAACATCAGCTTAGGCAAGCACACCCTTACTGCCGCCGCCGCAGTGGCCACTACGGCAAGCACCGCTTCCAGCATCCGCACCGTCAACCTGTCAGGCGGCTACGACCTCACGATTGGCAGCGGTGCCAGACTTGCCGGTTCGATTAGCCAAAATGACATCTCCACCAACGGAGGCGACCTATTCGGCTTCGGCATCAGCGGCAATTTTAGGTCAGGCAAGAATATCCTCAATGTGTTGAACAACGAATTCGACATCGTTTCCAATTCTACTGCTGCTTTGAACGGCGGTGTGGTTTTGTCAAGCATTATTGAAGTCCCCCAGGGTTTTGTCATCAATGACAATCATATCAATACGGAACCCAAAGACGGCGCCGGTATTGGCATCACCAACGCTTTCTATTCTGTGGTGAAAAGAAACTTCATCACCGGCACCTCTCATGTGGACGGCATATTGTTAAGGGAAGGCGGAAATGCGACAATAGACTGCAACAACATCCAATTCAATTCCAACGGCATTACCGTAGTGTCTTCCAATCAAACCCGGTACGGGTACAACAGCTTCCTCGGCAATAGGCACGACATGGAATTCAGCGGCGATAACAAGGGGGTTAACGGCTCCAACATCTGGTGGAACGAGTTCATCTCCAGCAGTGCTGAAAGCCTGCTTTACAACAACGGCGCCTTCACCGGCCAACAACACCATAGAAGGTACAATTCATGGCTCGGGCAGTTTGGTGTGGAGGCGACGGTATCGGGGACCGGTTCCATTGCAAACCAATTCTGGTACCCCTTAGGCGCTACGTTAGGCTCTGTCCATCGCCCGCTTAGCGCACCGCTAAACTTATTTGCTTCAACACAAGGGACAGAAGGGTTTCCCGCTAATTTCTGCGCGGATGCGGTAAACCCTCCTGATGGGCTTTCGAACCCTGAATCTGAATGGGCGCTTTTGGTAAATGATGCTGCTTATTGGAGCGGGCTGACGGCGGCTGAACAAACTTTTATGCGGCAGGAAATCTACGGGCTGCTGCTGGAACATCCGGGTTGGTTGAGCACCGCCAGCCTGTCGGCTTTCAAAACAGCGCAGGATGGCAGTTTCGTCGGGCAAAGCGAATCCTTGAAAAAAGGATGGCAACAACTGCTGCAGGACATTTCGGCACATCAAACTGCCCTTGAGCCTGTTTATGCGCAGTTGGACTCTCTTGCTGACCAGGTAGAACATTTGTCTCAAAATTCTTGCGCTGTGGCTTCTTTAGAGCCTAACCAAGCCCTGCTCGACTCGATACTGCTGGTGTACAATTCCCTTGCCCATCAGCTCGAACAGGCAGATGCCGCTTTCTTCCAGACGGTTCAAACATCGGCCAGTGCCCTACTGCTGCAAAATGCTGCTTTAGACGACAGCCTGTGGCATACCTGGTGCGAAAAGCGCTACAATGAAATTGCACTCCAC
>JBBRWA010000186.1:0-12129 GCA_038246345.1 Chitinophagales bacterium
CCAGTTTGATAGCCTGGATCACATTTTTGGCGATTATTTGCGGAGTAAGTATCCTGACAACGAAGGTTTGGCGAAGGAGTTGGTGCTTCGCGCTAATCGTTACTTCGCGGCTTAACTTCCCGGAAGTTTTAAACTTCCGGGAAGTTGGCGCGAAGAACGAACGTTGCTTTTTTTGGAACTTTTGACTGAGCG
The DNA here is from genome assembly GCA_038246345.1 of Chitinophagales bacterium. Classification (GTDB taxonomy): domain Bacteria; phylum Bacteroidota; class Bacteroidia; order Chitinophagales; family Saprospiraceae; genus M3007. Next base: position 193 of record JBBRWA010000186.1, read on the forward strand.
CTATTGCAACTTTCAAGAATCCCCCGTAATTTCGATAGACAACTACTCGAATTACTAACTTGAAAACAACGTTGCCCGTCCAAAACCATGAAAAACAACCGAATTCCACTGCTCCCCGGAGTATGGTATCACATTTACAATCACGCCAACGGCTTTGAAAATTTGTTCCGAAATGAGGGGAACTACGATTTTTTCCTGAAGAAATACATCAAATACATTCCCGCAATAGCCGATACCTACGTTTATTGCCTGATGCCCAACCACATACACCTCGTGGTACGCATCAAGCCTGAAAACGAACTTCCTGAATATTGCAAAGTTAATGGCAAGGCTAATTCTAACAAGATTTGCCAGCAGTTTGGCAATGTATTCAGCGCTTATGCTCAGGCTTTCAACAAACAGCAATCGCGTATGGGCGGCTTGTTTATCCCCACTTTCAAGCGGAAACCTGTTGAAAATGCAGCCTATCTCAGAAATTTGGTGCCGTATGTCCACCTCAATCCAGTGGTGGCAAAGTTCGTCTCACATCCTGCTGACTGGCCGCATTCATCTTTTGCGACCTACTTGTCAGATTGTCCCAGCCGTTTGGATCGAGAAAAAATTTTCGACTTTTTTGGCGGCCGCGAAGGGTTTTTGCAAGCGCATAAATTGCCGGTGGAGGATTGGTTTTTGAAATTTATGGAGGATTGGCGAAGCGGTGAACTTCCCGGAAGTTTCAAACTTCCGGGAAGTTGACGTCGCTTTAGTGAAAAACCGCAATTTTCTTGCTACCAAGCCGCTGCCCTCCGGAACTAACCTGGAGAAAATAAAAGCCCGAAGGAACTTGCGAAACATCCACGCGACTATCCGCGCCGCTGATTTTTTGCGCAATCAAGACTTGGCCTGTGCTGGAAACCAGGGTGACAACAAGGTCAGGGAACTTATTTTCCGAGGACGGGAGCCAGCTCAGCTCAATAATATCTTGTGCCGGATTTGGAGTGACCTGAATGCCGGATACCGCCTTGGTTTCAGGGCCGGAAACAGCGGTCAGCGAGTCGCATATGTTGGCTTCAATGTCGCTGAGCGCGCTGCATGGGAACGCGTTGTTTTGGAGGTCGAAAAAAGAAGCGGCAATGGTTTTGCGCATTTGGCAAATGGCAGCGCAATCCGTCAGCAGTGGATTGTTTTTAATGCGGATTTTGCTAATAGGGCCGAATAAGCCGCCTGCATTGAATGTTTTGAGGGTTTTGAAACCATCAAGCGATGTTAGGCTGGGCAGATTTTCAAGAAACAAGGATACATTATAATTGGCGGCGTACATTTTCGTGAGCGCCAGGAATTGAATGTCGTTCAAGATCGCACAGTTTCTTGCCCATATTTCAAAGGCTTGGGTTAGGTGCGGGAACGCTGCTTTTTGAAGCCGTTGAGAATTTTGAATGCGTATGTAAGGCCCTGGCCCGAACTCCTGTATGTTTTTCAGGGCGGAAATATCTTCCAAACCTGTCGAATCGATATAAAGCCACCCTGAAAGATAGAATGAATCGCTTTTTAGGGTCTCCAAATTATTCAAGCCCTCGAGGCTTTTCAAACTGTCGAGAACTTCCAGGCGTAGAAAGCCGGTCCTTCGAAAGGTTTCGAGGCCTTGCAAGGAGGATAGCCTACGGCAATTTATCAGTTGAAAGTCAAGGCGTGTATATTCAAAATGTTCAAAGTTGCAAAGGTTTTCGAGCGAATCCATGCTGCCGTTGTAGAAAGAACCTATTTCAAAGCCTGCGCCGCAGTACCGGAGTTTTTCGAAGCCGTGCAGGTTTTTCACACTTTTCAAATCTTTGAGCAAAATACGCCCGTTCACATTTTCCAGGCTGCCAAAACCTTGGAGCGAACGGAGTTTGGGGCAATGGGAAATCGAAATCGAATCTTTTAGGTTGACGATGGTTTTTAGCTTGGGCATGGAAATATCCACGAGTTCCGGATTGTAGGAAATGGACACAGCGGTGGCGCCGTAACCATACTGCGCCGTTTCTACATTGTCTAATCGGATGGATTTCAGCGCATTATTTTTACTGTACAGCTGCCCGATTGTTTTTTTTACATTTGGAAGGTTGACGCTGTCGAGCTGATGGCAGCGCACGATGGAAACATGCATGGTCTGGGCAGGCCATTGGCCCACAGCGTCAATGTTTTGAAGGCTGTCGTTGTCAAAAAGTTTGAGGGCAATGTAACCCTCCACAAATTTCGGCTTGATACCGTCCAGGTTTTTTAAGCGCGGACAGTGCCAGATGTTTATAAGGGCAGAAAAATATTTTAAAGTATCTAACTTTGGAAAGGATAAGGTTTGCAGGTTTTTGTTCTTGTACAACCAAAAATCATTGGCCGTTTGGAGGTTTGGCATGGACACCGTTTCCAGCGCATCATTTTCCGAAATATTGATATATGGAAATTCCCGGAGTGCTTGAAGCCCGTTTATGGTTTTAAGCCTGGGATTTTTCTGGATCCTAAACTCATAGAAGTAGGTGTTTTTGTTCAAGCCTTTTATTTCCTCCAAGCCTTTGTTTTGCGATATTTCAACGAAATCTGCATCAATGTACTGAGGGTTGAGGTGTGAAAGATTGGCCAGGGAGTCGTTGTCCCGAACGAGCAGCCCTCCAATATAAACCAAACTGTCCAGTCCATGCAGGGATTTCAGGCGGGTGGTGTTGACGATAGACAGGCTCCCGGTAAGCACCTTCAGTTGTAGCAAAGGCGTCAGGTCGTGGATGTCGTTGGCCGTGTCGGCAGTACCATTCAGGATAATGCTGCCATAAAGGTCGGCGGTGCCAGCTATTATCGGAAAGCTGTCGACGGTGCTTTGCTTTTGGGCAAAGAAAACTTGCGCCCGGGCGGTCACAGTGAATGTTCCGAGGAAAAATACGACAAGGAGTTGATGTAGAAAAAAATTTATATATCCCATATTGCGTAATTTTACAAACTATTGTCTGTAAATTTGACACACAAACATATTCATTTTCACAAAACTACTACTTATGAAACAGCAAAAATTACTGCTTGTTCTTTGCTTGATGTTGCCTATGGCAGCCCTTTTTGGGCAAAGAATCAACGATCTTGTTTGCATTAATGCCAAGGTCTTCGATCCCGTAGCACCGCTCAAACGCTTCAATTATGCGCGAGTTTACCACCCGTGGAGTGATGATATGGGCAACTCCGTGCATTTTGGTGACAACCCTGCTACTTCTACTGTTGATTGTATATCTCTCAGCGACGGCAGTCTTGGCAGGTGCCTGGACTTGGATGACCCATGCGCATGGCGGTTTGCCTGGAACCCTTCCTACAATGCATCCGGCCCTTTCCTGCGCTACGACGATTATTACAAGAGCCTCAACGGCCGCTGCATCCCTGTTTTGATGGGGGTTACCCAGCATTTCAGGGGATATACCAGTTATCCTTGGGAGCCCCGATGGATGGATCAAAAACCGACTTGCCCAGTTAACCCTACGGCGTTTTCGCTAGCCTTCCCCCAAAATGCCGCGACCTTTCTGGCCCAATTGCCCTCATTTACGGAACAAAACGATCCTATCACCTGGGAAGGACATGCGCTTTGGATGTCGGATTTTGCCGCAAAGTTCGGTGTTGGAACCCTCGACGCCAATGTTTTACAGCAATACATGCATCCAGATCAAGGCTTGCCTATTATTAGTACAAAATTCGTCGAGTATATTGAAGATAACAACGAAACAAATAAAAACTGGCTCGACGGGCCTCTATTGGGGATCAGCCCGACCAATCCGACCAATCAAGGTATTTCCCAGGAATTTCAGGACGGCAACACAGCATTCTTCTTCTCTCCCAGCCAATATGGTGCCATGTTAAAGGCTGATGCAAATGGGGATGAGAGCACCATGACGTATCTAAGTGGCGCGCATAAACTGGGGATCGTTAACAATTCGAACCTTGGCATTGGCCAAATTGCCATGGCGGGCACGACCGGATTGAATGGCGCCTATGGCAATGGGGTGAGCCAGGCGTTTGGAAACACGGATTTCATTGCAAATTTTCACCATTATTCTACGGATAAAACCGCGGAACAGAGTGCCGATGACTTCCCAAGCATGGAATTCAATAACTATCACCTGATCCTTACTGGCGAACACGGAGTTTGCCCGGAAAAGGATGCGCTGCGTGACAAACTGATCAAGTTAAAAGGAGGTATAGGGGGCCATCCTGAAATATGGCTGTCCGAATTCGGCTACGACACGTGGGGGACAAGCGGGCATTCTTTTACAAATGCAGACCCGATCGATGGTCCTGACGGCCATTATGACGCGCAAAAAGTGCAGGCCCAATGGCTGACGCGCGGCGTATTGGAAACTGCGGCATCTCAATCCATCGACAAAATGATGTTGTACGAAATTCGGGACGACAAAGCCGCTGGCGGCACATACCGTTTTTCGGGCCTGACGGATTTCAACGGCAGCAACAAACGTTCCTGGTACTACATCATGACCTTGAAAAAGATTCTTGGTGAGTACACTTTTGAAAAGATACTGGAAAACAATGTTGACGGGTATCAGGGGAGACCGTATGCCCGCCCTTTAATCCCATAACCTATCAGTTGTTCGCCAACTCCATTGGTTTCGTCCGATCTTCGTACACGGTGAGCGGGCTGGACAATGATAAAACCTATTGTTTTGCTGTTATTCCTGTAAGCCTTCACGGCCTTACGCCTATAAACCTCGCCAATGCACCGATCACGCAATGTGTTACCAATACCGCTGCTTGCAGCAACTGTTTTATTCCATTTGCAGCATCTGAAGTTTCTTTCTCCCCGCATTATGACCAGAACCCGGCGGACTTGGAAATTATTAGAAATCAAGCCTATAATGCGCTTGGGATACTCGGAGCCCCCATAACCTGCGCTACACTGACCCAGCCTTGCGATGTCGACCAAGTCCTTTGGAACTAATGGATCGCACCGAGCCCGACCTTTCCAGACCCCAACACGATTTACATTAAATTTGCCCAACCCAAGATCATCAACACCATTTTCTTTGAGGATTGGAACGGCAACGGACAGGTTTTGGTCGAATACAAAAAGTGCAATTGCCCGAATACCTGGTTCAAATTGTCTACCGTCGATTTTATAGGAGATTTTGGCTGCTATGATGACGGGAACCTCAATACGCCATTGCCGACGGCTCCCCTGCGTATTGTGGGCAATATTCCGGGCATAAAAATCACCGATTTGAAGATAACACGGCTGCACCCGCAATTACATGTGGGACATATCGTATTCTGTGGAAAAGATACGGAATGTAGTGTGCCGCAATTTATTGAACTGCCGACTCCTGAAATAACAGTGGACGAAGTACGGCAGAACTCTGCCATGCTTAATTGGACGAGCATCGAGGTAGACCAGCATGAAGAATTTACAGAAATGGCTGCCAATTACGAGTTGAAGATCAGTCAATTCCAGGACGAATTTGGGAATCTTTTGAATCCAACAATCATACCCATAGAAGCTGATATCATGGAATATGGTCATTATTATCGCCTCAACGGCCTAGCCCCCGGCACTACCTATTATACGGAAGTGAACCCTGTCCTGGTAGCAGATTGTCCTGTTATCCATAACGATCCGATACTGTTAAAAACGCAGTTCACCACCCTTTCCGGTGGTGGGTCCGAAAAGCCGGGCAGCTATCACCAAACAATCAAAGCTGGACAATCAGGGACAAACAAGCAACATGCAGCCTTTTTTGTCAGCCTACGGCCCAATCCGGCGACTGATATCACCCAAATTTCTGTGTCGGAGGGAGCTATTGAATCCGTCAGCATTCTCGACAACCTTGGCAAGGTTGTTAAATCCCAGGCAGGCAACCAGGCCATGCAGCAGGAACTGCGGCTCGATGGAGTTCCCAAAGGGCTATACTGGCTGCGGGTGCTGAACACCACGGGGAGCGTTGCGACAGTGGCGTTTGCAAAGATGTGATCGTGGAATATAACACTGATTTTTAGCGAAGGAATATGCGCTTTAACCACCCGGAAGTTTCAAGCTTCCGGGTGGTTCGGCGCGTAGAACGAATGGTGAAGTGTCCTTCTGGTCCATGTGTTAGGAAAATGCAGTTGTAGAATCTCCAATTTTCCTACAAAGTTCCCGTTATTTGCCCCCAACCATGATCCTCACCTCCCTCCTCCTCTCCAACTACAAACAATACCGCCACCTCGAACTCGAGTTCCGGGAAGGCCTGGTGGGCGTGATCGGCAAAAACGGCGCGGGAAAATCCACCATTTTTGAGGCGATATTGTACTGCCTGTTTGGCCGCGACGAAAGCAACAAGGCGCTGGTGCGCTCTTCTTTTGCCGAAGACCCCAAAGCGAATGTGGCCTTAGAGCTGTCTTTCTCCATCGGAGAAATCCAATACCGGGTGAAACGCGAATTTCGGGGAAAGGCGTTGGCCGTGGGCGCCGAATTTTACAAAAATGACGTATTGGTGGCCAAGGGCGTTTCTCCGGTGAATGATGAGCTGGTGAAGGTGCTGCACATGGAGCGCGATGCCTTCAAACGCTCTGTTTTCAGCGGACAAAAAGAACTGTCCGAGCTGTCGGATACCAGCGGCGAGGCCCGCAAAAAAATGATCCGCAAAATGCTGGGCCTGGATACCCTGGACGAGGTGCAGTCCAAGGTCGGCTCTGACATCCGCGACCTGAACAGCCAGATCGTGGGGCAACGGCACAACCTGCTGTCAGACGAAGCGACTCAATCGCTGGAAACCGCGATCAAAGACAACTCCAAAACATTGAAGGATAAGGGCTTGGTGCTGAAGTCAGAAGCGGAAAAACTTGGAAAAACGGAAGCGGAGTACAAGGTAAAGAAACAAGCTTTTGAAGCAGAAGAAAAGCGGCTCAACCAGCACCATGCCCTCGAGCGCGCCATGGCGCAGGCCCTCGAGCGGGTGAAAGGCTTGACGGAGCAACAAGAAACGCTGGACAAAAAAATCGCGGCCCTTCAGCAACAAAAGGAAAAGCTGGACACCGAACGCAGCGCCTTTTCCAATTTTCCGGCAGAAAAAAAACAACTGGAACAACTGGAGCAGGAGCGGCAAAAGCAGGTGAACAAAGACGCCATATCGGCCAGGATCACAGAACACAAACAGCAAATCAAGGCTTCCCAGGAACACTTGGAGGGCTTGAAAAAACAATTGGCCGAAAAAGAAAAAACGGATACATCTCTGGCCGAAAAACAAATAGCTATCCAGGCTGCCGAAGCGGAAATAGAAGTGAAGCGCAACGAGCTCCGCGACATCGAAAAACAAATCGGCGGACTCAACAGCAGCATCCGCGAGCGGGTAGAAAAACTGGCCAGCCTGCGCGAAATCGGCTCGGAAGGCACTTGTCCTACCTGCCTGCAACCCTTGCTGGATGGCTACGAACGGGTATTGGCAGAATTAGACGCGCAAATCAATGCCTTGCAAACCAATGAATTGCACGCACTCGAACAACAGAAAAAAAGCGTGACCGAGCTTGGTTTGACCCTCAAAAACCAGCTGAGCAGCCTACGTCCCGAAGCCGACACATTATTGTCCGCGCAATCACGGCTCTCGGAACTGGCGCGCCAACAGACGGCAGAATCCGCCAACTTCCAGCGTTTCAGCGCCACCCTCACCCGCGACGAGCTCATTCTCCGTGAAATCGGGGAAGTGCATTTTGACGCATCCATTTACCAGCAACTAAAAACAAAACTAGCAGCCCAGGAAGCACAGTACCTGGAATTCCAAAAAGCGGAAAATTACCTCGCGCGGGAACTGCCCACAACGCAAGAGGCCAGGAAAAACACCGAAAGCAACATCGCTGAAACGAACAAACAAGTACAACAAAACACCACAGAACTCGCCAACCTGGGATTTCATGAGGCAACCTATATTGCTGCCAAGGAGGCATTCACAGGTTTTGACGAAGCACTCGCCACTCAATCTGCCATCGTCCGCAAACTGGAAAAAGAATCGCTGGAACTGCAAAATGACATCACCCGCAAGCAGGAAAAGCTCCAAACCAACGAAGGCATCAAATCCCAGATCAGCGACAAACTCAACGAGATTGAGCTGCTGCGGAAGCTCGCCGAGCACCTCACAAATTTCAAAACAGAGATACTGGAAAAGGTAAGCCCTGGTATTTCCAGGGAGGCTAGCAGCCTGTTCACGCGCATCACCAAGGGCAAGTACGAAAGTATACTGGTGGATGAAAATTTCGATTTCTCCATAGCCGACGGCGGACAGTTTTACCCCATCGAACGCTTCAGCGGCGGCGAAGTGGATCTCGCCAATTTCTGCCTGCGCATCGCCGTCACCAAAGCCATCATGGACCTCAGCGGCTCCGGCCACCGCCTCGAATTTTTGGCCTTCGATGAAATATTCGGCAGTCAGGACGAGGAGCGCCGAATGGAAATGATGATGGCGCTCAATTACTTACAGGAGCAATTCCGGCAAATCTACATTGTATCCCACATTGAAAGCCTGCGCGATTATTTCCCGCATTTGTTGGAGATACAGTTTGAGGCGGATGGGAGCCGAGCCACATGGCGATAAGGTTTCCGGTTTCAAAGGTTTCAGGTTTCCGGTTGGCGCTGCTCGTAGCGATAAGGTTTCCGGTTTCAAAGGTTTCAGGTTTCTGGTTGGCGCTGCTCGTAGCGATAGGTTTCCGGTTTCAAAGGTTTCAGGTTTCCGGTTGGCGCTGCTCGTAGCGATAGGTTTCCGGTTTCAAAGGTTTCAGGTTTCCGGTTGGCGCTGCTCGTAGCGATAAGGTTTCCGGTTTCAAAGGTTTCAGGTTTCCGGTTGGCGCTGCTCGTAGCATACCGATTAATTTGGTCGACTGGTGTTGAGTAGATATAAAATTACCCGCAGGACTTCATCCCTTATCAACCAAAACAAAGAGCAGCGCCAACCGGAAACCTGAAACCCTTTGAAACCTGAAACCTACCTTAAGCGATAGCGAGCAATTCCACCTCAAATATAAGTGTGCTGTTTGGCCCTATTTCAGCGCTCACCTCGCGGTCTCCGTAGGCAAGGTTTGGTGGCAGGAACAAACGCCATTTGCTACCGATGGGCATCAGCTGAAGGGCTTCCGTCCAACCTGGAATGACGCGGTTGAGGGGGAATGAGGCGGGTTGTCCGCGTTTTACGGAGCTGTCGAACACGCGGCCGTCGATCACAGTACCGTGGTAATGGCAAGTTACCGTTTGAGTAGGCCCGGGTTTTGCGCCCTCGCCAGTTTTCATGATTTCGTACTGGAGCCCGCTGTCCAGGGTTACAACGCCTTCGCGCTGACCGTTTTCTGCTAGGAAATCCATACCTGCCTGCAAGTTTACGGCTGCTTTTGATTCGAACATGGCTTTGAGTTTGTCTGTTACTGACATAGAGAAATTGTGAATTGTGAGGGGCAAAGGTAAAAAAAAGGTTTCTGGTTTCTGGTTTCAAGGTTTCAGGTTTACGCGATTTCTGGTTAAATTTGAAATACATTTTCAAGGCAACCACAGATCGCGTAAACCTGAAACCTGAAACCTTGAAACCTGAAACCCCCTTTATAGTACGATCCTCGGGTCTAACCATGCGTAGAGCAGGTCGGCCAGTAGGTTTAGGAGGATGAATACAACGGAGGTGAAGAGTACACAGCCAAGGACTACCGGGATGTCAAAATTGAGCAGGGCATTGACGGTTACGTCGCCCAGGCCTTTGAAATTGAAGACGTTTTCGACGAAGAAGGCGCCTGTGAGCAGGGCGGCAAACCAACCTGATATGGCAGAAACAATGGGGTTTAGGGCGTTGCGCAGGCCGTGTTTTAGGACCACGATGTTGCGTGACAAGCCTTTGGCCGTTGCGGTGCGCATATAATCTTGTGATAATACATCCAACATGGCGCTGCGGGTGAGTTGGGTGATAAGCGCCACCGGTCGCAAGCCAAGCGCTAGGGCGGGCAGTATGAGGTTGCGCCATTGCACCTGCCATTCGCCAAAATCATCCAAAACTAACAGACTGCCCTGAATATTGAGGCCCGTGAAGCTCCCCAAGGCAAAGCCGAATACCAGCGCCAGCAGCATCGCCGCTACATACGAGGGCAGGGAATAGCCAAATACCGATACCACCGAAATAACATAATCCCAGGCCGTATTTGACTTTAGGGCAGCAATTACCCCAAAAAGCAAACCGAGTATGGTGGCCAGTAGCATTGATACGCCCGCCAGTAAGGCCGTTGCTGGAATCGCTTCGGCGAGTATTTCCCTTACTGGTCGGCCCGATTGGTAGGAGCTGCGCAAATAGGGCAATTTCAAAGCCAATACCCTTTCGTTCCCGACAGAAAACAGTGATTGGAAATGGTACTTCTGCTGGTTTTCAACGGTATTGCCGAGTACTGATATGGGCGAAATATCGCCCAAATAGCACCATAACTGCACGCTCAGGGATTGATCCAGGCCCAGCTCTGCAGTTTTTGCTTTGACGGTGCTTACATCGGCCCTTTGTCCAAAGGTGAGTTGTGCGGGGTCTACAGGTGCTAAAAAAATGATGCTGGTGATGGTGGTAATTACCAATACTAGCACCAAAAGGCCATAGGCTATCCGTCGGATTATGTAATTTGTCATCTGCAAGAGCGCATTAAAACGGGTTCTGATATTTGTTTTCTTTAATTTTGGCTCAAAGGTGTTTTTATTAATAAAGCTGCTTGAGCCTTCCTGTCACCCATAGCAATACTTCATCAAGGCCCATAATCTGCTGGTTTTCAGCAGAATTTTTTTGGCCTTCCAGCGCATTTTTGAACTCAAGAAAAAAAGCTTTTTCGTTGGTAACTTGTTCGTTTGAACCTTGTGCCTCGTCTTGCTTGTTCCGAACCAATTTTGCCAGCCAAAGCAGGAATATACCATTGAGCGCGTCCATTTGGCCATGGTCGCGCAAATTTTGATTGGTGTTTTTGATCTCGGTGTCCAGGTAGTGAAGCTCGTTGAGCTCAAAGCGGATAATGATCTGAAACACCTTGTTGATAAACTGGATGTCCCGTCGTTGTTCTGTTTTGCCGATTTGGTATATTTTTTCTGACCACTCCTGAGCCGCAGCATAATCTTTCAAACTAAAACAGGCCACGAGGGTGTTGTAATAAAGGGAAATCAGTCTGGCAGTATTAATTTTGGCGTCGTAACGGCCTTCAATATCCTTCAGCTTTCCAGAAACCAATTTTACGGCTTCCAAAGGCCTGTTGGTATTGAGCAGTAGCAACTGTCTTGAAAAAAGCACGTTCTGAAACTGTTCGGCTTCGTCATCAAAATTATTGCAGGTAACATCGGCCATGATATCCAGGTATTTCTCGCAGGTATCGAATTTTCCCAGGTTGATGGCGTATAATACAAGGTTGTGCAAGTGAATGATATACAAGCGCGGGTGCTCTTCTTGAAAGTGCTTGTAGTCTTCATGTTGCCACAGTTCAATGATATTCATAGATGCGGCCATGGCCTCATCCATTGGGCCAAGCATATTGGCCAAAGTAGCTTTGGCTTGCCAAAAATACACTTTTGAAAAAAAAGTGTTGGCCTTTGTAAAATCATCCAATAAAGGATCGCCCATTATTTCAGCAAGTTCTGATTTTACTTCATCGTGGTGAAGGGGGAGCCGACTTCGTGTGAGTAGAAAACCGCGGTAGTGGAGTCGATAATAATATGATTCCAGTGTTTGTAATTCGGCAAGCTCCGAAATATTTATCAAGCGTGCCCTTATTTTAGCGGCATAAGATTTAGAGTCTCTTTGGCCCTCCAGGTACACCAAAGCCCGAAGCGCTTGTATGGCCATTGCTTGATATTCGTATAAAATGGAGGTCGAATAGGCGTTTTCAAGGGAACTGATGGCGGCCTCAAACAATCCACGGCGCGCCAATATTTTAGCGTTGTTTATATCCTGAAAAATCTCCTCTTCTTTCCTGATTAAA
>JBBRWA010000187.1:0-12083 GCA_038246345.1 Chitinophagales bacterium
TGCACCCTATTACCTGTCTCAGTTCTTTGGCACGCAATGAAAAGACCAGATTGCTCAACCAAGGGATTGTATTGTGCAACACACTGCTCCAAACGCCCCAGGTGCTGGAAAAAATCCATATCAAAGCAACCCGCCAAAAGGTGATATTGGAAGAAGCAAAGGGGCTGTGTGGTGCTTAAACATCCTGCCCCCAATTGTCCAGCTCCTCCTGGCTCCATAATTCAGGAAAAAATATCCGCCGTTGGTATTGCGGCAGCATGTACTTTTTCCAATCGCTACCGCCCGTTGCTTCGGCGGGTTTTCCTTTGCTTTCCAGGTATTTGCCCGCAGCATGATAGTGTGCCATTACCCACTTGATGTTCACGGTATGGTCATAATGGCGCATGGCGCTCACAAGGGCAGGGTCCTTTCTGTCTGCTTCCGGCAATAGGCGGAATCGCGCCCAGAGGTTTTTCTGGTTGTAATCCTCCATGGTGCGTATAAACTCTGCTTTGTAGCGTTCTTCGAACAGTCGGATGAGCGTCGATTTTTCTCCAGTAGCATGATTTTTCCCGGCTGCCTGCCAATACAGATGGTCGTAGGCGTGTTCATAGGGCGTATCCCGGTCAATGGTCGCCCGGAATCGGTAATCGATCAGGTTGATAAGGTCGGTGGAGCAGAACTCGATTTGCCGGTATTGCGCGCTTTGAAAGCCACTTGCTGGCGTGAGCGTGTTGCGGAATTTCATGTACTGCTCCACCTCCATGCCTTCGCCCATGATGGTGAAAGAATTGGACAGCATGTCGAAGTAACGGCTGATGCGGGCCAGTTTTTCAGTAAAATAAGGGGTTGTCAGCTCGCTGCAGTTCGACACCTGATCTATTTCCCACAGGATCATTTTAAAGAGCAACTCGTTGATTTGGTGGTACATGATGAACACCATTTCATCGGGCAGCGTTGTGCGTTGTATCTGCAAATTCAGCAGCGCGTCCGTTTGGATGTAGTCCCAATAGGTAATTGGTTTTGCCCAAACAAGCCCCTCCAGGTGTACGTCAGGGTTTTGGCCGATGGCTTTAAATTTTTCGTCTAATCGTTCGAGGATTTCGGGCGGTGGTGAATACTTCATGTGTATGTTTAAGGTGCTCAAATAAAATTGCTCCGTTAAGGAACGGTGTCAGAATAACTTCCCCATTTGACGCCGTTCCTAAGCGGTTTACCGACCTATTGTGGTGAAAAAGTAGGTCAAACAAATGCTGGCAACCCGGTGGTTGACGGGCGCGATAAATTTTGTGCCTCTAATTGATTGGGAACGGAAATCGCCCAAACCCCAGCTGTACTCTCCCGAGATTCTAAGTCCGCTTTGGGTTTCGTATCCAAATTCTATGGTAGCGCCAAAGTCAAACGGGCGGAAATGGTCTTGGTCTGAATTGCCAAACTGAACATTTTCTGAGGTGTTACTATTGTTTGCGGGAATGGTTGACCGTACGTTTTCTTTTACTTTTCCGGCAACACCCATGGCAAAATAAGTGCCGATACCGCCAAAAACACCACCATCTTCCCCATGAAAAACCAAGCTCACAGGCACCTGAATATACAATGGATTTACGGTTGCACTTGTTTTATAGACCATAGAGTCACTCACATACTTGTATCCTTTGCCCTGCAATTGCAAGCCAAAATTCAAGTACGTAAGGTCAGTTAAGGTTAATGGCAGTTCAGCATACCCTCCAACTTGAAAGGAAGGATTCATTTGGGGTAAAATCCCCGGGAATACCCGGTAGTTTACCTTGGCGAAATTCGCGCCAGCTTTTGCGCCTATTCGCAATTGAGCCATTGCACTGGTGGAGGCAAGTAAAACAAATGTCAGGCAGAAAAAGAGTTGTAGATGATTTCTCATGAAATTCAATTTTTATGATGAAAATAAAATCAGAGGCAAAATAAGTACGATTTTCCTAAACACCGATAAAATTGATTGTGGCAAAAGTTTAACAGCGCTGTCTTTGCATCGGCGATGCCAATCAATTGAAGTATTGACAGGGATTGCTGCAAAGCTATACCGCTGCGGCAATAATATGAGTCATCCCGGATTTCCTGAAGGAAAACAGGTGTGAATTCGGGTATCTGTGTATACTTATTGGTCGGACGAAGAAAATTCGTCAGACCCAATGGCCCTCGTCCGACCACTTTTCGTGGTCGGACGAATAAGTTAAGACCAATTCAGCCCCACCTGACTCCTCCTTGCCGAAACAACAAGTGCAAATTCTAAAAATTCGGAATGACTCCTGTTTCAACCTAAACAGCTCAATATCAAGGTGGCCAATGATGCTTATCATCAATTCTTTCGTCACAACACTGGAAACTTGCAGCAAACAATGTAACAATGAAAGCAAAAATATTTTTACCGATCCTACTCCTTTTGGGAGGCTTTATGCTCTTTCAGGCCTGTAAATCTTCTAAAGATTCCGCTTCCAAGGATACCGCGTACAGCTGCCCGATGCACCCAGAGATGAGGGGAAAAAAAGGCGACCACTGTTCTACCTGTAAAATGGCCATGACCAAATCTGACATGTCGGAAATGGGTTGTTGCCCCATGCACAAAGAATGTGTTGGTAAAGCGGGCACAAAATGTCCTAAATGCAGTATGCCAATGGATCATCCCGTTCAAGTGTATAGCTGTCCTATGCACCCCGACCAGAAGGGCAAAAAAGGTGATCATTGCCCAAAATGTCAGATGGAGCTGAAACAAGTAACACCTATGAAGGGCCAGGGGTAATATCAGGGACCGAGTTGTTCCATATATGCTCCTAATAAACGCCAGTAAATGCCTGCCGTTTGCTCCAATTCTGGCGTAGGATGTTGCTGCCAGGCCATCAGTGTCACTTTCAGGCGCACATTGGCGCGGTAGGCTTTGAAGTATTGAAACAGGTTCAGGTCTTCCTCATTTTCTATGCACCGCCAATGCTGGCTGTATTTTTCCATGAAAAATACAGCCAGTTCGTGGTGCCCGCCAGCATCCAAATCCATACACAAGAACGCCAGTTCATTCAGCACATCCAGTTTTCTGAAGTGTGGATTAAACTCGATGCAGTCGAAAACGATTGGCCCGTCGGGCAACAAAAAAATGTTGCGCCCGTGCAAATCACCATGTCCATCAACCCAAAAACCGGCTCCTGCGCGTTGGCGCAGGCGTGGTTCATGCCTGTCTAAAAACTTCCCGACTTTTTGCTGCCACTGTTGCATTGTTGCGGCCGCACTATTGCCAAAAAGTTGCACACATTCCGCCTCAAGCCGGAATAAGTCATCAAAGTCCTCCAGATTATCCGCAGCGTTGTACGGCACTGCTTCGCTGGCTATTACCACGGATTGGTGAAATCGCGCCAGTACCGCTGCCAATGCTTCAATATGGGCTTTTGAAACTTCGTTTTGCAACAGCAGCTTGTCCATTTGCTGACTATTGTCCATCCGTTTCATTTGCACGGCGTAATCAAGTAAGGTTCCGTCTTTCGCATCAATTGCCGGAATTCCGTCATTTAGCAGCTTGATGGGCAAAACATCGAGGTACATGCTGGGTGCCAGGCGGCGGTTCAGCTGCAGCTCCTCCCGGCAATAGAATTCACGTTTTTCCAGGGTGCTGAAATCCAGAAAAGAAAATTTCAGCGGCTTCTTGATTTTATAAACAAACTCAGGTGTCAATATCACCCAGGAAATATGGGTTTCAATCAATTCTGCTGGTTCTTTTTCTCCTGGAAACCGCTGAAGATCAATGATGGACTGGATTTGTTCGATGGTCATGATGCCAGGCTTAGGTTCGTTATTGGGCAGTGTATTCAATCAAGGAATCGACCATTTTTTCCAATGGTGCAGCATCTGACCACAATATTAAATGTGGTTCCGCAAAAGGCTCGGCAGCATCCCTTATTTTTTCATACACCGCAAAGTCAGCTTCGCTGTCGGGCCTCGGTTTGGATACCCTTTCCCGAATGGTCGATTCCTGTGCGCATATTTCAACCCAGCGAAGAGATACGCCAGATGCTGTAGCCAGATCGCGAAACGGGGCACGGATGCTTTCTTTGTAAAATGTGCTGTCTACCACCACGACCTTACCTATCAAAAGGGCTTGCCTGGTGCTTTCTTGCAAAGCAGTATATACCCTGTTTTTATCCTCTCGGCTGTACTGGCCCATTAAGCCCAGTTCACGGCGCAGCATATCACTGTTGAGGTGCAAAGCCCCGCTTTTTGCTGCAAAAGCCCGGGCTAGCGTGGTTTTGCCCGAGCCTGGCAATCCGGAAATAAGTATTAACATCGCGCATAATTTTCAAAAAAACCAGAATAGCAGCCATCCAGTACCTACCAGTAACACCAAGCCAAAGCCTATACCAACGGGCTTGCGAAGAGCAGCAGTGCCATTAAAAATACTGACCAACCATTTAAAAACTGAATTAGACATGACCGCCAGTAAAATGATGATAGCAGCTTCTTTGTTTTGTCCTGTGGGCGTTGCTGCCCATTTCGCGGTGGAGATCGTGATGGCGTCAATATCCGCAATACCCGCTGCTGCGCCCGAAACATAGGTCATGGCCCGACTTAGCCATTCCCGAGAAGCCGACATGGCCAAGGTAATGCCAATGTACAGTAAGACGAAAAAAATGGCATTTTTGATATCCAAAGGATTCCCTGGCGTCAGTGGCGGGGCAGCCTCTCCTTTATCCCGCCCCCTGATCACTTGCCAGGTTGGCGCCAGGCTGACCAATAACATGAGCAAAAGCGGCAAAAACAACAGTTTCGCCAAGGGAAAATCAAAAATAGACACCCAAATAAACACCCGTACAAACATAATGGAGGAAGCCAGCACGATGCCGGAACCATAGGCTGGTGCGAGGTCTTTCCTTTCGCGACTTTTAGCAGAAAATACCCAGGCAATCAGGGTGGAGGAAAAAAGCCCGCCAATGATAGCCGTCCATAAAATGCCTTTTTCTGGACTGCCGAATTTTAGCAATAAATAGCCTACAAAACTGAGCGACAGCACCAGGATGGCAATAAATCCCAAGTCTCGCGGATTCAAAAGGTCTTTTGGACCAAAAGGAGTTGATGGCAACAAAGGCAAGATTAACAGTGCCAGTACGATAAACTTCAACAAGGCAAAAATCTCCTCTTCGGTAATTTTGTTGACAATACGGTGCAATTGCGCCTTGAGCGACAATACCGCTGTCATCAATACCACAACTACCAATGACTCCTGCATCATGCCGCGCGAGTTGGCGACACCCAACAAAAATGTCAGCAACAAGGCCACTTCTGTCGTCAGCCCAATTTTTCCTTTTTGCGTTTGAACATAATAGGCTAAGCCGACCAAAAGGAGAAAGCCAGCCAATATGGCGACCAAAACAGCTGGATTGGTGCGCTGAGAAACCCAGTCGGCGACATTACCCAAGATGGCCACCAAAACGAACGTTCGAATGCCCGCCACATGTGTTGGCTGGTCATGGGTATTGAACTCGCGCTCCAACCCAATGATCAGCCCAACCCCTGCCGAAACAAGGAGGCTGATAAATGATGGTGGCAATACTGCTTTGAACGACTCGAACCAATCCATGCTTATTGACTTAGATCAACCGGAAGCTTGCCACACCGAGCAGCCCCTTTTCTGAATATACAGACACAATATAGGTGCCTTTTTTCAAACGATCGTCGAGTTTGTAGCTGAGCAGGATATGTTGGTTCTCAATCACATTTTGGAGACGTGTAGCCTGGGCAATAATGGCGACGTTGCCCTTTTCCGTTTTTATCGTGGCCTGGATGGGATTGTCAATGGGTATCGGGATGCCTTTATCATCGGTGATGGCCATGTAAAGCTGTTGGTTCCCCTGAAACATTGCTGGCACGTTGTTCAAGTCAAAGCTGACTTTAAGTTCCCGTGTACGCTTGGCGCGCAGGGTGAGCTTGTCGTTCCGGCGCTCCATTTCTACCCTAAAAGCGGTGGCTTTGTACTTGGCCGACAAGGTTTGGCGGATTTGGGCTTCCAATTGGCGGCCAAGTTCGCTGATCTGGGTGTTAAGAGAATCGGCTTCGCCGCGTAGCCGCGCATTTTCCGCACTCAAGGCCGTGTTTTTCTGCGCCAAAACATCAATGATTGTCTCGTATCGGTCTTTAAGCGTCTGCAAACGCTGCACCTGGGCACGCAAGGCACTTTCTTCGCGAATGCTTTGGGTTTTAATTTCTTGAATGGCCAGCTCTTTTTCAGCGATAATATTGGTGGAAGATTCCAGGCGGTTGGCGAGCGTGTCATTTTCAGTCCTTAAAATAGAAAAATCACTTTCCAACTGCTCAAGGTTTTTTTCCAGATCAAGTTTTACTTGCGCCAGCGAGTCTAGCACCACTTCATGGTGTTGGTTTTCAGCCTGGCGGATCGTACTTAAATTATCGTACCGCAGCCAAGACCAAATGCCCAAGCCTCCCAAGAGCAGTAGCAGGATAACTGCCATCAGGGACACATTTTCTGGGGTAAGCAGTGGCTCCTTCCGGGGTGGTATCACGATTTCCGGGTCGCCTTCTGTTGGGGGATGCGGGTGCGCCACTTCGGATTTTTTGTCTTTGTCCACATTCGGGAGATCCAATTCAAAGTGCTCGTCGGGTTTTGGTTTTCTAAAAAATTTGCCTAGCATAAATAGTATTTTTATGCAAAAAACGGCAGAAAATCTGTAGCAGACAATGATTTTGGTTAGGGGTTGGGGTGATTTAAAGGTTTCAGGGTTACAGGTTTCACGGTTTCAGGTTTCAAGGTTTCAGGTTTCAGGTTAGGGCTACAGGGTTAGTGTATTTACAAAAGTAAAAACCTAACTGTAATCAATTGGCAAAGCAGTTGTTCCCATTTTATTCCAAGTTAAAAACCAAGCAGTGGTGTCATTCCGAGCGCCGCGAGGAACCTGGGTTAGGATATACAATCAGGTTCCTCGCGGCGCTCGGAATGACACCACTGCTTGATATCCAATATTATTCATAGTTAGTACCCGCCAATGCGAAAATATGTACCTACGCTAGTGGGCCTGCAAGTGTACATTGGCGGGTAACATCCGAGTTACTGTGTGCTACATTCATCCGTCAAAATTGACAGAATGCTAACGGAGCAAGTGTTGTTTTCTACAAAAAATGTATCGTGGGAATTGATTGTCCAGCGTTTTACTTGGGCCCTGGGCGAGCTTTGACAACTTCAAAAAAAGCTGTTCGGTGGCTTGGCCTGGCCGCGGAGTGAGCATTTGTCAACATTTTTTTATGTTGACAAATTTGGGCGAATGTTCAAATCCTTTGCTCAAATAGGCGGTAATTCACCCGTCGAAACTGACTTGACGGCACACTAATTGGATTTAAGCCCGCTGTAATCTACCTCACCTGAATTCTTTCACATAAATTTTCAACAACAGCAAAAACATGGCGATCATAATTGGCCCGAAGATAAAACCGATGAAGCCAAACAATTGTAGCCCGATTACCACCCCGAACAAGGTAACCAAGGGGTGTGTATGCCCTATTTTTTTCAAGAGCCACATCCGCGCCAGGTTGTCTACCGAGCCTATGACCACCATACCATAAACGAATACGAACGCAGCGGAGCCTGTCATTCCCTTGGCCAGCAGTACGAATGTAAGCGGCACAAACGCCAGTGCAACCCCTAAAAACGGAATCATACCTGCAATAAAAGTCAACAAAACCCAAAACCAGACATCTTCCACCCCCGCCAGGGAATAACCAATAAGGCCAAACGTGCCCTGTATCAGTCCCATGAGTGGTATTCCAATGGCGTTGGAATACACCAAATCATTCAATTCTTTGCGCAAATACTCAATATTTCCATGTTTTAAAGGTAGCCACTCGAAAAACGACGTTTCCATTTTCTTCCCTTCTGTCAGCATAAACCATAGAATAAAATATGTTACCAAGAGCACCAACAGGCCGAATAAGGTTGCATTGAGGATATTGCTCAATTCTTGCACACCCCAATCTGAAAGGGCTTTGATGCGTTCTGGGGTCATCAGTTCCATGCCCATGCGTTCCTCCAAATTGGAAATCAAGGTCTGGGCAGTTCTGAACACCTCTTGCGGATCCTTAAAAGCATCTATTAATTTGCGGCTTGCTTGACGGATTATGGCGTTTATTGGCACCAAAATGATGCCAAATGACACCAACATCAATAGCCCGGCAGACAGCTTATTGTTCCAGCCCCTTTTTTCTGTAAGGTAATTCACGGGGGTTCGGAGCAATACATACAAGGTATAGGCGCCCAGCAATGCGGGCACAAACAGGCGTAAATTCCAGAAAATCAATCCAAATAGAATGGTAATAATTACCAGAAAAAAGATTTGCCGTATTTGGGAATTTGGTATCACATTAGGTGCTTTTAGAACTGTATTTATCTTTGCCAGCAGCAGGATTGAGTTATTGGCTAATATTCGCCAAAAGTACGCAGCAGACGCTATTTTATGGGTAAAAATTAGCGACAACAACGTCCTCGCGGCCAAACACGAAGCCCACATTATCAAATTATCGCATTATCAAATTATCAAATTAATTATTATGAAACAGAAACTTCGCATGGGAATGGTTGGTGGTGGCCAAGGCGCATTTATCGGCGCCGTACACCGTATGGCTGCCGCGCTCGATGCTGAAATAGAACTTGTCTGTGGCGCGTTCAGCAGCGACCCGGAGCGCTCTAAAGCCTCCGGTGCTGATTTGGGTTTAGCACCTGATCGCTGCTACGGTACATTTCAGGAAATGATCCAACGCGAAAAGCGCCTGCTCCCCGACCGCCGGATGCAGTTTGTGAGCATCGTTACGCCCAACCATGTGCACTTTGCCCCAGCAAAAATGGCGCTGGAAAACGGTTTTCATGTTATTTGCGACAAGCCCGTGGCCTTCAACTTGAAGGAGGCCCTGGCACTGGAAAAAGTCGTTGAAAAAACGGGGCTTGTATTTGCCCTCACCCACAACTATACAGGCTATCCGATGGTAAAGCAAGCCCGCCACATGATCCGAAACGGCGCATTGGGCAAGCTCCGGAAAATAATCGTGGAATACCCACAAGGCTGGCTCAGCACCCACATAGAAGCCTCTGGCCAAAAACAAGCTGCTTGGCGTACAGACCCGCAGCGCAGCGGCATCGCAGGCGCTATGGGCGACATCGGCACCCACGCCGAGAACTTGGCTGAATACATTACTGGCCTGAAAATCACTGAAATGTGCGCCGACATCAGCACCTTCGTCCCAGGCCGTTTGCTCGACGATGATGGCAACGTGCTGTTGCGTTTTGAAGGTGGCGCAAAAGGTATTTTACATGCCAGCCAGATTGCCGCAGGCGAAGAAAACAACCTCAACATCCGTATCTACGGTGAAAAAGGCGGCCTGGAATGGCGGCAAATGGAACCCAATACGTTGATTGCAAAATGGCTTGACAAGCCCACCCAGCTACTTCGCACGGGCGTTGGCGACCTCAGTCCCGAGGCACAAGCAGCGACGCGCATCCCGGGCGGACACCCGGAAGGCTATTTAGAAGCATTCGCCAATATTTACCGGAATTTTGCCCATTGCGTACAGGCGCATCTTGCGGGCACCGCACCCGACCCGGTTCGCGCCGATTTTCCCAGTATTCAGGATGGCGTGCGCGGCATGCGCTTTATCGAAAAGGTGATTGCAAGTGGGAAAAGCAAGTCGAAATGGGTAAAAATCTAAAAGGGTTTCAGGGTTTCAGGTTTCAGGGTTTCAGGTTTACACGATTTGTGATTGCCTTAAACACGAATCTCAAGGGCAAAAACAACCTTGAAACCTGAAACCTTGAAACCTGAAACCTCGCTTGAGGTTTACTAGTCGCGGTTTAAACTTCGACATTGGAAAAAAATGAACGTGGGTATTTGGGGGGGATGGGGGTTGATTTAATCCATGCTACCTTCCTCGCATGTTATTATTAATGCGAGGGTTATACAAAGCGATCATATCAGGCAAAGAAGTTATACAGGTGTATTTTCAGGGTGCAATATTTCATTAAAAGATATCTTCCGCAAAACGCATAATTTTCACTTTTCCCCGTAAATTGTACCAATATTTGTGTGAAAAACTTATCAGTGGGTGTGGGCAAGGCAGTATAAAATCTTTGCAAAAAATTCAATAAAGCGCTGATTATCAATATTTTTTAGCACTAAAGGCACTACATTATGCTTGCTGATGCTTGTTTCATTTATGGCGTAGTTTCGTCACCTCCAATTCAACATTTAAGTGTATGAAAAATCCAAAACTCTTTGCCCTTCTGGATACTTTGGAGGAAAATGAAGTGTCCGATTTTCACAAATACTTGAAACAGCAGCATGGAAAAGAAGCTGTGGCACTCCAAGTGTTTGACTACGTACGAAAGCATTGGGGGGATGAGGATAAACTGGAGTTGACTTATGCTTTCCGGAAAATATTCAAAGCAGAGATTTCGGGTAGTGCCACCCATCGAAAGAAAATATTAAACGCCTATTCTGACTTAAACCTGTGGCTAAAGGATTTTTTATTGACAGAAAAAGCCCTTAAAAACACCTTTGAAAACCAGGTCTTGTGGCTTGGCATTTTGCAAGAACGTGGATTAGAAGATGCCTTTTCAAAAGCAGCAACGCAATTTTTCGAAGAAACGAATGCTGCTCCTCAAAAAGGAATAAAAGGGCACATCAGACAGGCGACGGCCAACTATTTTCATTATCAACATTTACTACGTGCAAAGGCTCAAGTCGACCAAAAGGCTTTCGAACAATGTATGCAAACACTGGGAGCATGCAGTGAAATCTTGCAACTAAAAATGGCTTCGGAAAAAGCTAACATGCAAAAATATTTGCCTCCGAACGACACAAAAAAAGCCGAACCCAAACCAGCTGTTTTGCTCCTTATATACAGAGAGCTCCATCAACTCCTTATTACAGAACAAGAGGTCCATTTTCACCAGTTAAATAAAATGCTGGTTGAAAATGTAGAAACGCTGGATTCCGTAGAACTGCAAGAACTATTGAAGCATTTATACAATTACGCAGCCCAACAAATTAGAAATGGGAAGGAAGCTGTCTTTGTAAAAGCCTTGCATCAATTGAACCTATTTGGCCTCGAACACAACTTTTTTACAGAGAAAGGCGTGATGAGCGCTACAAACTTCAGCAACATTGTAAACATAGCCTGCTCCGTGCTAGACTTTGATTGGATTTCAAAATTTGTAGCTTCCAAAAGCAAATTGTTGCCTGATGACATTCGCGAGGACACTGTGGCACAGACCAAAGCACTGATCTTTTTTGAAAAGAAGGCGTTTCGAAAGGCCCTAAAAGTCCTGGAATCAACGGAATTTAAGGACTTCAAATTTGTCATTCGTTCCAGATCGCTGGTGCTGAGAAGTTATTACGAACTCGGGGAAGACGTTGATAAAATCGTGGAATACTGCATCAATTTTGAAGCCTTGCTGCGGCGTCAACCTAAGACTCAAGCTGGTTTCGTGGAGGCTACCTTGGCGTTTACCAGCGTGTTTAAAGCAATGGCGCAAGGGAAAGGGGAGAAACAGGCCCTTGTCCAAAAGGTCAATGAAACGCCCAATATGTATTTTAAGAAATGGTTGTTGGAGAAACTGGAAGAATATGATGGAAGCTACTGATTGTGGAAATCCTGAGCATGTCTCACATCAAAATCCCACCCCAAACAAAGCCTTCAAAACTACCCGTCGGATTTTTCACCACCACATTGCCATAAAAAACAACCTGAGATCCCTGACCAATACGCTGACGCAATCGTTTACGGCGAGTTCGGCTTCGCCGCTGGCGAGACCTTCCAGGTTTTAAAAACCTGGAAGGTCTGTGTTCGACGCCTGGCCAAGCCATACCCCCACGGCCAAAAACGCATGTGGCTTTTCAGCAAGACATGGACATAAAAAAACAAGCAGAACTGATCGCTGACCTATGCACTGATGCCATCGTTTACAGCGGGTTCCGCTTCGCCCCTGGCGAGACCTTCCAGGTTTTAAAACCTGGAAGGTCTGTGTTCGACGCCTGGCCAAGCCATACCCCCACGGCCAAAAACGCATGTGGCTTTTCAGCAAGACATGGACA
>JBBRWA010000188.1:0-11972 GCA_038246345.1 Chitinophagales bacterium
AACCTATTTCATGCAAAAACAATTAATAGTACGCATCCTGCTTGAGCTCACTTGGTGGGTCATTACCGCGGTGGTGGTTTGGGCGGTGTTGTCGCCCATCAACAAGGCAATGTATGTGTGGCCGTTCCAAACCACGAACATCCTATTTATTGTCGCGATGGTCACGTTCGCGCGTCATATCTTTTTGTTGCAGCACACTTTTTTAGCAGAAAATCAAATTGTGAAAATAGTAATGTTGTTGTTGATGTTTCCAGCGACGTTCTTGCTCGTTGATGGTGTGAGTGCTTTCATGGTGTATATTGAAAACAATACCTGGGAGCCGCTCACGGGCCACCTTCCGGCTGCGGAAAAAATGGCGACCGAAACATACATCTGGAATGAGATGCTGTTTTTTGGGATCGGTAGTGTCCTGTCAGCGCCGATATTTGCCGGAAGGATGATGCTTTCGATTTGGCGGACGCGGAACAGGGGGACGGTTTGACGGAAAATCATCCCGAGTTTTCTGGATTTATCTCTGTGTTAAAAAGGAAGGAGCCAGAGGGGGCTGGATTTGTTTTGACTTATTCAGGGTTGTGTCTGAAGGTTTGGGCTGGGATAGTCAACAAAATTTAATTCTATTCGAGCGTTAGACCTTCCAGGTTTTAAAAACCTGGAAGGTCTTCGCCAAGAGATTCGAAATAACTCAATTCAACGACATTGACCTTGGGGGCTACTGCTGGGCAGCCAACGATTCTTCAATCAACAAAGAAAAAAACGCCCCCAATTCCCATCCATGCGCTACCGCTTGTTGCGGTATCAAACTGGCAGGTGACAACCCAGGAATCGTATTGCCTTCCAGCACATTAAACGTGTCGCCGACGAGGATATAGTCGAAGCGTACCACCCCGGTGCATTTCAGGATATCATACAACAAGCCCGAGCGTTCCTGGCATTGTTGTGTCAGGGCAGGAGAAAGATCCGCCGGGGTAACCTCCTTCGATTTTCCTTCGTATTTGGCCGCGAAGTCGAAAAATTCGGTCTCCGGGATGATTTCAGTGATGGGCAATACCACCACCTTGCCATGCACGCGCAACGCCCCATTGGAGAATTCCCGACCAGGTAAAAAGGATTCTACAATGGTTTCACGGCTGTATCTAAATGCTTCCTCAATGGCCGGCATCAAGGCTTCCGTGGTTTTCACCTTGGAAATACCGAAACTGGAGCCGTTATCATTGGGCTTTACGAACAAGGGAAGCCCCATTTCCAGCAGTTTCGCTGTGTCAACAGGCATGCCTTTGTGCAGCAACACCGACTTCGCCATCGGAATATTGTAGGGCGCCAATTGCATTTTGGTGTTGTGCTTGTTCATGGTCAGTGCACTCACATACCCATTGCAGCAGGTGTAAGGAATGCCCATCATCTCCAAATAACCCTGCATTTTGCCGTCTTCGAGTGGACTGCCGTGCAAGGCCGCAAAGGCGCAGTCGAAATGGATGCGCTCGCCCTTCAGGGTGAGGCTGAAGTCGTTTTTATCCACGGGCGTACCCGTATCCAGGTCGCTCCAGTTCGAATTTTGCAAGTCGATCAGAAATGTGCGGTACTTGTACTTCGGCAAATGCTCGCGCACAATTTGGCCGCTTTTGAGTGAAATGACGCGTTCGGCGGAATCGCCGCCTGTAAGTATGGCTATGTTTTTCATGTTAAAAGGCTTTTAGCTGGTGGCCGCTGGCTGGTGGCTGTTGGCCGTTGGCCGTTGGCTATTGGCTTTTAGCTTTTGGCTGGTGGCCGTTGGCTGCACAACACCCTACGTTTTTTGGGCTATGTTTTTCAGCAGGTTGAACAAATAGTAGAAAGTAATTGCTAAGCCTGCTGAAAAACAAACCCAAGAATATTCACAACTGCTGTGCTGCCAACAGCCAACAGCCACAAAGATACACCGCCTTTAAAATTGTGTTAGGGATTAAACATTGTTCGCTGCATTTGGTCTATCAATCGTTCTGGTTCTTTAAGAATCAGCAGCCGACCATTCAATACCACCTTTAAAAGCCACACCTTTTGCCACAGCACCCAAACGATGTCATCGTCAAAAGTGCTATGTGTTCTATGTGCGCTATGTGGTGAAAAATTATGTGGTAAAAAAACTACGTGGTAAAAACTGCGCGGCAAAAAATCTAACGGGCAAACGCATGAACAAACTAAACCATCTCCTCTGTCGCCTCGGCTTCGGCCCACGCACGAAAAGTTGGGAAAAATGGATGGCCCTTCCCCCTGAATCCTGGTGGCCGAAGCTCAAAGATGAATCTGCGCCCTCCCCCCAGCATTTTGATGTGGCCAGCAGTGCGGTAAACGGACTGCTCATGGGTGTTGGCGAAATAGGCAAAATGGAGCGCCGCGACCTGAGTAAAGACGAGAAAAAGCAGCTCAAAACCCAAAGCCGCGAAGATTTGCAAAACCTGAACCTGCTCTGGTTGGAGGAAATGACGCATTCCAAAGCGCAATTGCGGGAAAAAATGGCGTTTTTCTGGCATGGGCATTTCGCCAGCCGCAACATCAATATCTTGTATCAGCAACAATTGCTGGCCATTGTGCGCGACCATGCCCTCGGTAATTTCCGCGACCTGCTCCGGGAAGTTTCCAAATCAGCCGCCATGCTGGCATTTCTCAACAACCAGCAAAACAAGAAAAAACACCCCAACGAAAACTTCGCCCGCGAAGTCATGGAGCTTTTTACCCTCGGCCGGGGTCATTACAGCGAGGAGGATGTCAAGGAGGCCGCCCGCGCTTTCACGGGTTGGGGATTTCGGCTCAATGGCGAATTCGCTTTCCGGAAATGGGATCACGACGCAGACAGCAAGACCCTGCTGGGCAAAACCGGCAATTTCGACGGCGATGATGTGCTGGATATTTTGCTTGAAAAGCGCCAGACAGCCTATTTTATTACCCGGAAGCTGTACAAATTCCTGGTGAATGAAACCAATATCCCGGCGGAGCGCATCACCTGGCTGGGCGACCGACTTTATGACTCCGGTTATGAAATCATGCGGCTATTGAACGACATCGTGCAAAGCGACTGGTTTTACGACCCGGAAAATGTTGGTTCAAAAATAAAATCGCCCCTGGAACTTTGGGTGGGTATACGCCGCGTTTTACCCCTTGAACTGGCCGATCCGGAAGCACAGTTGTTGCTACAAAAAGCGCTGGGTCAAGTCCTTTTTTATCCGCCAAACGTAGCGGGATGGCCCGGCGGCCGCAATTGGATCGACAGCAGTTCGCTCATGCTGCGCATGCGCATCCCGCAGCTGCTTTATGCCAACCAAGACTTCGATGTGCGCACAAAAGCCGACGACGACCAACAAATGGGTCAAGGCAGAAAAGGTCAGCAGCAGCGTTTTTCCGCCACCATTGACTGGCAACCGGTGCTAGATTTATTTGGAAAAACACCAGAAAATGAAATAATTTTGCAACTCGCAGCATTTCTTTGGCAAGCCTCAACGAAAACGTTGCCCTTAAACGTTATACAGAAAAATGTGAACCAGAGCAGCCGGGAAACGTTTATTCAGTCAGCGATGATTCAATTGATGGCAAGCCCGGAATATCAGCTTTGCTGAAATTCCGGGGTTTCAGGTTTCAAAGGGTTTCAGGTTTCAGGTTCGCGTTGCCCTTGGTATTTGAATAATTAAGGCCAATGATTCTTACGCTTCATTAATGTTTCTAAAATAAATTACGTCCTTTTAACCCCTTACCCCAGCAACCCAAGCTCAACGCCAACCTGAAACCTGAAACCCCTTGAAACCTGAAACCATTAATTTATTATACAATGAAAAAAATATCCTTATTTTTCCTCTGTTGCATGCTAGCAGGATCAGCTATAGGTCAAACAAAAAAAGACCCCTCCGTGCAAGACATCCAGCAACAAATGCTGGAGATGCAGCGCCAGCTCATGCAGCAATTTCAGCAAATGTCGCCAGGTGGCAACGGGTTTGCCATGCCTGAGTTTAAGTGGGACACCACTTTTTCCTTCAGTTTCGACACTTTGATCGGCGGCAATGGTAGGGGCAGCGGCTTTTTCTTTTCGCCTTTTGGCCAGGATTCGGCCTCAATGCGCGGCTTTGGGGATTTCGATTCTTTATTTGACGGAATGGCGCCTTTTGGAGAAGGTTTTCAATGGGCATTTCCACCAGGGTTTAGTTTCCCGGAAAATGATGAAAACAGCGCCATAGACACCCCTGATGGTGGAGTTTTGCCAGAAGAACGCTTGCGCATGGAAGAAAAAAAGGATGGACAACCCGCTGAAAAAAAGGCAGCGCCAGCATCTAAAAATCCAAAAATCAAAACGATTCGTATTTGATTGTGTTACCTTGCAGCATCTTTTGGATTCCAGGGCAGCGAAAGCGAACCTTTATGCCCAGAAGATGTTTTATCTTTCAAATGGCGATTATCTGATGCAAGCGAACGAAAAATTGGACGTGATTATTTACCGGGTGCGTGAAAGCGGGCTGGAAGTGTTTTTAGTAAATCACGATGAAAACGAAACGGAGCATGGCGCATTGACTGCTCCTGCCTCGGAAGACAACAATGCCGAGCGTTTTCCGGCACACCGAATTCAGCTTGATACCGTAACAAATCACCTGGGAGAATCCCGCAATGCCATCGCCATCGAAGCAGATTGGCACGAAATACCTTCCCTGCGCGCGCTCATGTACGAGGACTACCGCGTGGCAAAAGAAAAAGCAAAATTGCACCTGAAAAGTTTGCTCCCTGATTTTGAAAAAGGGACTTATGTCGCCGTTAAAGTGGCATTTAAGCGGGTATTACCCGAGCAATATGCTTTTTTGAAAGAGCTAAAAGATATTATTTCTGAAAAGAACCAGGGGAAATCGGTTTAAAATACGAATCCTGAACTAGTTGAAATATAAAAAGGCGATCCCAAACGGGGTCGCCTTTTTGCGTACCCCCAACTTTCAGTTGGGGAGCTTATGAACTCCCCAACCGAAGGTTGGCGTTACGCAACTAAAAACGACTGCTCGGCAGCAGCGGCCGGAAGAAACAATGTGGGAAAGTGCGTTTCAAGTAGAGGGTAAAGGGAAAGTTCCAGCTTTATTGCCCCTGCCGGCAGTCGATAACTTCGTACGGTTGACGGTAGACGGTGGATGGCAGACGCAGCATTTGTTATTCATTATGGCATTGAATTTCAGCACTTTAATCTAAATAATTGTGTACCAAAAATAAATTGGTTTTAGTGCTGAAACACTCAAATTCCCAATATCACTAATGCTGTGCAACCGTCCATCGTCTACCGTCTACCGTCCACCGTAAAAACAGTTTATGCTGAACAAGCTTCGCAGTCAGGGTTGTCAATGCTGCAAATTTTTCCAGCAACCGCATCTACATCAAGGGCGCTCATGGTTACGGGTACTTTTGCTGCTTTTGTATCAATTGCGGGCACCGTTGCGCTCACCACAGGGTCACCTGCATTGGCGTTGGCCACAAATTTCTGCTGGTGCTTTTTGCTCAGCGTAAACTTGATCGGATCGGTTGCGGCTTTTGAACGGAGGTAGTACATGCCCGTTTTCAGGCCTTTCTGCCAGGCGTAGAAGTGCATGGACGAGAGTTTGGCGAAAGTTGGCGCCTCCATAAACACGTTCAGGCTTTGGCTTTGGCAGATAAATGCCCCGCGGTCGGCCGACATGTCAATGATCACCTTTTGGCTGATTTCATAGGCTGTTTTGTACACATCGCGCACTTCTTGTGGGATGTCTACAATGCCTTGAACGGAACCGTTGGCAGCCATGATGGCTTCGCGCATTTCTTCATCCCACATACCGAGGCGTACGAGGTCGCGCATGAGGTGTTTGTTCACCACGATGTGCTCGCCCGCGAGGGTGCGGCGCGTGTAGAGGTTGCTGGTGTACGGCTCGAAGCATTCGTTGTTGCCCAGGATTTGGCTGGTGCTGGCAGTCGGCATGGGTGCCACCAACAAGGAGTTGCGCACGCCTACTTTTTTCACGCGCTCGCGCAAGCTCGCCCAATCCCAATGAGCTGACGGGGTTACATCCCAAAGATCGAATTGGAATAAGCCTTTGCTCAATGGAGAACCTGGGAACGATTCGTAATGGCCGTTTTTCTCCGCCAAATTGCAACTTTCTGTCACCGCAGCGAAGTAAATTGCCTCAAAAATATCCTTGTTCAACTCCCTAGCGGCATCGCTGTCGAAAGCCATGCCCAGCAGGATAAAGGTATCGGCTAGCCCTTGTACACCAAGCCCGATGGGGCGGTGGCGCATGTTGGAGTTCTTTGCCTCCGGAATAGGGTAGTAGTTGATATCGATGACCTTGTTCAGGTTTCGAGTGATTACCTGCACGATTTCGGCCAGTCTTCCAAAATCAAACTTGCCATCAATAACGAATTTTGGCAAGGCGATAGAAGCCAGGTTGCACACCGCTACCTCGTCCTTCGATGTGTATTCAATGATTTCGGTGCAGAGGTTGGAAGAGCGGATGGTGCCCAGGTTTTGCTGGTTGCTCTTCTTGTTCGCAGCGTCTTTGTATAGAATGTACGGAGTGCCTGATTCGGTTTGGCTTTCCAGTACGGCTGTCCACACGTCGCGGGCTTTGACCACCTTGCGGGCGCGGCCTTCGGTTTCGTATTGGGTGTACAGTGCTTCAAATTTTTCACCGTACACGTCAAACAAGCCGGGCGCTTCGTTCGGGTCGAACAAAGACCAGTCGGCATCGCTTTTCACGCGCTCCATGAACAAGTCGCAAATCCACAGGGCATAGAACAGGTCGCGGGCGCGCATTTCTTCCTTGCCGTGGTTCTTTTTCAGTTCCAAAAATTCAAAAATATCGGCGTGCCAAGGCTCCAGGTACACGGCGAACGCGCCTTTTCGCTTGCCACCGCCTTGGTCCACGTAACGCGCTGCGTCGTTGAATACGCGCAACATCGGGATGATGCCATTGCTGGTGCCGCCAGTGCCTTTGATGTAGGAACCCGTTGCACGGATGTTGTGGATGCTAAGGCCGATGCCGCCTGCGCTTTGGCTGATAAGGGCGCAGCGGGAAAGCGTTTCAAAAATGCCTTCAATACTGTCGTCAGTCATAGACAGCAGGAAGCAGGAAGAAAGCTGTGGCTTTGGTGTGCCAGCATTGAATAGAGTAGGCGTGGCGTGGATGAACCAGCGCTCGCTCATCAGGTTGTAGGTTTCGATGGCTGCATCGATGTCGTTGCCGTGAATGCCCACAGCGACGCGCATGAAGAGGTGCTGCGGACGTTCTGCCACATGGCCATTCATGCGCAACAGGTAGCTGCGCTCCAGGGTTTTGAAACCGAAGTAATCGAAGTCGAAATCGCGGTCGAAGATGATCGCAGAATCGAGCTGTTCTTTGTTTTTCTGCACGATCTTGTGCACCTCATCGCTGATTAGCCCAGCGCGATCGCCCGTTTTAGGGTCTACATAATTGTAGAGGTTGTTGATAACCTTGGCGAAGGACTTCTCCGTTTCTTTGTGGAGGTTGCTCACGGCAATACGCGCGGCCAGCAGGGCATAATCGGGGTGGATTGTGGCCATGGTGGCGGCGGTTTCAGCCGCGAGGTTATCGAGTTCAACAGTGGTCACGTCGTCGTAAAGACCCATGATCACTTTTTTCGACACCTCAAAGAGGTTGACATAATTGGTATCGAGGTTGTACGTAAGTTTGCGGAGCCGCGCCGTGATCTTATCGAACGACACTACCTCTCTGCGACCGGAACGTTTGATTACTTGCATCATAGTGGTAAAAGTGTGAAATGGTTTTATTATTTTGTTTCGATTTGTGGCAATAGGTTGTATTGGTATTTGGCAATTTAGACACGCTCAAAAAACGCTAAGACTCATTTTTTTTAGGCGGGTTCAACTTTTTTGTGTTCCCAATTAGCTTTTTTGTCTCCGCATTCACCCGCCGCTGCAACTTCCCAATGTCCTCTTCTGGTGGCAGGTTTTCGGGAAATATGTCGCGTTTTGTCAATAGGTTACGGACATCGGTGTTATTTTTGACGTGTTCTTGGGTTATCTTCTGCTCTCCAATTAAGTCTTCTTTTTTCACGTTGAAATTGGTGATTTCAGCTGCGAAGTCTTTTGCTTTTATGGTTAATGTCGGCAAGAAATCTGCTAAAGGGCGATTTTCTGGTACGGCTATTTTCTTTTTCATTTGAGCCGTTGTGGTTCCGCCAAACAGTGCAGCATCTCCTTTACTGCGAATTCGGGCGAAGCCTTGGCTGTCAACACCGCGCTCGTAAATCAATCGCGATAATTCACTTTCTGTTGCTTCGAGTTTTTCACGAGCCTTGAGTCGTTCTGCAAGTTGTAACCGTTCTTCAATCAACTCTTGTTTGCGCGTCTGTACTGCAAAATACGTCTGAGCGAATGCGATAGGTTCTTTTGAGGGGTCACCGTTTTGAGCAATGAGGTAGCAGGCGTATCGCGTGAGCATAAAGTCTGGTATCGCTCTCTGCCCTCCTTTTCCGTGTGTTATCAATTTGTTGATCTCAACAAATTGATCCTCGACGGCTACACCAGCATTTTTTGCAGCTTCCTGCGCTTTTTCAATGACCTTGGTAAAATTGCGCCAATCCTCATAACCAAGCAAAACCTGCAAGTCTCGTGCAAGCCAAAACTCAACACCATCTTGCTCGTGCGCCACATCCTCAAATGAGGTGTGAAGATTTTGAATGATTTCTTTTTTCATGGTCTGAGCATTTGTGTTTTCTTTTAAGTTTGGTAAGGTTTGTCAGCTTATAAAAAGTATCTCTCTGCGACCGGAACGTTTGATTACTTGCATCATAGTGGTAAAAGTGTGAAATGGTTTTATTATTTTGTTTCGATTTGTGGAAAATTATTTTTTCCTTGAGCTTTAATATTTGGCAATAAACCAGGTTTTCATTTTGAAGATCATTTAGACTGGGGGCCAATTAAAATTCTAATTGCGGATGTGTCACGACTATATGTCAAATCGTAAAAAGGAATTGGTCTAATTACGTCAATGCCATGTACATCTTTATAACCACAAGATTTAAGAAAATCAACGACTTTTTTAGCTAATGTTATTGATTCCATATGCCCTATTGGGCTTTCAATTTGGATAGCTTCGTCCTTGTTTGGCAAAAGATTCAATATGTTTGTTTTAAGCTCTGAAACAAGCTCGCGCTGTGGGGAATCAATATAAACCTTATTCGCAGTTATTCCACCAGTTTGGTTTATACTGGTAACATTAACAACACCTCCCTCTTTATTACTTGAATTTTCATCAAGAATGCTCTTTGTCTTTTTTGTTAGTTTTTTGGGTGGAGAAGTACTAATCAATGGTTGATCAACCAAAGAGTCGTTTTTTTCTGATTGACTAGCAGTAAAATAACTATTGTTTTGCGTGGTGATTATTTGTCCGCTATTGTGTTCAAATGATGGTTGTACCTGAGGATTTTTTGAACAAAAACTTTGTTCAATTATGATACTGACGAAGGCAGTACCTAATCCTCCAAAAATCCATTGAGCTGTCTTGGATGAATACTTCATTTATTAAATCGGTGATTTCTTAATGGTTAAAAAATGTTGTATCAATTTGTTGAAGCTAACAAATTGATTTTTGCCACCACAGCCACAGGGTAAATAAGGGGAGACCATCAGTCATCCCCTTATTTGAAAGACTTACCCCGCCGACTCGTCTTCCACCGTTGCATCCGGTGCATTGCTCTTCACCGACTCAATACCGTTGTCGCGCGATGCGGCATTTTCGTACATCTGGCTACTGCCAACAACCTGGCCATTGCTGGCTTTCAAGTTGAAGTAGAACTTGCCATTGGTAGAATCTTTGCTTTCGAAGCGGCCTTCTACCGCAGCATTGGTGCGTACCGACTCGATGCCATTGAGGCAGGATGCTTTTGCAGCATAGCCTTCGCTCGACAAAATGACCTGGCCATTTCCAGCTTTCAGGTTGAATTGGAAATCTCCGTTCTTACGGAGAGAAATAACAAACTTTCCCATTATTTAAATTTTTAGGTTGAGAATTCAATTTTTTGGTCTTCATCTGGTCACTCATAACTCATAACTCATAACTCATCACTCATAACTCATAACTCATAACTCATCACTCATAACTCATCACTCTAAAAATCTGCTTCTGTGCTGAAAACCTGATCTTCCCGATTCGCCATAACGCCCGCTTTTTGGTAATCGCCCACACGCTTTTCAAAGAAATTGGTTTTGCCTTGGATGGAAATCATGTCCATCCAGGAGAATGGATTAGCGGTGCCGTAGGCTTTTTCACAGCCAAGAGACATCAGCAGGCGGTCGGCCACGAATTCGATGTATTCGCTCATCAGTTCCGCGTTCATGCCGATGAGGCTGACGGGAAGGGCGTCGGTGACGAATTCTTTTTCATACTCGACGGCTTCCGTGATGATGGCAGTTACTTCTTTCGGGTCGAGCGGGTTTTCCAGCATGGAGTAGAGCAGGCAAGCGAAATCGCAGTGCATGCCTTCGTCGCGGCTGATGAGCTCGTTGGAGAAGGTGAGGCCGGGCATGAGGCCGCGTTTTTTGAGCCAGTAAATGGAGCAAAACGAGCCGCTGAAGAAAATACCCTCTACTGCTGCAAAGGCTATGAGCCGGTGTGCAAAAGATGGCGCATTGTCGATCCAGCGCAGTGCCCAGTTGCCTTTTTTTGAAACGCACTCCAGGTTTTGAAGGGCGTTGAACAAAAAGTCTTTTTCCTTGGGATCCTTTATATAGGTGTCGATCAGCAGCGAATACATCTCGGCATGGATGTTCTCGATGGCGACTTGGAAGCCGTAGAAACAACGTGCTTCGGGTATTTGCACTTCCCGCATGAAATTGAGCACCAGGTTCTCATTCACGATGCCATCACTGGCTGCGAAAAAAGCCAGGACATGTTTGATGAATTTGCGGTCGTTGTCGGTGAGCTTGTTTTCCCAGTCGTTCATGTCCTGGGTGAGGTCCACCTCTTCTGCAGTCCAGAAAGAGGCGACCGATTTTTTGTACCATTCCCAGATGGTGCCGTATTTGATCGGAAAAAGGACGAATCTGTCAGGGTTTTCTGCCAGGATGGGTTCCGGTTTTATGTTTACATTTTGTGCCATAATTGATTGAATCGGTAGGGTATTGACTATTATTTTTTAAAAAAGTTGACTATTTGAGTGAAAGCTTTAAGCCTCCTTGACAACCGGAGAAGTGACGGAATTAGCGTTTGTTGGCGAATTTCCTACAGCAGACGCTCCCTTTACTGGTAAATGGATACCAGTTAAAAATGTCATCTTGAAATGAAGGGACGTACTCAGAAAGGCGGAATAAAAGTTGCCCACCACATCAGCAGCGAAGCGAAAGCGAAAGTACGTATAATTAGCGATTAGACAAGACGTTTTTTCCACATAATGTTGATAACTATCATAACTAGTTGATTATCAATAATAGAAAAAAATCAATCTACTTCTTAACAATGTGGATAACTTTTGTGGATAAATTTGGGCACGGCAAATAGGCATCTGGAATATTGGGCTCCTAGCCTTTGAAAACGAAGGGCTAACGCATACGAAAAAGGGTAAAATCAGCCCTGTTAGAAACCTGACTTATGATAAAACTTGGCTTGTCTTGTAATTGAGCTGCCCATAGCTTTGCCATTATCTCTCCGAACTCAAACATTCACATTTACTAAATTCTATCATCATGAAACGATTTCTAATTTTTTGGAGCATCATGGTCTGCCTGTCAGTGGTGCTAAGCGCCCAGTCGGTCAGTAAGGTCATCCAGAGAAACGCCGTAAAGGCGCTGATCCAATCTAACGGAATCCTGTTCAACGACGGACAACAAGGACAATTTATCCCCATTCAGCCTGGACTGGCAGAGAAAACCTTGCTTAAGGGTTCTGGGCTTTGGTTTGCAGGCATTGATCCTTCGGGCAACCTGCGGGGAATTGTAACTGCAAACGATCAAACTGATTGTATCCCTG
>JBBRWA010000189.1:0-11970 GCA_038246345.1 Chitinophagales bacterium
CTCCCACGAAATCACGGAGCCGGTGCTGCTCATGGAAATCACCTCAGAAGAATCCGAAAACCGCGACCGCAAAATCAAGCTTAGCGAATACACCAGTCAATTCGATTCATTGCGTTATTACCTGATCGTAGACCAGTACGAACCTTTTGTTCAGGTGTACAGTCGTGGTGAAGACAGGAGGGGCTGGAGTCACGCCATTTTTCGGGAATTGCCAGAAGAAATTCTTCTGCCAGACCTTAATACCTCCTTGCCTTTGAATCAGGTTTATAAAAAAGTGTCTTTCTTGCAGCAGCTTTGATTCATTTAGATAGACATGAAAAACTACACCTTATTACTTACCTGTCTCTTATCGCTTCAATTGGCAGCACAAGTAACATCCCCGCAGTTCATCACCCCAATAAGAGGAGCTTACCTCCAGGATTTCTATTTGGTGAACTACGTGGATTGGAGTGTTGACGACATAAAAGACCATCAATGCCACCACAAAACCTACGACGGCCACCAAGGCACTGATTTTGTCATCCGCAATTTCAAACAAATGGACACAGGGGTGGACGTGTGTGCTGCCGCACCCGGTGTGGTGACCTACATCGTCGATGGCTTGTTTGACAGAAACAAAACCGCCGTTTCTGGCGGACTGGGCAATTACGTTGCCATCAGGCATTTCAACGATTTCTATACCTATTATGGACACCTGAAAAAAAACTCCATTGCGGTGCAGGTGGGTGATACGGTCGCTGCCAAACAAATCATCGGCCAGGTGGGCAGCAGCGGCTATGCCAGTGACCCGCACCTGCATTTTGAGGTGTGGTACGACAGCTTGTACAATTGGGACCCTTTCGTGGGCCCTTGTGGAAACACCAATTCCTTGTGGCTGGATACGCTGGCGTATGTCCATGAATTTGGCGTCATTGACTACGACTTCTCCCGTCAATTGCTGACTTTGGATACCTTGAAAGAGCGCCTGCCCAGTGAAAATGTTTTTACACCCTCCGATGCCATCGTCAGTTTTTGGATGCAAGGCTATGGCGTTTTTCCGGGCGATGTCAGTACCCTCAAATGGTTTGATCCCGTAGGAAGCTTGTGGTTCCAGTTTGATTACACCCATACTGCCGAATGGTGGTACTACTATTGGTGGACATACATCAATGTGCCACCGCCAGAAAAGGCTGGTCAGTGGACAGTGCAGTATCTCGTCAACAATGACTTGAAAATCCTGGATACCTTCACTGTGACTGGGGCTTCTTCGCTGCAGGAACCGCAGGCGGCCGTGTCTGCACGTATTTTTCAAAATGTTGGCGGAGAATTGGTGCTTCAATGGCCTGATCACCAACCTTTTGATGATGAAATTAGTATCGTGGATATGATGGGCCGCCAGGTTTACAGCGCCAGCGTTACCTCCACCACACAATCCTTGACCCTTCCAGGACTTCCAATGTTGCCTTCTGCTGTTTATGTGCTGTACAGTAAAAACGGACGGCTAAAACCTTGTCGCTTTTTGTATGTAGGTATCTGAATGGGGTTATCTTTGCCTTGATGATTCCACCAAAGCAAATCCAGGACATACTCGATGCCACGCGAATTGAAGACGTGGTTGGCGAATTCGTCACGCTCAAGCGGCGCGGGGTGAATCAGATCGGCCTGTGCCCTTTTCACGGCGAACGTTCGCCTTCCTTTAATGTAAACCCAGCCCGTAACATCTTCAAGTGTTTTGGCTGCGGCAAAGGCGGCGATGCCATCACCTTCCTGCGCGAGCACGAAAGCCTGACCTATGTGGAAGCCCTGCGCTGGCTGGCCCGGAAATACAACATTGAGCTGCAAGAAGTGGAGCGCACGCCGGAGCAACTGGCCGAAATGCAGTTGGCCGATTCGCTGTACATCGTGAATGACTTCGGGCTGGAACATTTTCAGCACCAGTTGTTTGAAACAGATGAAGGCAAATCTGTCGCCCTTTCCTATTTTAAAAAACGCGGCCTTCGCGAAGATACCATCCGCACCTTCGGCCTAGGGTACGCGCCCGAGGAACGCGACCTGATGATACGCCACGCCCGTTCCAAAGGTCATAATATTGACCTGCTGAAAAAAGTAGGCCTGTGCAGCCAGGACGGCAACCGCGATTTTTTTCGGGCAAGGGTAATGTTTGCCATTCACAACCTTTCTGGTAAGGTGGCGGCGTTTGCTGGAAGGACAATGTCCTCGGAGAAGTCGGTGCCGAAAT
This sequence comes from Chitinophagales bacterium, assembly GCA_038246345.1. Classification (GTDB taxonomy): domain Bacteria; phylum Bacteroidota; class Bacteroidia; order Chitinophagales; family Saprospiraceae; genus M3007. Next base: position 2,219 of record JBBRWA010000189.1, read on the forward strand.
ATATCAACAGCCCAGAAACCGAGATTTACGTAAAAAACAAGATTCTATATGGCGCTTTTCAAGCAAAACAGGCCATCCGAAAACTGGATGAATGTATCCTGGTGGAAGGCTATATGGATGTGATTTCGCTGTATCAAGCAGGCATCCAGAACGTAGTAGCTTCGTCAGGCACCTCTCTCACGGAGGGGCAGCTCCAGCTCATCAAACGCAATACCAACAACCTCAAAATCCTTTACGACGGCGACCCAGCAGGTATCAAAGCTGCCCTCCGCGGGCTCGACCTGGCGCTGGAACAAGACCTGAACGTCAAAATCTGCTTGCTCCCGGATGGGCACGACCCTGACTCGTATGTGCAAGAATTTGGCGGCGACGAATTCAACAAATACGCCGCAGCCAACGCCAAGGACTTTATCCTCTTCAAAACGGAGTTGCTCCTGGAAGAGACCAAAAACGATCCTATCAAACGCTCGGGCTTGATCAAAGACATCGTGGCCAGCATCGCCAAAATACCGGATCCGATCAAGCGCAGCGTGTACCTGCGCGAGTGCTCTAACCTGCTGGAAGTGCCGGAGGGGGTTTTGGTGGCCGAGGCGAATAAACTTATCACCACGAGCCTGAAAAAGCGGGATGAAAAAGCAGCCCGCCAGCCCGAAGCTGCCAGCGATTCTCCCTCCTTCATGCCTAGCGGAGAATGGCCCTCGGAATTTCCACCCATGTCGGCTGATGAAGAAATGCCGCCAGATTTTGGCATGCCGGGTATGCCAGTCAAAGAGACTCGCCGTCAAAATATTGAAGCTGTACAGGAGCGCGACATCGTGCGCATGTTGATCCTTTACGGCAACAGTGTATTGGAAGTTGAAAAAGTAACGGTAGCGGAGTTTATCCTGGCCGACATCGAAGAATCCCTGGGCAACTTTGACAACCCGCTGTACGGGAAAATCGCCGCCGAATGCCACGATATGGTGCTACAAGGCAAGGCCTTCGACCAGCATTATTTCATCCAGCATGAATTCAATGAAGTTTGCGAATTGGCCATCAACCTGATCGCCACGCCCTGGGAGTTTTCGCCCAACTGGGAAGCCATGTGGAACTACCCGTTGCAAAACCAGAAAATGCCCGACCTGAATTTTGACCTGGACATGAAACAGGCGCTCCTGCGTTTCAAGCTGCAAAAGGTGATGAAAATGTGCGATTTAAACCTCATTCGGGTGAAATCAGCCTCTCAGGCTGGCGATGATGAGGGCATGCTACGGTATATGAAAATTCAACAGAAATTGAATGAGACGAGGAATGAGATTGCCCGGCAAGTGGGCACGGTTGTATTACCCAAATAATAAAGCCTTCGTGAATATCGTGGACACCCTATATATTTGCTTTGCATATTAAACACATGTTCCCACAAATACAAAACTACTCTCCTATGAAAAAGGCATTACTCTTTCTATTGGCCTGCCTGTTTGCCAATCCATTCGTTTTCGCTCAAACCCTGGTCAAAACTCAACCAGCAAAAATCAATATTGCTCCTGCCAGCCCAACCGATTCTACGGGCAATCTGAATGATTATGGCGGGAAAATGGGCATTGGAATCGCTATTTTTGGTGGCATAGGATTTCCAGTTAGGTTTTATGTCACGCCAAAACATGTAGCAGAAGCGGGAGCCTATTTGAGTACGGTGGTGCTTGTTGACTCCGACGATCAAATTGACTTTAGCTCCGCACTCATGCTCGGCGCGGGGTACACTTATTTTGGGAACCGCTTTGAAACGAAATACAGAAAAAAATCAGGGCCAATGGGGTTGCACTTCGGTTTAATCAATTGACGGGTGATTACCAAACCACCTTTCTTTCCGTAGGCTGGGCGATGGAAACAATCCGGCCTGCACACCCCAACCGTTCTTTCATTTTCGAACTTGGCTTGCGCCAGTCGTTCCCCAATTATGTATACGAAGGAAGACAAGCAAAACCAACACCGGGTCTTTACCTGCGTTGCCACTGGAATTTCTTTTTGTAAGGCGTCAGGAGGACAAATAGCCCCATTTCTCTTCCAGCCACTCCCAGTCCACGACGATTTCGCTATCAAGCCGTTCCCGCACCTTTTTCAAGCCAGGCTTAATATTGGCTTTGCGCTCAAATTGCTGTTGCTCTTTGAGCTTGTATAATTCTTTTGCCAGGGAAAAAAAGCGCAGGCGCTCATCTTTGCGGTGCTGTGGCAGGCTGCTATCCCGCCGAATGCGGGTACTGGTGGCGTGCATCATGGCTTGTCCGTAGTCTTCGTCCAAATCCATCAATTCAAAATGGATGCGCACATCGAGGGTGGTAGCAATGGCAAATAAATATATGTCTTCCACCGCGCCGTAGTTGAGGTAATGGGGTAGGGTTTTGGCAGCCGCTTTAAAATCCTTTTTCCCGAACAAAACTGCGGCACGTGCCGTGATAAGCAGGAGTTCTGTTTGATCTTCGCTCAGTCCTTTGAGTCGATTTTTAAATTTCTCCGTAAAGGCATCCGCCCAATCAACCTTCCCAAGTTTCAAGGCAGACAGCAGTGTGCTGTGAAAATGGGTAGTCGGCAGCAAATCCTTTTCCCCCAATTGTTCCAACTGCAACAATTGGTTGTGGTATATTTTTTCGAGAAAACGCTTGTCTTTCGTGGTGCGGTACCGGGATGGCCAGTAGCTGCGCAACATTATTTTAAGGCCGAGCACCCGGTTATCAGTCAATACATGCGCGTCTTTTTCAAGTAATTGCCCAAATTCTTCCGACAAGCGATCCGCTTCAACGGGATCATCCTGGGTGATAAAGTCGAGGAAAGTGCAATAAATCGCGATGGCGGGATCTAGCAAAAAGCCTGATTGGCGCAGCAAACGCACAATTTGTAAGCTGTGGTGGGTATTGGCCTGAAAACGCAGATACTCCGGGGAGTCAGTGGGGTACAATGCCGCCATCCGCTGGTAGTGCATGAGCTGGCTCATCTGTTCCAGTTTGATGAGCAGGTAAAATGTGTCGAGCTGCTCCGTAGCGGCCAAGAGGTTTTTGTCGCCTTCCCGCAGACTTGTGGTGCTTTCAAACATGTTTTTTTCCTGCTCCACCATGAAACGGAAATATTGAAAATCAATGAACTCGTATTCACTGAAATCGCTAAAATCCACTTGTTTGTCCATCTCGGCCCGCACTTGGTTGTTCAGGTTGGCAAAAAAGTTCTCTGTCTTTCGCCCTTTTCGGTTCTCTTTTTCGATGCTTTTAGGCGTTTTGTCATTGGTGACTACAGGGCGCTGGTGCAATCTTTCATTGTAAAAGCGCATCAAAGCCAGCTTTTGCTGTATTTCATGTAAAGACCCACCCTTGCTTTTGTCGGCGGCATCCCGCACAATGGCATATCGGAACGTGATGAACTTCCGCACAATGTTCATCAACTGTGTCATGGTGCGTTGCAGCGAGCCGACAGGATTGGATGCTTTTGGAAAAAAACGCTGTGCTACGATCTCGCGGTGGATCTCCGGGCTTTCAAAATTGGGATAGTACCGACGGAGGTGTTCAAAAAGCATAAGGGTCTCGTCGGGGCGTACGTCGTTGAATATCGGCGAAGCCACGAAAATGTGCAATATCTCAAACTCTTCCTGCGTGAGCAATTGTAGGGTGCGGACCAGAGGGCTTTCGAACAAAATTTTTTGATTGACGATTGACGCGTGATGATTTACGATTTTTGAAGTATACGCTATTTGTGCGATCTTTTGGCTGACTTCTTCGATTTGTGAAAATTGAAATTCTTTCCAGCTTGGCGTTTTTTCTTAAAAAAGTAAGGGCTGACTGTCGAATTCATTTGTCGGCTTTTCGGTTGATTCACAACGAGGCATCAACGTAACGCCAACTTCGTAAATCATCACGCGTCGATCGTAAATCAAATAAAATTTGACATTTCACCTTTGTGTTTAATAATATTCAGGCGGTTGCACTGGGGGCAGCTGGGTGCAAAAATGGCTCAAATTCACGAACCATTCACACTTTTTTGGAAGTGATGCAAAATCTTGTGTTTGGTGCCCCCGCTTCACTGCCCCCACCTTTGTATCAACAAAACGGAGTTAGCAGGAAGTTCAAAACATTTGTGAGGAAATAATCAGAACTGCTTCAAGTTGAACGAATGCAACCACTCCATAGGAAACCACCGAGGCAATTACCTGACCAGCGCCTCCCACAAGTTGAAAGTTGTTGTTGGCGAGGACGACAAACACTATTGAGAACGAAGAAGGGAAAATCGTTTCATGCAGAAAGTGGGAGCGCTGGCAGGGCCGAGGGGGTAGGGGGGCAGGCTGGAAGTGATGTGTTTTTTTGTGTTTGGCACTCAGATGAAACACCCCGCACCTTTGTAACATCAAAACGAAATGAAATCTAAATCAATGATTCGACGCACGCTTTTGTTTCTTGAAAAAATACGCAAAATGGATCCCTTTTTAATCGAAGTACGCTGCAACCTGAGTCCCGACGATCCTCAATGGGAACAAATCGAAAGCCTGAAACTAGAGGTTGGTTACCCAAGCCTGGGTGGCAAAATCATCTGGAAAAGTATCGGGTGGCTCCAGGAGAAGACAATACCATTCGGACGATCATTTGCACACGCGCTCTGGAAACCCAAAATGGCCACACATGTACTGGTATTCGATTTCTTACCAGTGTTCATTGGCAGCACAAACGAAACGAATAAAAGCTTTAGAATAAGAGAGTCCATCACCACCACAGATGGCCGACACCGAACTGCAAGAACCGGCCCATTGCGCGGCGAATACAGCGATGAATTTTTCACCCTTCAACCTCAATACCCTGGCACCAAAGGCCTTTAAACCATACCCCAGCCCCAAAATTCCAACCCCTTTTTGAAGATAAAAACGAAAAACGCCATTTCTTAATGACCCCGACCCCATTAACCACCCTAACCACATGAAGGCGGACCCCAAAAACCATTTTACCCGCCGAAGCCTTGGCGCAGGCGAGTTACCCAAAAGACCCATTTCCCCGAAATTCCAAATGAAAACACCCCAGGGACCAAATGAAAGCGCCCAATGACCAAGTGAAAGCCACCTCAAAATTCCAAGTGAAAACACCCCCAATAACCAAGTGAAAACACCCCCAATAACCAAGTGAAAGCAACTCCAAGAACCAAATGAAAGCCACCCCAAATTCCAAACAAACCTTGATTGCCAATGGCTAACTGCCAAAAGCCTACATCCAGAATTGATAGGAAATAGCCTAATTCCTTGAAATTCAAATAAACACCAATGAATCACCTTCCTTACCATTACCAATCTTGAAAGACCACCCCAAAATCCAAATAAACCTCGATTGCCAACGGCTAACAGCCAAAAGCTAATAGCCAACATCCGAGAGGCCATAATTGAAAACCGATTTTGAGGCTTGCACTCCCCCTGTATGTCTCCATTTCCAAATGAGACAGATAGCCCGTTCCTTTCATCAAGGGAATGGGCTTGATGTTTTTATTGGGCAGTCGCGCTTATTCATACCGCAGCGCCTCGATCGGATCCAACCGCGCCGCTTTCAGTGCCGGATAAAAACCCGACACAACACCAACAACCATACACAAGGAGAAGCCCAGGAATATCCAGGCCCAGGGAATAAGAAAGGTGCCGCCGAGGATAGGTGTCACAATATTGCCCATTAAGATACCCAGAAAAATGCCAACCAGACCGCCGATCTGGCAAATAACAATGGCCTCAGTCAGAAATTGCAGCAAAATGCTGCGCCGGGTAGCCCCAAGCGCCTTGTAAATCCCAATCTCGCGGGTGCGCTCTGTGACGCTCACCAGCATGATGTTCATCAGTCCGATGGCAGCCCCAAGTAGGGTCATAAGGCCGATGGCTACGGCGGCCAGACGCAGGGTAGTGGTGTTTTCTTTTAAAATAGCAACGATACTGTTGCTTGCAAACACTTCAAAATCGTCTTCCTCACCCGGTCGGAGTCCGCGTACCTGCCGGAACAGACCCGTCGCTTCGGATTGTGCGGCATCGAAATTGGTTGCGTCCGGCACGGACACAATCAGGAAATAATCCTTGTCGTCGCCACCGCCGTAGATGGATTTTACATTCACCAAAGGGGCATATATTTTTCGGTCGCTCGATTCATTCATACTCGAACCTTTTGAGGCCATAATTCCAACCACCCGGTAGCGGCGGCTGTTGATGGTGATGATTTGATCGAGGGCCTTTTCGTTCCTGCCATCGAACAGCGTTTTCACAATGTCGGAACCGATGACCGCTATGGAAGCGCCGCTTTCAACTTCTGCCTTGGAGAAATTGCGTCCCACCTCAATATCTACCCCTTTTGCGTCCATAAAATTCTCGTCGGCACCGTTGAACTGTACATTTGGGTTGCTCTTTTTTTCGCCAAACTTTATCACCGCACTGCCCGTACCATAGCAACCAACCGCTACTTTTGCCGGGAAGTTGAAGCGCTCTTTAAACTCAATAGCCTGGCTATAATTAACGGCTTCGGAAGGCTTGGCTGTTTTACCGCCTTTATTGGATTTTACTTCGCTCCCTTTCCGCTCAATGCTGAAGGAATTGGCCCCCAAGCCCGAAAAATTGTCGCTCAGCGAAAACGCAATCGCATCAATCGCTGTTAAAATACCCACCAGGGCCATAATTCCAAAAGCAATGATGAGCAAGGTGAGGACCGACCGCATCAAATTTGCGCGGATGTTTTGGAAGGCCATGCTTAATATCTCTGAAAAGGGCATCTTTTTATTTTTAGGGGTTTCTGATATTGGGGTTTCCGGTTTCAGGTTTCAAGGTTTCTGGTTTACGCGATTTGTTCGTATTCTTGAAACACTATTTCAATATTAACAACAAACCGTGTAAACCAGAAGCCAGAAACCTTGAAACCTGAAACCTTGAAACCTGAAACCTAGTTTGAGTTCAAATGTACCTGTTGTGCGCATTCTTTAGTCCTGAAATAGAGGCAGGCATTTTAATATTCGATGAAATGGGGTGTTTGGAGGATTGAAAAATATTTTTTTTATGGATGATACGTCAAAAATGCTGATTAAGCCTGTTATTTTTGGGCAGTTTGATGGGGTTTCTGCCGGACAAAGTACCCGACATGGAGGGGTGAGTCCGGCCCCATATTATACCTTGAATTTGGGCAAAAGTACTGGAGATACCCAGGAAAATGTGGTAGAAAACCGCCGCCGTTTTGCCGCCGCCCTAGGCTTTAACCCAGCCCAAATGGCCTGGTCAAGGCAGGTGCACGGCGATGCCATAAAACTGGTGACTGAGCCGGGCGGCGGCGAAGGCTACGATGCGCTGGTGACCAACGTGCCGGGCATTCTATTGGCCGTTTCGGTGGCCGATTGCGGGTCTATTTTGATTTATGATCGGGAAAACCAGGCCGTGGCTGCCATACACGCCGGCTGGAAAGGGACTGCCGCGGGCATTGTGTCCAGCACTTTAAAGTTTATGGCACATCATTTTGGCAGCCGGGCCGAGACCTGCTACGCCTACCTGGGCGCCTGTATCAGCGCCAATGCTTTCGAGGTGGATGAGGATGTGGCGTCACAATTCGCTGATCCGTTCACACGCTTTGAACCGCAGCGGCAAAAATATTTGGTAGACTTAAAAAGTGCCAATGCTGCATGGTGCCTGGATTTCGGGATACCACAGGCGCAGATTGAGCTGTCTGCTTTGTGTACGGTGGGGGACAATGAGTACTTTTTTTCGCATCGGAAGGAGAAGGGGGTGACGGGGAGGGGGATGGTGGGGATTGGGGTGCGGCACTAGCGACTTTTACCCAATGCCTGCGCTTTCTGGTGCAGCCATAGCCATTCTGCCACCTGTTTCTTTTCTTCTATGCGCCCGACCAATACTTCTGAACGTTTTTTATCTCCAGGGATGGAAGAGACCAGTTGTGTGAGAAAATTGAGAAATTCAAGGTTTAGCTGGTGGTTTTCATTGGATAATATTTTTTGAGAGGTTCTGCTCAAAAACATTCTGAATGCATCAAGTTTATAGGGAAATAGGTCCGAATTTAACTCATATAATGCTTTTAGCTCCAAGCGTTTACTTTGGATTAAATGATCTACCATAGGGATTGTAGCAGGGATATTGTCCAAACATTCTGAAAATTCCCCTGCTCCAAAAAGGCAATAAGCCTTATTGAAGCGATAGTATTCTTTATCCTCTGTTTCGCCAATAATTTCATGTTTGTGCTTTTCGACAAAGTCCAAAGCCCAATCAAACTGATTAACCCTTAGCGCCACCGTGGTAACGGCTAAATAAAGACTTGGGTGAAGTTTTCCTTCAAAATGTAAATAACCACGTGGTAAATTATCTTTGTATAGTTCAAAAAGTGTAAGTCGAATTTCTTCATTGTCTGATTGCTTTCTGGAGATTAATGTGCATAAATTTCTTAAATAGGAGTAAAATTCCTTTAGACTTTCAGAAGAAAGTTTCTTTTCGTGCAGTTGTAGCAGGTCGAATAGTGAACGGACATCAGATGGCTCGGGGTTCTCCTTCTGTAATAGGATGAAAATTTCATGGTTTATCCTAATGGAAGGCGACTCGTCAAGATACCTTGCAGGGACTTGAATCTCTTCAATTAATACTTTGATGGCATCCGAAATTTGCAAGTTGGCGGCCTTTTGTTGAAGTATCAGGCGGTTAAGTAGCTCTAAGCGCTTGAGGTGGTAGTGTCGGTCTAATGATTGAAGCGTATTGGGTACATTTAGGTCGCCTTTAACCTGGTTGTGAAAGCACTCATTTTCGTGTAGGGCATGATCCAAAAGAAATTGCTGGTTTAAAAAAGTAGCGTTGTCCCACGGAAAATCTTCTTGAATTTTCTTTATCTTAATTAGAAATTGCTGGTGCCGTGCATCCAAACCTCTTAGGCGAATCATTTCTGAAAAATCAAGTGTCTGTTGAAATTCATTGTCCGATCTAAAGTAGTTTTGAGCCAAAAGAAATGAACGGGCAACTTTGAATGCTTCCACCATAATTTTTTCGAGTTTCCCATCTACAAAATCCTGACCCGGGTAGAGCAGGGCAAACACATGATTTTTAATTAATTTAATCTCAGGATTGTCCCAAGGATGATTGAGGCAAATTTCAATAAACGGCCCAACTTTAGCTCGAAAATTGCTATTGTTGAACATTGGAGCGCTCATAAAAGGCAGCATTTGCGTTTTTTCTTCAGGCGTTAAGATGTTGAGTAATTCAACTAGCCTGCTTTGTACCGTAATTTCGCTTTGGAAGTCGGACATAAAAGTGTTATAAAATTTTCAGCCCGAAGAAATGACCTTTGTCTTGAAAATTATTAATTCACAGAAAGAAAAACATTCATCATGGAAAGAAAACTACATTTCGTACTACTTTTTGCTGCTTTTGCCCTCAATTTTCATCCAATCTTTGCTAGGGCAACTTTTGAATTTGGTGAGTCCAACGTCATCATTTCTGATACGTGTGATGCGGCGCCACCAGAAAATTTTAGGATCACAAGCGTGAGCAGTAATTCTATTGCATTGGCTTGGGAGCCAATTTGGATGGGCGCAGAACACTCCCTTATTATTCATAAAAAAATCCAACGGGGGCATGGGAAACATTTCTGTCTCCTTTTACCGTCCAGGGAGTATCCTACACGGCCATTAATTTAACTCCTGGGTCAGAATACAGGTTTATTATTGCCACAAATTGTGGGCTTGATGAACCAAGTTCGATTAAAAAGAATATTGATGGCATCGCATTAATACTTGAGTTA
>JBBRWA010000190.1:0-11942 GCA_038246345.1 Chitinophagales bacterium
GTGGTAGCACTGCCATTGACCCCAACTGCACGGGTACAGATCATCCACAACTCCCCTGACCCAACGGTCGACGTATATGTTGGCGCTACGCGTTTGCTTGATGATTTTGTGTTCCGCACAGCAACGCCATTTATTGACGTACCGGCTGATCGCGACCTGAACATCGGCATCGCCCTGCCAAACAGCACCCAGGCTTCTGATGCCATCGCCAACTTCCCAGTAAACCTGGCAACAGGCGAAAAATATGTCGTGATGGCTGCTGGTGTAGTCGGCAATACCGGCCCTACCGCTTTCAGTTTGTTCATAAACGGCGCGGCGCGTGAAGCTGCCAATACCAGCGGAAACGTTGACGTGGCGGTATTCCACGGCGCGCCAGATGCGCCAGCTGTCGATGTGGACGCGGTATTTGTCGCCAACAATGTAGTCGACAACCTGTCTTTCGGAGAATTTACCGCATACCTGGAACTTCCTGCGGCGAAATACGACCTGGCTGTACAAGCTGCCGGCAGCAACACCACCGTAGCCTCCTTCCGTGCCGACCTCAGTGGTTTGGCGGATGGCGCAGCAACGGTATTTGCATCGGGCTATTTGGCTGGTGCACCTGCATTCGGCTTGTTTGCCGCTTTGCCCGACGGAACCGTGGTAGCACTGCCGTTGACCCCGACTGCACGGGTTCAGATCATCCACAACTCCCCTGACCCAACGGTCGACGTTTATGTGGGCGAGACGCGGTTAATCGATAATTTTGAGTTCCGTAAAGCCACGCCATTTATTGACGTACCCGCTGATCGCGACCTGAACATCGGTATCGCCTTGCCAAACAGCACCCAGGCTTCTGACGCCATTGCGAATTTCCCAGTGACCCTGGGCACTGATGAAACTTATGTGGTTGTTGCTGGCGGTGTTGTGGGCAACACTGGCGCAACAGCGTTTAATTTGTTTGTCAATGATATGGCACGTGAAACGGCTCAAAACACTAATAACGTAGAGATTGCGCTTTTCCACGGTTCGCCAGATGCTCCAGAAGTTGATGTAGTGGTACCAGGCGGCCCAATTATTTTCGACAATATTTCTTTTGGAAATTTTGGCGACTATGTTAGTGTACCACCAGGTGCGTACAAACTCAATGTAACGCCTTCTAATGACAACAACACGGTAGTAGTTTCCTATAATGCTGATGCTACCACACTTGCTGGCCAAGCCATCACGGCATTTGCCTCTGGCTATTTGGGTGGTCAGGTACCTGCATTTGGTGTGTGGGTGGCGTTGGCAAACGGGGTAACTTTCCCACTTCCTGTGGCTGTTTCCACGAATAATATCAACAGTACGCTTGCTGGGCTTTTGGTGCAGCCAAATCCTGCTGTGCAAGATGTGAATATTAGTTTTGAGCTCAAACGCTCTACGGATGTCGCTTTCCGTATCATCGATGCGACGGGACGAATTGCCCAATCAGGCAACTTTGGTCTGGTTACAGCTGGAATGTTTAACGAAAACATTCAATTGGTTGATTTATCTGTGGGTGTTTACCACCTGCAGATCATTACAGTTGATGGTTATAAAACCACCAAGTTAGTAGTGGCTAAGTAATTGTTTCCAAAGGAAATCAGGAATTTGGTTCATTTTAGTAGGGTGGCGGGGCATTGCTCCGCCACCTTTTTTTCAATTTCCACTCTTATCAAACGAATTCATATCAAATCCCTGCCCCTTTTCTTCCCGCTTTTTCAATCCAAAGCTATAGCGCACATTGAGGCCATAACGGCGTGTGTCCGAACTGCGCGCGCCAAAAGCGGTGATATTTCCCTGACTAAGGGCGAATTCGTTGTTATTGGTGAAAAAAACATCCTTCAAGGAGAGCGTTACCACCAATTTTCGCTTAAAAAACTGCCGGTTGATGCTCAGGTTTACGCTGCCGAAATCACTGAGTTCGTAAAACTGCAATTGCCCTTTCAATCGGTAGAATCCGAAAAGGGTGGCCTGGGAGCGATCACCCAACTTTAACTGGTGGTAGGTGAAAAACGACCAGCTGCCGCGTTCAAAAGTGTAGGGTTCGTTTTGATACAAACCCTTGTATTTGTTATAATTGTACTGTGCTCCTGCCACAAAAAAGTATTTGCCGCCGGGAGGAATGGCGCCCAATATCTTAAAGTAAGTCTCCTCGTTTTTCCCCAGATTGTCGTAGGTTCGATAGGCGACACCCGGCAAGTTGGGATCTTGATACACCACATTCGTGAAAATATCCTGGGTATAATTGCGGCCAAGCGCAAAAATCGGCCGATCCTCAAAACTGATGTTCGCTTCGTAGTTTTCGGTGAATTGTGGCCGCAAAGCCGGGTTGCCAGACTCATACAGGTATTGATCCAAAAAGCGTGGGAAAGGGTTTAGGTAGCTGTACGCTGGCCGACTGATGGATTTTCGATATACCAAATAGCCCCGCAATTCATACCCCGCAATTTTCATCAAGCGGCGGCTCAGAAAGATATAGGGAAAAAAATCGGCACGTTGGATGCTGAAGGAAGTATCAGTAGGCACCCGCTGTTGCCCAAACATATTGGTGCTTTCCAGGCGGACACCCGCTTTCAGGATAAACTGCCCGAAGGTTTTTGATCCTTGCAAGTAACCCGCATGGATGGCTTCTTTATAGTTAAACGCACTTGTGCGGAAAGGGTCTGGGTTCTCGGAGCCATTGATGACAGTTTTGTATGCCGTTTGGTTGTCAAAGCTTTGCAGGGCCGTTTTCGCCCCTGTTTCAAAGGTTATTTTATAGGGAAACTTGTACTTTAAATCTATCTGGGCGCTGAAAGAATGGCGGTGGTTTCGGATGTCGCCCAGTCCGCCGAAGGTGGTGGTGCTGGCCGGAATCCTCGAAACAAGGTCAAAATCTTGCTGGTTGAAACTTTGGTTGTAGTTATAGGACACATCCCCGGTCAGTTCTGAGCCAAGGCTGTCCAGCTTGTACTTTGTAGCGAGTCCCTGGTCATAAGAAAATGAATGGCCATTGTTATGCAGGTCATTCAGGTTGTCATTGATAATCAAGGCATTACTAAGGTCCAAAACCTGATTCTGCGTGCTTGTGGCAGAATTGTTGATCCCAATACTTCCCCGGCCGTCAAAGTCGAGCGTCCATTGTGGCTTCAATTCAAAACCCAGGCCATAGCCAGCAAACAAACTTTGTCCAGGCGAGGTGGTGTAGGCATCTTGTACCAGGTTTGTATCCAGGGAAAGTTTTCGGGTGGTCAGCAATTGGTCGTAGGAGTTCCGATTGGAATAGTTCAGGTTGACATAGCTGCTGCGTCCGCCGTCGCTGTTGTTGAATGACATGCCGGCAAACTGGTTTCCGAAGCGTCCTTGCTGAAAGCCGCCATTCAAGCTGCCCGTGCGCCCAATTTTCACGCCTTTTTTCAGCACCACATTTACGATGCCGCCGCCGCCGCTCGCATCGTATTTGGCAGATGGTGTGCGCAATATTTCCAGCCGCTCGACGCTGTTGGGTGGCAGGTTTTTGAGCATAGAGGCGATATCCTCGCGGCTCATTTTTTGCTCCCGCCCATTGATATAAATGCTGGCAGGTGTGGTGCTGCTGAGGTAAACGTTGCCGTCCTGGTCCAGAAAGAGCCCGGGCGTTTTTTCCAGAATTTCGTATACGCTGGTACTGGATTCCGCAATGGGCCCTGGATCGACGATGGTCATGTCGTCTTCTTGCCGCATGAAGGGCTTGGTCGCATTTATGGTCACCGCCGCAAGGGCCGTGGCATCTTCTTCCATGAAAAACTGGTAAACACTGGTGGATTTGCGCACTTGGACGCCTTTTTTCAGGGGTGCCATTCCCGTGTAGGTCGCTTCCAATAGGTATTGCTGGTCAATACTTGCCTGAAATTTGGACTGTCCGTCAACATCGCTGATGGCAAACTGGATTTTGTTGGTATCCAGGCGTTCTACCAGTTTCACTGTCGCGCCAACAATGGGCGTTTTATTGTTTTCCAGCAGCTCTATTTTAATTGAAACGGTTTGAGCCTGGGCAAGTTGCGCGAGAAACATCGCGGCAATCAGTAATTTTTGCATGCCGCAAAAGTACGTTGTCAAAATTGCTTTCATTTGGGTAAAGACGGCATTGCGGAGACTATACCAAACAGTTGTGTCATTCCGAGCGCAGCGAGGAACCTGATTCTATACCCTAATCCAAGTTCCTCGCTACGCTCGGAATGACACAACTATTTGGTATTCAATATGGAAATTAAAGCGGAACAACTGCTTTGCCAATTGCTTCTAGCCAGGTTTTGACTTTTGTACATTCACGGGACGCTGTTCTAATACATATTAAATTTTGCCACGCTGCCGTAATCTTTATCGCACCATGAGATATTGGTGTTGTAAGGTTCAATGCGGCAACTGCTCCCTAAAGTACCCATACACCCAAGTACCAACAATCGCGCTCAACAGCACCACGAAAACAACAAATGCCCCCGTACCAATTTGGGCGAAAATAGGGCCCGGACAAGCGCCCGTCATGGCCCAACCAAGGCCGAAAATGGTGCCGCCGATAACTTGCCCTTTATTGAATTTTTTGTCGTGAAATTCGATCTGCTCGCCGTGAACCGTTTTTACCTTGTATTTTTTGATGAGCCAAACACTCAAGGCCCCCAGCACCACAGCGCCGCCAATGATACCGTACATGTGAAAGGTTTGCATGCGGAACATTTCCTGCATCCGAAACCAGGAAATAATCTCTGCTTTCACGAAGGTGATGCCAAATACAAGGCCGACAATTGAATATTTAAAATTGTGCCACCAAGGGTGTTGCAGTTGCGATTCATTGATGCAAACCGCATCCAGGGAACGCACTTCGAAATCATTATCAGGTACCATTGTGGTTTCATTGAAAGCCACACTTGGATTTATATTTTTTGTTTCAGACATTGTTTCAAGTTATTTTGGACCAATGGCTTTAGGCAAGCTTCACGGCCCCAATTATCGAATTATCAAATTATCGAATTATCACATTAGCATGATATAGGGCAAGATCAAATTGGCCATGATAAAACCGCCGACCATAAAAAAGATGGTCGCGATCAATGAAGGCAATTGCAAGTTTGAAAGTCCCATAATCGCGTGACCACTGGTGCAGCCCCCAGCATATCGGGAGCCAAAGCCCACCAGAAAACCGCCTACAACCAACATGATAAAGCCGCGCAGGGTGAACAGGCTTTCCCAGGATACCAATTGCGTTGGAACCATGTTGCTGTAATCGGTGATGCCGTAGTTTTGAAGTTCAGCCGCCAAAGCGGGCGCTACTTTTACAGGATTTGGATCGGCGAATATGGTAGTGGCAATGATAGCGCCCACGACGATACCGCCCACGAAAAAGAAATTCCACATTTCTTTTTTCCATTCGTATTTGAAAAAATTGATGTTGGCCGGGAAACAAGCGGCGCAAACGTGGCGCAGGTTGGATGAAATGCCAAAATGTTTGTTGCCGATAATGAGCAACGTAGGCACAATAAGGCCGATAATGGCACCTGCTACCCACCAGGGCCAAGGCTGAGAAAGAAATTCTATCATACAGAGATTGATTTAAGTGTCAAAGGTCTGAATTTTCGGTTTGTTGCACTGTGACAATTGTCACGATGAGAAAATTTTGTTAGTAGGTGTAATTTAAGATGATGTTGAAGTGAGAAACATCCACCTTATTGATGACAAATTTGTCATTGCCATACACGTCGCCTATCCGGTTTTTTCGGACGAAAAGCAATTGCGCCCGCAGTCCTTCCAAGGCACCACTAAAAGTATAGCGCAGGTCCATGTTGAATTGGTTGAAAGCAGGAAAGGCGTATTTGTTCAAGGCATTGTTGCGCACATCAGGCAAATAGAAACGCCCATAGGCAGCTTCTATGCCCAGTTTTTTGTTAGGCGAAGCCCAGCGTACACGGCCCGTGATGGAATGAGAATCGCCGCTCCCTTCCACACGTTCGCGGGGCATGAAGGTGAAAAATGGCTCCCGGCCCCATTCTCGGGGTGCCAGAAAACGCCCGTCAGCACTGACGCGGGTATAGGCGCCCAAGGCTTGCCATCCACCGCGCTGCCAACCAGTTTGTAGACTGATGGCGTTGGATTTGCCGCCTTTTTCAAAATACGTTTTAGCCGCATCGATGTTTCCGCCATCGGCTAAGGCATCCTGGTGCGTTACCTGCAAGCCCAAAAGCAGCTTGTGGCCGTTTTTGAGCGGATGGGTATAATCGGCTTGCACAAAAGCAGTGTTGAAAATATTGTCAACATATTGATTCCAGACCTGCACTTTGGTATTTTGACCAAAATGCCGCGTAATACCCACCAAGCCGATGCCAGCGCTTTTCAGGTTTTCCGGGTAACCACTGCCCGTGCCGTCAGGATTCAGCCCTTTTGGGTACAAGCCAATGGATTCTCCAATATCATACCATCGAACCGTGCTGCGTGGGGATATGCGCCAAAGCCAACCACCTTCGATTTTCATATTATTAAGGGCCTCTGAGCTTACCCATATCCCAGATTCGACGGTGGGGCGCATCCGACCGTCCTGGTAATTGACAAAGGGCGTTTGCAGCGATTGTTGACCGAGGGTCATGCGCGTGTTTTTCCAGGAATAGCGCAGCCAAAACTCCTCCATACGATCCAGGTCCTTGCGGTTTTTGGGATTCTCTACGTCAAAAAGCCCGATTTCATAGCGATTTTTTGCACCTGTAATGGAGTCTATGGCGCTTAAATCAGAGGAGGCCAGGTTGTAGTTGAACATGCCACCTATCCCAAAACTGAAGCCGTGCCAAGCGGCGCTGTTAAAATTCAGGTTGCCGCCAGCCGCCAGGGCGTAATAATCGGACAATTGCCGGGTATTGTCGGTCGCCATAAAAAAACTTCTAAAGCTACCGGAATAATGGCCTTTTTGGAAAGCTTCCAGTATGGTTTTGGCATTATCTTGGTCGTTGGGAGTTTGGGGTTCATGCTGGGCCAATAAAATGGCTGTTTGAAGCAATGCCGCAACAATCAAAACTGTTTTTTTCATGTTTATCGTGAATTCCTTGCTTGAATGTGCCACAAAGGTCAGGTGGAAATAGTTTGATGCGCGTGACATTCATCACAGATGCCTAGTACTTGTTATATTTGCCCATAAAGTTTGATTTTTAACGCATCCAATGTTGTAATATGAAACACTATGTATCCCTTTTTACCCTATTGCTTGCGCTAAGTTTCAGTGCTGTAGCGCAACATTTGTCGATTGACTTTCCCGTGGAAATTCCTACAGCGCGTATGGATTCCTGGGAGCAAAGCATCGATTTGGCGGGACTGCCTATGCAGGATTTTGTGGCGATTTCCATTGTTTTTGAGGGAGAAGGTTTAGACCGCAATGCCGTGCACTGCAAGTTGGGCACTGGTTATGGCTGGCAGAATGTGCCGCCTTTTACGGAGGAATCCGTTGCAGACCGTTATGTGAGCGAGCTGATTTTTGTGCCGGCGGAAGCAGCCAAAAACCTGGTTTTTCAATTTCAGGTTGATGCCCAAGTTGATTATGCAAGCCTAAAAGGAAGGGTGCATGTGTTCTCGCCAACGGGTGATACAGAAGCCAATATCCAGGCAACACCAAGTCCGGAAACAGAACAAAACATGCTGTGTAGTTGTCCACAACCCGCTTTCATCCCGCGTGCCACCTGGGGCGGCGCATTTGAGCTCAATCAAAATATTTACACACCGCCAGCAGTTTACACCACCGTCACCCACCTGATTGTGCACCACAGTGCCGGCTCCAATACCAGCAACAATTGGTCGGGCGTGGTGGCCGCCATTTTTGACTATCACGTTAACAGCAATGGCTGGTCGGACATTGGCTACAATTGGCTGATTGCGCCCAATGGGCAACTATTTGAAGGCCGGGGTGGCGGCGACAATGTGCGGGGTGCGCACATGTGTGGCTACAACAACAACACGATGGGGGTTTGTGCGCTGGGGAATTATGTAAACAGTCCATTTCCTGGCTCCGGAATAGAAACCCTGAAAAAGCTGCTTTCTTGGAAAAGTTGCCAAGAAGCCATAGCGCCTATTGGCAATGGGCCTATCATTTCATTTACCGGGAACATGCAAAACATTTCCGGACATCGGGATGGCTGCTCGCCGGGTGCGACAGAATGCCCTGGGAATATGCTGTATGGACAATTGTCGGCGCTGCGGCAGGAGGTTTTGGGGTACACGCAAGGTTGTCAATCAGTGGCCGTTCACCAAACCGAAGCGCCCTTTTCCATGATACTGTCGCCAAATCCGGTATTGGATCAGCTGCAGGTGCAATTTACGGCGGAGCATCCGGAGTTTAGGCTGCGGGTGGTGGATGCTTATGGGAGGCAGGTGGGAGATGTGTTGGTTGAGGTGGGGGAGGAGCGTGTGTTTATTACGACAAGCAGTATGAAGCCTGGGGTGTATTTTGTGATGACTGAGTTGGGCGGAGGTAGTGGGATTGGGCGGTTTTTGAAGTTTTGAGGAGATGCGTGGAAAATATGGCCGCCAGATTCATACGCCAACACGTGGACGCGGCACTAGGGTGCTTAATTTAAAGCAATTCATGCGCTTTTTTAAACAGCCAGATTCGATCTGATACACGCTTGTTCTCCGTTATTTTTTTGATAATGCGCATTGCTCGGGTTTTGTCTCCAGGAATGGAGCCTCTAAGTTGGAAAACCAGGTTTAGAAAATCCTGATTGTTGTTGCGTATGGCCTCAGAGAATATTTTTTGAGATGTTCTGCTCAAAAACATTTTGAAGGCATCCATTTTAAAGTCAAGCAAATCTGAGTTCAACTCGTAATAGGCTTTGATCTCCAATCGTTTGCCATTCATCAGGTAGTCTACAAATGGTGAAGTGGATGGAATAAAGTCCAGGCATTCTTCAACTTTTCCAACCGCAAAAAAATGGTGCGCCATATTGAGGCGATAAATATCTTGTGTCTCATTTTCTCCCGAAATTTCGTGTTTATATTTTTCAATAAAGTCTAGGGCCCAATATGGCGCTTTTGCTTTGATGGCAAATTCAGAAATTCCCAAATATCGACTTGGGATCAATTTCCCTTCATAGTGAAGGTATCCACGTTCCAAATTGTCTTGGTATAATTCGAACAATATTTTGACAATGTCTTTATTTTCTGGGTTTTGTGACAATGCCAGGTTGCAGATATTTCTTAAATAGGTATAAAATCCACTTAGTGTTTCTGTATCAATTTCCTTTTCATGTACAATCAACACATCAAAGAGGCATTGTAAATCTTGATCGACATAGGTGTCCTTTTTAAGCAAGTTGAAAATGATATAGTTGATTTTTATTGCAGGGGAGGCCAATAGAAACCTGTCGGGCACACGGGTATGTTCAATCCTTTCCAGCATTGGTTCTGAAAAAGGCAGGTTGGCTACTTTTTGCTGTAACAAATAGACGTTGAGCAGCGCTAAGCTATTCAAGGAATGGTGCATATCAAGGGCATCAAGTGTTTTGTTTATGTTTAAGTCACCCTTTAATTGGTTGTTCAAACTTTCTTCGTTGTGTACCGCATATTCCAACTGGTATTGGTCATGGAAGTAGAAAAAATGCTGTTGGGGGGATTCTTCCTGCATCTTTCTAAGTCGGGTAAGGGCAATTTGATAACGCGCATTCAAGCCACGGCGGCGGATAGATTCAGCATAGTCAAATGCTTGTTGAAAAGCGTTTTCTTCTCTAAAGTAATGCCGGCTGGTGACAAAAGCCCGAACTACCTTGTGGGCCTCAACCATAGTTTTCTCTAATCTACTCTCTAAATATTCCCTGTCAGGAAAAATTGCTGCGAAAAGAACCCGCTTATCTAACACCTCAGATTCATTTTCCCAAGGGTGTAACAGGCATGCGAACAGCAGTTCTTTTACTCGTTTTGCAACTTTACCCTGAGAAATAATTGAAATTTCGTCAAATTGAAGAAGTTTCGATTTTTCTTGTGGGCTCAACGTTTTGATCAATTCAACAAGTTGTGTCTGCTCCATAATTGTATTATTGGAATCGAAAGATAAAAGTGTTACTAAAATTTAAGGTACTCCGTAGAAATCTTGAGGCCGAAAATTATCAGAACAATAACATTAAACTATGTGTCATGGAAAAAAAACTTCTATTTTCGCTACTTTTTGGCCTTTTGGGCCTGTTTTTTAACCCTGCTTATGGATTTGGAGCCCCCAAGTTGTTGGCAACGATTCCGAATCTTGTAGAAAGTTGTGATGCACCACCTCCTGACAGTTTTCGAGTGACCAGTTTCAGCTACAATGTTGTGACCTTGGCTTGGGAACCATTTGCTGTCGGAGATGATCATTTATTAACTTTTTTCGGTGAAAATACAAGCAACGGATGGGATTCTCTTTATTCGGTGGAATTGTTCGGCGCTACGTCCTATACCGTTGCCAACATGAATCCGGCGAAAAAACATAAGGTGCAAATTAGGACGGTTTGTAAGGATGGGACTTTGGGAACGGTTAGTCCACCTTTAATTCCTCCACATGGCGTAATAGTTGAATTGGTGTTATATGGTGACCCACCTAAAATCCCAGAGGTCGTAGATTGCCATAAAATGTACTATACTGACCCACAAATTAATTGGGTGGGATTCAAGATTTCTCGGCCAGATGTGAATGAAGGAGAGATATCTAATTTTTTTCAGTTTGAGAAGGTGAACAATGATCCCGACGTGGAAGCTAGGCTTAAAAGAGTTGAAACGGAAAATGTGTTGGTGGCGGCAAACCTTGATGGGGAATTTCCAGTAGATGATCTTCCAGTAAAAGCAAATATGCTTTTTCAGGTTGGCGAAACAAATGGTGGAACCCTAGATCCTATTGGATTCTTGTTGATGGAGATACATAATGGCGGTACCCCATCGGTTGATATCTGCAAAATAGTAAATGAGCCTAGCCGACCTTGGAATCCATTATACCAATTTGATCCAATTATTGAACGAAACCCGCCAACCTGTAACGGTTGTCCCCCTACAGGTGAACGAAATCTTCGAAACAAGCACAAAGATGTTATCCGGGTGCAGAATCCGGTATCGGATTATTTAATTATCTTTTTTACCCAAGCAGTATTTTTGGGTGGAACAAAAAAGTTTACTTTGTTGGATATTAGCGGAAAAACGATCTTTCAAGAGCAGTTCAAAGTCGTTGAACCACAGATTGCAATCCTTATCAATAACATTGAGCCTGGGCTCTATTTCTTGCAGGTTGAATCAGAGGGTGATGCTCAAACCATTAAAGTTGTCATAAATAAAAATTAACTGATTGACTATCAATGCTTTTATCATGAAAATCAATATTTTTCTTTCTTGCATTTGCTTTGTTTTTCAGAGTATGGCCCAACCTACCATCCAATGGCAAACCACCTTTGGCGGCACTTCCCATGATATTGCCTTTTCGGCAACTCAAACCCAAGATGGGGGTTTTATCGTGGCAGGAAGTGCATTATCCTCAAGTTTATTCGACCACCATGGTGGCGATGATTTTTGGGTGATAAAACTAAGCGCTGATGGTACTCTAAAATGGAAAAAACTACTCGGAGGTACGGGAAACGAAGTGGCACGTTGTATCCGCCAGGACAGTGATGGAGGATATTTCGTTGCTGGTTATTCCGAATCAAACAACTTTGATGTATCAGGCAACCACGGCGGCTTTTATGACGGTTGGTTTGTAAAGTTGGACCCGAATGGGAACATACAATGGCAAAAGACCTTGGGCAGTAGCGGTTGGGACGATATTATTTCGGCGATTCAAACACCCGACCATGGCTATATCCTAACAGGCAGGTCACAAAACGCTGATGGAGATGTGTCCTTTAACCATGGCTTTACCGATCTGTGGGTCGTCAAACTGAGTCAGTTAGGTGCCATTGAATGGGAAAAATCTTATGGGGGAGGTCTTGAAGATTCAGGGCATA
>JBBRWA010000191.1:0-11941 GCA_038246345.1 Chitinophagales bacterium
GAGCCGCTGATTTTTATGAAGCCTTCCACGGCGCTGTTGGTAAACAACAAGCCTTTCTACCACCCGGATTACAGCGAAAACATCCATTACGAAGGCGAAATCGTGCTGCGGGTATGCAAAAACGGCCGCTCGGTACAACCGGAATTCGCCTCCCGCTACTACGATGCTGTGGCATTCGGCATCGACTTCACCGCCCGTGATTTGCAAGACAAGCTTAAAGCCAAAGGCCAGCCCTGGGAAATCGCCAAGGGTTTCGACCGATCAGCACCAATCAGCAAATTCATATCCCTGGCTGAACTGAAAAACCCGAAAGCCATTGAATTTCAATTAAAAAAGAATGGGGAAGTGGTGCAAGATGGCAACACAAATGACCTGATTTTTTCCTTCGATACCATCATTTGCCATATCTCGCGCTACTTTACGCTGCAAACCAATGATTATATTTTCACCGGCACACCCGCTGGTGTTGGCCCAATTGCGGTTGGGGATGTGCTGGATGGATTTGTGGAAGGGACGCAAATGCTGCATTGTCAGGTAAAATAGGTCCCTTGACAATCTTAATAAAAACGCTGGCTTAGTGAAAAAATGAAATTCAGCAAACTACTCGATAGTCCTCTATACTTGGTAAGCGTATTAACGCTCATTGTCCTCTTCGTCTCTGGCAATAGCTATTTATTTGAACCCAAAACGTTTGAGCCCGGAGGCCTGGAATATACCCGTTACAACAACTATGTAATTTTCAAACAGTCCTTTGTGCACCTGATTGAAAACAAGGACCTGTACCAATTATTCCCGTCAGACCATTGGGACCTCTATAAATACAGCCCCACTTTTGCCGTGTTGATGTTCCCTTTTGCGCAATTGCCGGATGCGCTGGGGCTTTTCTGCTGGAATTTATTAAACAGTTTGATCCTGTTTTTTGCCCTTTGGCGCTTGCCAGCCGTCTCCAGGAACACCCGCTATTGGATGCTGGGCCTGGTTTTGATCGAATTGATTACCTCCCTGCAAAACTCCCAAAGCAATGGGCTTATGGCCGGGCTCATAATCTTCGCCTTTATTTTTTTAGAAAAGAAAAAACCTGCCCTGGCATCCTTGATGATTGTGCTAACAGTTTTCATCAAGCTGTTTGGACTGGTCGCGCTGGTGCTTTTCTTATGTTATCCTGAACGCTGGAAAGCGATGTTGTACGCACTCGGCTGGACCTTGCTGTTTGCCTTTTTGCCTTTATTGGTTGTGTCTTGGTCGCAGTTGGAATTGTTGTACCAAAGTTGGTTCATGTTACTCCAAAATGACCACAGTGCTTCCATCGGACTCTCCGTGGCCGGATGGCTTTACAGTTGGTTTGGCATTGCGTACAGTAACCTGATCGTCATTATTGGCGCGCTGTTGCTTTGTCTGCCTTTGTTGCGCTACCAGTATTTTAAGGAATACACCTACCGGGCGTTTTTTCTGTCCTCGGTTCTTATCTGGGTGGTTATTTTCAACCACAAAGCAGAGTCGCCCACTTTTGTTATCGCGGTTTCCGGCATCGCGATCTGGTATATGAGCCAGGGTTTAAGCATGTTGAATTTGGTGCTATTGAGTCTTGCCCTTGTGTTTACGGTATTGTCCCCTACAGATTTGTTTCCTCGAAGCCTCCATAACGCCTTTGTCGCGCCTTATGTGCTGAAAGCGGTGCCATGTATCCTAATTTGGGTCAAGATAAGCGTGGATTTATTGTTCTTTTACCCAAAATCAGGACTCACTTCAAAGTAGTAAACGTAAGCGTCCTTGCTGCCTGCTTCCCAATATGCTCCCCCAACATCCGGTGAGCCTCAAATTGCACTTCATCAAAAAATTGGTCGGCAGTTGTTTGGTGCGGAAATTTTGGATTCCGTTTGAAATAATTGAGCACCATCACGGGTACCTGTTCTATGACAAGTGGTGGCGCGGTATTATTATCGGCCATTTCCGCAGCTTCCTGCAGCAAGCTGATCGACGATTTCATGTAGACGATTTTTCCGATTTTTTTGGAATACTGCACCGTTTTCTTTCCATCCGAGCCAATGACTTCTTCTCCGATATTATACGTGACAACACCTTCAACGACACTGCATGGGCTAAAAACTTCACCGTCATCTGATTTATGGGGCATCAGTTTCGTCAGGTCGATGTTGATGTCGACGTTGTAAATAGATTTGGCAAGTCGCACCGCCTGCGCAAAAGAAGCAAAGGAATAAGAACCGTCAGCTTCAAAATCCGCCACCACAATAGTGCTGCATCGGCGTTGGATCAGCGGCAGCAAACCCAGGTTGTCGCCCGTATGGCCACCGTCGGACACATTCACCCTCGGTGTATCGGAGCTAAGGTTTCCAGTCAATTCCCGCAAGATGTACCGCAGCCAAAATGGGTACTTTTGCAGAAATTTCACCCGTTTTTTTTGCAAGTAGCCACGAATCCGATTTAATACATGTTGTACCGTTTTTTTAGTTTCGAGGTTTTTACCCAATGCTGTTTCAGCATCTTTGATCATTGCTTCCAGTTGTATTTTTTTAATGACATTTTTCGGGTTGTCAATCCAGTAACCAGTACGCAGGTTAAACAATGTCATATAAAAATTGGAAGCGGTGAAACTCATGGAGCCCATACCACTCGATACTGCTGCTGCAGAAATAGTCATGGCTGTACTCAGCTTGGTCGCGCCAAAATGGTAGGTTTTTGTGTTTACATAGCCAGTTGATCTGGATCCAATAAAGTATTTTGAAAAGATAAAATGCTCACTTTCCAGGGTTTTTGCCGCCAAATCATGCGAACCTTGCAAATTGAGTGCGGTCACGATAATATGGTAAGGAGCCCGAAAATTGCCCTCGCTGAGGTCTGCCAATTTCAAGTCCTCATGATTTCGGAGGTTGATCCGCATGAGTTTGACATCATCTTTGTCGGTAGCCCCTGGTCGATGCACTGCCACGCGCCCGCTTGTGCGCAGGTAGGCTTCTGACAAACGATCTCGGTAAAAATAGTGCAGGGAAACGTCGTTGGCATTCACCAGCATTCCCATGATAAATAACAGCACAAAGCAAATAAAGAACAAGATTACAATTATTGTACTGCGATCCCAATATTTACAAAACTCAAAAGCGGGCGCTACATCGGAGTACAAGTATTGCTCCAGCCACATCATTCCCTTGGATACCCAGGCAAATGTTAAGCCTACGAATAGGAAAATGGAAAGATTGAGCAAGGGCATTTGCAGCCGTTTTATAATACCTGTAAAAAAACCACCACCACTAAAACGACCACTCAGCGATTGCATGGTGAAATAATAGGCAACAATAACGGGTACAAAAGAGAGCGAAAGGTTAACAGCCAAGCCATGGTCGCCAAAGAGCATGATAATGGCGATTGGGAAAAGGAAGGTGATTAAAGTCAACAGAAATGCCCCGCCCTGCATGCCCGTGTAAAACGAGCGGTACATCCAGCCGCTGACACGCTCCCTGCCATGGTTGATAAAATACAGAAAGATCATAATATGCAGCCCCAAGAAAAGACCCAGTGAGTAGCAAAGTGGCAGGGCTAACATCACAAAAAAATTGAATTCGCCGCCGCTGGAATCATTCATGTAAATAGTAACGATGTATGCTGCCGCCGGGGCGCCCAACAATCCAACATGATAAAACCATCGGATAATGCGATTTCCGAGCTTGTCTAGCACATCCTGGTCGCTCCTTCGGGGTAAGGGTGTAAGGGGGGGGCGCAAAAGTCCAATGCTATTAAACCAAGCGATGACGCGGTTTTTTAACTTTCCAAGCGCATGCTGATCGCTTCTGTTGGGGGTGGCAGAAGGCGGCGGGTCGCCTGTGAAATTTTGTTCTTTTTGTTCCTGCTCGGCAATCCTGAATGGAATCCTCCGTGAAAAAAAGATAAAAATGGCTGCCAATAAGAATCCCGCTACCCCAAATGCAAACGGGATGGTCCAGTGGTCCTGAACACCATGCCAAACCAGGTCTAATTGTGGCGCAAAGCTATATCTTGCCCAAGTATGCAGCCGGGCGGAGGTGCTCATTTTCTCCCATTCTTTGCTGTAATAAATGGTGTCGAAAGGTTTATACAATTGGCTTTTGTCAAACACAGGAGCATCTTTCCGGGTTTTATCAGCTTTTTGCTCGTATTGTTGCCGCGCCAATTCATATTGCTTCTTTATGTGTTGATTGAGCGGTTCCGTTGGGTTTTGAAGCGTTTCAATAAACCGATCGTTGGACATCTTTGACAACAACACATGATGGAGCAGCACCAAGCTTATCAACAGCAATAAAAAGGTGGTGACATTGGCGACAATACCGCCAATTAAGGCACCAATCAACCGATGTACATCCCAATCCATGATGCTTTTGTGCGGCGTGAGGTATTCCCCATGTTGCCGCAAGTGGATAAGCTGGTGTTTTGTGCCTAGCTTTCCGTCTTCGATGTTAGGGTATTCATATTGTTCTCCTGTAAATAAAGAGCTATGTTCCTCGAGGCCTACCTGACTTGCGTCAAACTTCGTGTTTTTATTCTCAATGAGTGGCTTATGATTTTCGCTCTTGGGTTTGTCCCGGCTTTCTGGCTCTGCGCTCATCAGCGAAGTGAGGCAAGCACCTATGTAGCCACCGCCTGAAACTGTGCTGAGATAGTCGAAGTATTTGAGCTTGTTGGCTTTGATGAATGCCTGGAGCATGCCCAAGCCAAGGGTAGCGGAGCGCACGCCACCGCCAGAAATACAAAGCCCGGAAAGGTTGTCGGGCGTAGCTTCCTCTTTGATACCATTGGCCTCGCGGCGCTTTTTCAGGTAGTGCTCCAGTTCAACTTTGTGGACTTCTCGGGAGCGCCATTCAAAATCAGGTATGGAAGTGTCGGGCGGAGTATTTTTATTATCGGGCATGGCTCAAGGTTTTGGTGCCCGAAAAGTAAGAAAACCTTAGAGATTTCTCATTTTTTATCAAAAATCGCCGCCAAGGCTGGTTCCAGGGTAGGATACTGAAACTTAAATCCCGTCTGTTCAATTTTTGCTGCGGAAATGCGGTTGCTGTTTAATACGACCGCCGACATTTTGCCTAGGAAGAGCCGAAGGGCAAAGCTTGGTGCAGGCAGGAAAATAGCGGGTTGCTGCATGGCCTTGGCAACAGTATGTACCATTGCTTCTCCGCGTACAGGCGTGGGCGCTACGGCATTGTACACGCCCGCTACATTGTGCGTTTCAATTGCCCAAATCATCATCCTGCAAACATCGTCGCGGTGAATCCAGGACCACCAGGCTTGGCCATCGCCAAAATAAGCACCCAAGCCAAAACGCAATGGTTTCACGATTTCGGCCAGTGCCCCGCCTTCCTTGGCAAGTACTACACCAATGCGTAATTTCACCGTGCGAATTCCATGTGCCGAAACAACATCGGCCGCTTGTTCCCATTGCTGACAACAATCAACCATGAAGCTTTGATCTACGGGGCCATCAGGTTCTGACATCACTTTTTCACCAGAGTTGCCGTAATAGCCAATAGCAGAAGCAGAAATATAGGATTTTGGTTTGTGGCCCGTGCGCGCAATGGCATCGGCGAGCACCTGGGCCGCTTGTACCCGGCTTTCAATGATAAGGCTTTTTCGGTTTGGCGTCCAGCGTTTGTCCGCAATGCCAGCTCCTGCGAGGTTAATGATAGCATCAACGCCCTCCAGGGCCGCATCATCTATTTCACCCTTCATAGGATCCCATTTGAATTCGCCTGCCTTGCGTGGGCTGCGGGTCAATAGTCGAACCTCATAATTACGCTCGCGCAATAGGGTTGCAAGCCTCGTACCGATGAGGCCAGAACCGCCTGCGAGGAGGATTCGTTGTTTGTTGTTCGTTGTTTGTTGGTCGTTCACGTTCAAATTAAAGTTGTTCGTTGCTAGTTGATCGTTGTTCGTTCACATTCACTCGATTGATGTAAGGGACGCTGTTCCAAATTTGAACAGTTACTCGCACAAGTCAATACCTGACTAAAATCAATTGGCAAAGCAGTTGTTCCAATTTTATTCTATCCTAAAACTAAGCAGAGGTGTCATTCCGAGCGAAGCGAGGAACCTGATGGTATGTCGTACTCCAGATTCCTCGCTCCACCCGGAATGACACATCTGCCTGATATTCAATATGCTTTTGAGTTGGTGCCAGCCAAAACGAAGAGGTGTATATACGTCAGATATTACCATGAATCATTCCTTGTTGGAAATTGGACATTGATTTTAAATTAAATCAGCCAAACAACTACCAACGAAAACACCAAGCGCTCGGAAACGAACAACAAACAACTATCAACGAATTAATCGATTTCAACCTTCACCCCACTTTCCGAACTTTTTGCATTCCCTTTTTTCTTGTCGTCTACGGTAATCCGGCTACCGCTTTTCAGCTTGCGGGCAATGGCAGAATACGGTCCTGTAACCACGGTTTCGCCTTCCTCAAGTCCAGACAGCACTTGAATATGGTCGTTGTCCTGGATGCCTGTTTTTACTTCACGTACGGCAACGGTGTCGCCTACAACAACAAACACAATTTCTTTGATAGAGTTCTGGCCAGTGCTTTGCTTTTTTGCAGGGCCTTCTTCCTCCTCCTTTTTGCTGTTTTTCTTGTCCTTCTCATCTTCCTTGGCGGTTACAGAAATGATGGGGATACTGATGGCGTTTTCAGCCAACATCGTGTAAATATCGACCGAGGCCGACATGCCAGGGCGAAATGGGAAACGACGGCCTCCAGCGATCAGTTCTTTGTAAGAAGCTGGATCGATGCGGATTTTTACCACGAAATTGGTCACTTGGTCGGAGTTGAGGCTCATCCCGGCGGCGGTGCCGACATTGCTGGCACTGTTGGCAATTTCCGACACTGTGCCTTTCAGAATGCGGCCCAGGTAAGCGTCTACTTCAATATCCACTTCGTCTTGGAGGCTGACTTTGAGGATGTCGTTTTCGCTGATGTCCACCTGGACTTCCATGCTTTGGAGGTTGGCGATGCGCATCATTTCGGTGCCGGCCATTTGCAGGGTTCCGACCACGCGTTCGCCGCGCTCTACATTGAGCATGCTAATGATACCGCTCACAGGGGCTGTGATGATTGTTTTTTGGAGGCTGGAGCGCAGTTCTTTCAACCGGGCGCTGGCGCTGTTGATGCCAAATTCTGAAACCCGAACATTTTCCTTTGCACTGGCAAGCGAACTCTCTGCGGAACGCAACGTGGCTTCGCCAACGGCTAATGCGCTTTCTGCCGCTCTCAGGTTGTTCTGGGAGGCTTCAAATTCAGCGGTGGAAATAATACCCCCGTCTTTATACAGTTTTTCATTTCGCTGGTGGATATTCGTCGCCACCTTTACCTGCGATTCCAGGCGGCGTTTATCGGCTTTCAGTTGTTCAATTTGCGCATTGCTGCCGGCAACATTGGATGTCGAAATCTCTCGCTGGGATCGGGCAGTGCTCACAGAAGCTTGTCCTTGTTCTACCGCGCTTTGGTACTCATCGGGTTTGATTTTGGCCAAAATCTGGCCAACTTTTACCGAGTCACCTTCCTTGACGTAAAGCTCGATGATCTCGCCAGACACGTCAGAGCTGATCTTGATTTCTGTTTCCGGGAAAATTTTCCCACTACCACTGACGGTTTCCCGGATGGAACGCCGCTCCGTCTTTTCTACGGTTACTGTTTCTCCTTTTGGTTTTTGCTTAGCCTTATAAACGGCTGCTGCAATCAGGAGTAAGAACGCACCGATCAGTACGTAGAGAAGGGTTTTTTTTCGTTTGGGCGAAGCTGTTGCCATTTCGTTGTCGACTTTTGATGTTCAAATATTGATAAGAAAATATGCCACAAGATTACGGTGACTGTTCACGGTTTGGAAAATAGTTGGATAAATGGAGTGAAACAACGGATGAATTTAGAGAATCAGCACATTATTTATCAGTCTGCGTGCAATTCTAAAAATATTTCACCCGTTTTATTACCAACCTGGATTTTTGGCATGATATTTTTAACTAAATGGTCAGCGAGCGATTCAGGTTGAAAACCAAAAGACCCAGCGCCTCGTAGGTTTTATCGTTCGAGGTTTCTAATCCGTCCAAACCGATTGTTCATGCTTAAATTTTCATCCAATGAAGTTAATCCTTGCACTCCCCGCTGTTGGCCTGCTTTTTTCAGGGCTGACCTTTCTCCCAAAATCACCGGCAATTTCCAACACTGCTACGCCACAAGCGGTCGAAGTTCTGGACCCCGAAATTTGGGCAAACAAAAGTGAATGTTTCAAAAACGAAACGTTTGAGCTGCACTTTGCCATGCCACATGCTACCACCTTAGGCGTAGTTGACCCTGACGGCAAGTTTTTCTACCTCGTATTTCCGGCGGCATGCACCATTGGCAATCTCGTGCCACTGATGAGCAGCGAAGATTTTGAACACTGCAGCACCATCACCATTAATCCAGCAACATTGAAGGCTGATCCTTACACATACGGTGTGATAGAAAACCAACCCGTTTTTACAAAAAGTGGGGTGTACCGCTTTATGCTTGGCGACAACCTGCATGTGGACGACGAAGCGGCCCTGAACATTGTTTCAGTGCGTTACAAGCGGAAAAACCGCCCCGTCCCAGTCATGGTTATGAATTGATTATCAATTCAACGTCAACTCCTTGCCCTCGTAGAAATCGAGGATTTTCAACTTGAACAAGTAATCGTATTTCGCGACGACGAGGTCTACCTCGGCCATGTCGCGGTTGGTTTTGGAAGTGGTGAGGTCCAGGATATTGACTGCGCCCAATTCGTGGCGTTTTTCCGTATTTTGAAAAGCGATGTTTGTAGCATCAAATGTTTTCTGCGCAGCTTCCAATTGCTGCCGTGCAGCGCGTGCATTCGCGATGGCTGTTTGAATGTCGTTTTTCAGCGTCTGCCGGACTTGAGTTTGCTGCATTTGAGCCGTCAACACGCCCAGTCTGGCACGCTCCACACTGAGGCGGGTGCGACCATTTTGGTAGATCGGGATGTTCAGGCTCAATCCTACTCCCTGGCCAAAGTTCTGATCCAATTGGTCAAAATATTTGAGTTTTGAAAACTCATACCGATCTACATATTGGCCTATGAGGACATCCTGGCCATTTAATTGCAAGGTAGTATTCACCAAATCGGTGCCAACCAATTGCCCATTTTGGAAATCAAGAAATCGACTGGAATAATTGGTACTCAGGTTTGCGAATGCAGAAAGCGTTGGATAGTAGCCTGCTTTGGCGATATACACGGATTCTTCCGCGCTTTTTACTTGAAACCCCGCCGAGCTAATAACGGGTTGTGTACCCAGCGCTTTTTCAAACAATGGAGAAAGAGTCAGCGCGTCTGGATTGGCATCGGCAGGGATCAGGGAGCTTGGTTGCTCGATGCTGAGGTCGTAATCTGGCTCTAGTTGCAGGTATTGTTTCAAGGTAAGGAAGCCGAGGTCAACCGTGTTTTGGGCTTGCACTACGGTTTGTTCGTCGCGCGCAATCTGGGCTAAGATGTTGTATTTGTCCGCCATAGGCACGGTGCCGGCATTGATCAATTTCATGGTAACATCAAGTTGGGTCTTGCTCTGCGCTACACGTTTGTTGGCGTTGTCCAATTGCTCCTCCGATAACAAGATGTTGAGATAGGCGGAAGCAATGAGCAGGCCTAGGTCGTTCACGGTCCGCTGTGCTTCGGCGGTAGCGGTTTTGAGGTCCCAACCCGCTTGTTTGATGCTGTGGTTGATCATGCCGCCCGTGAACAAATTGATGCCGGCGTTGAGTCCAAGGCTGTTGAATGCGGTAGCCTGGGTGCTAAATGTATTGGTTGTCGGGTCGATGGTACGACCGAATTGCTCGCCTACATTCACGTTCGCGCCCAGGTTGGGCAAGCGCGAAGCCTTGGCCTGCTTTTCTGAAAGCACCGCGGTGCGTACGTTGGCCAGCGCCTGTTTGATGGTTATGTTGTTGTCTTGCGCATATTTGATGCAGCGTTCGAGCGACCACACTTCTTGGGCCTGTGTCCTGGCGGCAAAAAACAAAAGGAAGAGCAGCGCGTAAATTTTCATAGTTTGAAACATCTGTAACGTAAAGGTTATTCCTGCGGAGACTGTCAATTTATCTGCCACAAGGTTACGCCAAGGAGTACCTACGCCATGAAAAAATTATATAAAAGGAGAAAATTGGCGGATTAATAGGCCAATTGCAGCACTTGTTGTCCTTCCAGGAAAACACCATTCGTGATTTTTACCCGAATTTTGCTGCCTTCTTCTGTGACAATGGATTCGCCATTGAGCGGTCGGGTGTTGTACTTAATAACCGAGCCTGCGGCTTCGTAAAGGGTAGCATGTACCTGGGCACTGCTCTGGCTCGATTGTACAATTTCCATTTCTTTTAGGCCAAATTCTGACATACCGAAAGTGTAGCCACCGCCGTCGCCAGGCCTGCCAAAATACACCCAGCAGTAAAGCGGCAGGGTTTGGTTGTCGAGCATGTTGTGCGCTGCGGCGCTGTAGAATCCTTTGGAAATCAAGAGATATTGGCCGCCCATGTACACGCCGCTGGAATGGCTGCTTTCCAAAATGGCTGCTGCTACTTTGGTAAATAATTGATGCAGCTCAAGCGACTTGCTGGCATTGCCCATGACGGAGATAACCACTTGTGATTGGTGGCGCAGGGCTTCTTCGGTGGCGGTCGTCCAGAGCCACGACAGTTGCGCAGCGGCACGGATTTCAATGGGGTCGGCCGTATAGTTGAGCTGGGCAATCATCACCGTTGCACCGGGCGTGCTGAACACGATGGTTTTGTCCGAAATATTGACGGAGTCGGCTTTGACTTTCCAGTCGTTTTTCAAGGTAGCGATCAGGGCCTTTGCATCCAATGGGGCTTTGTCGTTGACCATGACGATGCCGGAGACGACGTGTTGGGATTTTTGGGTTTGGGCGTTGAGGGTGATTTGTAATGAAAAAAGGAGTACCAAGGAGCTGACGATGCGCATGGGCGAAATTGACATTGAATATGTTTTGGTTTATAAAAAGGGGTAAACGTTGAAAACGGAGATTTGATGTGTGGGTGGGACTTTCAATACACTTTCTCCGCACAATTACACTGCCCCAAAATTTTCTCCGTCTTTATTTTGTACGTCGACAGTTCAATGTTAGCCTGTTGGAAGGACATTTTTACGAAGCCCAAAGGAACACCATCGCTGATGTTTGAATAATGTGCCATGCCTAAAAAATTCTCGCCCGCTGCTGTTTTTTTTGCACCAAAATATTGGCAAATTACCTGCTTCTGAACAATGTGAAAAGAATCCAACCCAATGGACACCCTGTTGGTATTCACTTCCCGCATGAGGCTGTCATTAAAAATAACGAAGGGTCGATAGGCATCGCCTTGTAACAATTCGATGGTTGTATTCAGAAAATTGTAGTCTGGATCCTTCACCTTTGAGTTATTCCAAACCAAATCGAACAGGCAGGCACCCCTGGAGTGGTGTAGGTTTCCATCCTGAATCGCTTGTTTTATAATGGGCAAAATAGCTTCTCTGTCTGCCAGGTTTTTGGACGAAATAAAGTTCCACAACAACATGTAGACCATGTTGCTCCGCTCTTCATTTTGGGCATCATAAATACCCAGATATTCTTCGCTGGGGAAACCATTCTGCTTGCAAAATGCAATGAACCTTACGCAGTTATCATGGCCCACGCTGTCTTGTTTAGCATAATATTCCTTCGCACATTCACGGTCTAGCATGTTGAATCCCCCAAAATCCAGGAGCAGCGCTTGATCTTTCTCGTACAGCTCCCTTATTGTTTTTTGGCAATTGTTTTCGGGCTGGTTGTTCCAACGGAATTTCGCTTGAAGCTTGTTGATAAGGCTTAAATTCTCAGCATTAAAAATACGCTTTGGGAGTGCTTGGAATAAAGAAGCCGTATCGCATTTCTTCGC
>JBBRWA010000192.1:0-11846 GCA_038246345.1 Chitinophagales bacterium
GTAAATCCAGTTGTCGTACAGCGCAACCATAATGAGATAAACAAAGACCAGCGAGGCCCAAAGCGCAAAACCCAGTGTGCCAATGCCTTGCTGCTGACGTTTGAAATCTCCGCCATATTTGATCTGGGTGCCGGGAGGTAAGGGGAGCGGATTCAGGCGTTTGATGATTTCACGGGTTACGGTGCCGTTTGGCCGACCGATTACCTGGGCGGTGAGCATCAGTGAAGTGCTTCGGTCGCGGCGTTCGAGGCGAGTAGGTGCCGTGCCCTGGCGAACATCAGCGAATTGCTTGAGGTAGATGGTGCTACCCAGCGGGTTTACAAAAGAAAGGTTTTTGATGTCTTCCACACTTCGCCGGTCAAAGGCATCCAGTGCGATGCGGATGGGATATTCAAAATCTCCATCTCGGTATTTTGCATCGGTATTGCCGCTGAAGGCGGTTTGCAAGGTGAGTCCAACTTGCGCCATGGCGAGACCACAATCGGACATACGTTGCCGGTTCACTTCCACTTTCACTTCCGGGTTGCCGCCCTCCACCGTGGAGCTGATTTCTACGCAGCCAGGCACAGCCGCCATTTCTTTTTTGACTTTTTCTGCGAGCACCAAGAGGCTATCCAGGCTAGGACCGTTGAGCTGTACCTCGATCGGCGAAAACGACAGGCCAAGAATATCAATTGGGTTGGTTTTTATACGCGCACCCGCCACAATTTCCTCTAATTTGACTTTCGTTTTTCGGGCAAAAACTGGCGTGAGTTCTTTTCTAATTCCACCGTAAGGGGTTAAAAAAACTTGAATTTCGGCAATATTTGGCGCACTAAGGCCAAAAGATTTGTTATTTGCGCCTACCGTAGTGAACGTGCGTACTACTTCAGGCTGAGTACGCAGCCAATCTTCCACGCGTTTGGTTATGGCATCGGTTTGCGTCAGGGAAGCATCTTGCGGCAATACAATTTCGAGCAAAAACTCCCCTCGTTCTCCAGCTTCCATGAAAGCATTCCCGATAAGCCCGGAAGTTACGAGCAGGAAAGAACTAAAAAACATGGCGACCGCCGTGAGGACGGTGACGATTTTGGTGCGGCGGTTTTTCAGGGCCAACGTTAATAATCGAAGGAAACCATCAGAAACCCAGTTCAAAAATCTTTCAAACCCTAAAATAACCCGCCCGGAGAAGTTTTTTCCTTCAAAACGATGCAGTTTCCCAAACCTGGAGGTCAGCCAGGGCACCAGGGTAAAGGACACAAGCAAAGACATCAAGGTGGCGGTCAATACCGTCATGCAAAACTGACGCAATAGATTGGGCACCAGTCCGGCAGTAAACACAATGGGCAAGAATACCACAACGTCTACCAGGGTGATACTCAAGGCAGTGAAGCCAATTTCCATTCGCCCGTCATAGCTGGCTTGCACCTTGTTTTTGCCCATTTCAAAGTGCCGATAAATATTCTCGATGACCACAATAGCATCGTCTACCAGAATGCCGATGGCGAGTGAAAGGCCCAACAAAGACATTAAATTGAGCGAGTAGCCCAGCAAGTTCATCATCACGAAGGTGCTGACGATGGAAGTAGGTATAGAAATCAGCACGATCCCCGCATTGCGCAGGCTGTGCAGAAAAAGCAGCATGACCAGGCCAACCAGGATCACTGCAATGAGCAAATCTTCAACAACGGCGTTGGTGGCTTTTTTGGTAAAGGTGCTGCTGTTGGCGACTACCTCGAAACGCATTCCATCGGAGGCGTATGCGCCTTGCAGCAGGGCAATTTTTTCCAGCACGAGTTTCGACATTTCCACGGCATTGGCGTCGCCTTGCTTGCGGATGCTGATGCCTACTGCTGGTTGTCCGTCGGTGCGACAAATGATCTCAGGGTCGCGGGTGCCGTCTTGAATTTCGGCAATGTCTTTTAAAAAGATGGACGAACCAAAACGACTTTTGCCTATAACGAGATTGCGGATGTCGTCGATACTCAGAAACTTTCCAGCAAGTCGGATGCGCAATTGGCCCTGATCTCCGGTCACTTTGCCGGTGGGAAAATCGAGGTTTGCGGTCTGCACCGCCTGAGACACCTGAAGCAGCGACAGGCCATATTGTTCGAGTCTCGCGGAAGAAATGTTGATTTTGATTTCGCGCTCTTCGCCGCCCAGGATGCTCACTTGTGCCACACCTTTTACCTGCGAAATTTCTGGTACGACCCGGTTTTTTATTACATCGTAAAACGCTGCGCCTGTGAGATTTCCGGCTACTCCAATTTTTAAAATCGGCAATTCATCCAACGCGAATTTATTGATGACCGGGGTGCGCACCTCTTTTGGCAAAGAGGCCTGAAGTTGGTTGATTTTGCGCTGCATCTCTTGCACCGCCTTGTCCAAATCTACGGATTGCTCGAACTCCACCGCGACAAACGATGAGTTCTCCTGCGAGCCAACTTGCACCTGATCAATGCCCTCCAGGGAGGAAATCGCATCCTCAATGGGCTTGCTAACCGCATTTTCTACCTCAGAAGGCGAGGCTCCTGGATAAATAGTAATAATAGTGACTACTGGTGCGCTGAACTTTGGCACCAGCTCGATCGGCAGTTTTAGGTAACTGGAAATGCCCATGAAAGCCAACACGGCGAAAACCACGATGACTAGAGAAGGACGACGAATGGATATTGCGGTAATGTTCACAGGGCAGAGAAACGGTTACGCCGCTTGCAATTTCAATGGTTAACACCTCATCAACTAAAATACTTCTTTTAAAGATCTGAGTGATGGTGTGGTTGCACTATTCGAATTTGGAACAGCCCATAATTTGGACAAAGATACACGTTTAGATGTGGTGACTTTGACGAAATTATTCAAACTCCCTCAATATCAGCCCATCTTTTTCATTCAATTCCAGCATAATTTGCTTTTCGCCAAAATCCAGAAGCAGCGCATCGTTATGATAAAGCCCCGATTCATGGCGTGCGAGGCGGATTTCTTGCAAGTTTGCGCCAACCACATCCCGCCAAAGAGGCTGTACATTGGCTACAATACGTTGTATAAGTGCTTCTCCGTGAAGAACTTGCAGCTTTTTGGCGGTTTCAACTAACGCTTCGGCATTAATGATACGGATGGCTTCGCTGCTTTCGCCACTCGACAGCAAGAGCGTTTCGCCGTTTTCAAAATAAAGCTCGATGGCGTAGAGAAAAGACGATTTGGGACTGGCACGCCAGAGGTAATAGTTTACGGTTTCAAGCTTTTGACCTTCAAAGGCTTGAAAGGCTTCTACTTCTGACTGCTGAAAACAATCAGGAGGCGTTTGGGATGACGAATTTTCTTTCATGGTATGTACTGGTAGGTGTTATCTCAATTACGAGACAAGCTCTTTTCAGGCACAAACATCGGCAAGTTTTGCGGCTCCTTGGTGTACCTTCGATCTTTGAATAGTCCTAAGTTTTTATCAACTCTGGTGACCAAAAACTGTTTGCATCCTATATGATATTACCCACCACACAATTCCTTACCGAGTTTCGCACCGCGTTCATTTCAGGTCAATTGCTCAAATGTACCCTGGGCAAGCCCACTGCTGACGCGCCGGAGGGCTTAAAAAACGTGTATTTGCGCCCAGTGGAGTTGAAAAAAGGGTTGCACGTGGCCTTTAATTTTCGATACCAAACCCGAGACGAGGTCAAGAATTTCGATTTAAACGAGACCGTTGTGCAATTGGAAAAATTGCTTGGGTTCGCATTTTTAAATGCAGATATGCTGACTCCAACGCGCGATTTCTCCCTTCAATTTGACCAAAAAGGCGATGCTCAATTTGTAGCCAAAAAACCATCCCAAAAGATGTCAGCGGAGATCGCCACGGCCCATAACCGCCCCAAAAGCCGCCTGCTCGACCCCAAATCGCCTTGGCTTCATCTGCTTGGCATTACGAATGCAAAAGGCGAAGTGCTCGCAGCGCACCAGGATAAATGGCGACAAATCAACAAATACCTCGAAACCATTGAAAGTTTACTGCGCGATCAGCCTCTGCCACCTGGTGCACACATCGCCGATATGGGCTCGGGCAAGGGTTATTTGACCTTTGCACTCTACGATTTTTTAGAAAATCACCTCCATATCGCACCCCACATTACAGGCATCGAACTCCGCCCTGCGCTCGTTGATTTTTGCAACAAAACGGCCCAACAAGTTGGCTTTCAGCACCTGCAATTCGTAGCGCAAGACATTGCCAAATACCAGCCGGAACGATTGGATATGCTCATTGCCCTACATGCCTGCGATACCGCTACCGACCTTGCGCTGGCAGCTGGAATTCGACAAAAAGCGCGGATTATTGTCGTTGCACCCTGTTGTCACAAACAAATTCGTCGCGAAATGCAGGCTAAAAATGAACTGGCACCCTTGCTCCAACATGGCATTCTGGAAGAGCGTCAGGCCGAGATTGTGACCGATGGCATCCGCGCCCTGTTGCTCGAAGCGCAAGGATACCATACCAAAGTATTTGAGTTTATTTCTACCGAACACACCGCTAAAAACGTGATGATTACGGCTACTATGGATGGACGGCGATTGAACCAACGTCGCAAGGATGCGTTAGCTCAGGTCGGTGCACTCAAGTTGGGGTTTGGAATTAAGGAGCATTGGCTGGAAAAATTATTGGCGGAGTGACTTTTTGGGATTCGTTTCTTCCATAGATACCTCTGTTTTGTTATTTTGTAGAAAAAGAAGCCGTCACTTCACACAAAGGCGCAATAATTGCGTTTCACTTTATCTGGTGGTTCAGGAGCGGATTTAGCGCAATTAATAGCCAGATCAACTATCCTTCAGACGCACTACAACATTTATCCATTCAAAAAACACATCTCGGCAATGCAAATTTTCCCGCGCCGTTTAGGCAATTTTGATCTTGACAAATTCTTTAACGACATGAAAATCAAATCATCGCTCGCCCTTTTTTCCATTGTCGGTATTTTGAGCATCGCATTCGTTTTACATGAATACAATCCCTTCGGCAACGGAGGGCCAAGCAGTTCGCCAGGCCGTGATGCTGCTTTGATCCGAACCATTTCGCAAGTCTTGGCTCGCGGCCACTTTGAGCCTAAGGATTTGGACGATACTTTTTCCAAAAATGTGTACGCGCTGTACCTTAAAGAAGTGGATGGGGGCAAACGCTTTTTGACCCAATCTGATGTGGATCAATTGAAGCCTTATGAACTCCAACTAGACGACCAGGCCAAGGCAGGTACTTTCGAGTGCTTTGACCTTTCTACCAAACAACTGGTAGCCTCGCTCACTAAAACGCAAGGTTGGTATCGTGAAATTCTTGCCGTACCCTTTGATTTTTCAAAAAATGATGAGCTCCAGGCCGATGGCAAAAAACTTAAATGGGCAAAAGATGATGCCGAGCTCCGCATCCGCTGGGAGCGTTGGATGAAATACGAAGTGCTTAGCCGTATTGTCGAAGAACAAGACAAACAAGAAAAACCCGAATTTAAAGGGGATAAAAAAGACTTCGCAACCCTCGAAAAAGAGCAACGGGCTAAGGTGCTGGACGTATATGACAAATGGTTCAAACGATTGCTGAAACTCGACCACAACCGCCGATTGGAGACTTACCTCAACGCGATCACCAATTATTTTGACCCACACACCGGCTACTATTCTCCCCGTGAAAAGGAGAATTTTGATATTCAAATGTCGGGCAAGCTCGAAGGCATCGGTGCCCGCTTGCAAAGTGATGGAGAGAAAACTTCGGTCTCTGAAATCGTGCCCGGCGGTCCAGCCTGGAAACAGGGCGCCTTGCAAGCTAAAGACGTGATTATTAAAGTAGCTCAAGGGGAAACTGATGCTGAATCGCTGGACATCATGGGATGGGATCTTGATGATGTTGTGGCTAAAGTGCGCGGATCAAAAGATACTAAAGTCACCCTCACCGTTCAAAAACCTGATGGCACAGAGAAGGTAATTACCATCACTCGAGATGTTGTGATTATGGAAGAAGGTTTTGCCAAATCCTTGATTCTCAACGAAAGTAGCGCAGAACAAGACCGTATTGGCTATATTTACCTGCCTAAATTTTACGCTGATTTTGAAAGTGGCCGCACGAGCTGCGCACAAGATGTAGCCGCTGAAGTAGAGAAATTGAAGAAAGAATCCGTGAAAGGTATCATTCTTGATCTTCGCAACA
The DNA here is from genome assembly GCA_038246345.1 of Chitinophagales bacterium. Lineage (GTDB taxonomy): Bacteria > Bacteroidota > Bacteroidia > Chitinophagales > Saprospiraceae > M3007. Next base: position 6,158 of record JBBRWA010000192.1, read on the forward strand.
ACGGTGGTGGCTCCCTCCGCGATGTTGTGACCATGAGTGGACTTTTCATCGAAGAGGGTGCTATCGTGCAAGTAAAAAGCCGAGGCCGCGCTACTGAAATCCTCCGCGACAACGATACCCGGGTGCAATGGGGTGGCCCGCTAATTGTAATGGTCAATGGCTTTAGTGCATCAGCATCTGAAATCCTTGCCGCTGCCATGCAGGACTACAGCCGCGCAGTTATCGTCGGCTCAACCAGCACCTATGGCAAAGGCACTGTACAACGTTTCTTTGACTTGGACAATGCAGCTTCAGATGAAGGGGTGAAGCCTTTGGGGGAGATGAAAATGACCATCCAAAAGTTCTACAGAGTAACCGGGAAAACGACTCAACTGGACGGTGTAACGCCGGATATTGTATTGCCCGATTTTTACAATTTGCTTGAAAACGGCGAAAGTGAAAACGATTATCCGTTAGCTTCTACCATCATTGAAGCAGTGCCTTTCAAACAAGGTGCGTATCGGATTGCGGATGCCAATCAATTGAAAACCAATAGCCAAGCTCGGGTAAAGGCCAATGCAACGTTCCAAAAAGTAAGCGACAATGCTGTCCGTTTGAAGAAACGCAAAGACGACAGCACCTTCCCACTTCAAGCCGACAAATTTCGTCAGTGGAATAAGAAACAAGACGAGGAGGCAGAGCAGTTTGATAATATTTTCAAGCCCATCGAAGGTTTTAAAGTTGGAAATGTTGCAGCTGATTTGCAATTGATCCAAAGCGATACCTCGCGTGTAGCCCGCAACGAAAGCTGGATCACGGAGCGTCAAAAAGACGTTCAGCTCTATGAGACCTTGCGCATCATGCTGGATATGCTCCGAATTGATGGTTTGGCTTCCGGGAAAAATTGAGCTAAGGATTAATAGACCATAAAATGGTGTAAAAAATAGCCTTGGCGATACTGTCAAGGCTATTTTTTTATGCTATTTTAAAGGGAGTCTTGGATGGCCATCCGAAAAGAGTTGATTCAGATGCCCTGTAACGGCTATCCTCTTTTTAAAAACCTTCGAAGGTTAACACGCAATGTAACTAAATCAGTAAAAAATGCAATTAATACAACTAAAAGTATAATTCCTTCAGGCTCATAGACCGTAATTTTGTTCCTTCAAATAACAACTCTTTTAAATTATTACCATCATGACATTTGCAGATCTGACCAATACCGACAAACCTGTGCTAGTTGACTTTTACGCCGATTGGTGCGCTCCATGCCGGGCGATGAAACCGGTGCTTGAAGACCTGAAAGCCCAAATGGGCGAGGAGCTTTCCATCTTTAAAATTGATGTGGACAAGAATCAGGCGATTGCCGAACGCTACGCCGTACGATCCATTCCAACGCTTATTTTGTTCAAAAATGGTGAACCCGTTTGGCGCAAATCAGGCATGGCTTCTTCTGTGGAATTGAAAAAAGTGGTGGAAAAAAGTGCAGAAGCTTAATTGGATTTGAGGATGTTGAGATTTTGCACTCAACATGCTCAACTATCTCAACATCCTTAACATTCTCAACCCTTTCAATCATGACACAAATCTTTGAAGTAGAAAATATTAAGTGCGGCGGTTGCATGAATACCATCCGAAAAGGACTGGAGCAAATGCCCGGTGTAATGGCTGCCCTGCCGGAAAACGAGCATGGTACCGTGACGGTGGATTTTGATGAAAAAACAATCTCCCCTGACGGCATCGTAGCCAAACTGAGCCAAATGGGCTATCCACTCGTGGGCGATAACAACTTGGGGAAAAAGGCAAAATCATACGTGAGTTGTATGATTGGACGGGTGACTGCGGAGTAGAGCAAAGAAATAAATGGGTCATTCTCCTTACTCAAAAAAGATGTTTCATTGTTCTTAGTTACCGACCTACCTTGGGGGCAAATAACTGAATATGGAGGAATACCGCCACTTATTCCCTGATCTTGAAGAGGGACTGCAACGTGAATTGCAGGAAAAAGGCCGCATTTTAGCCGTAAAGGCTGGTCAAATTTTGCTTCAGAGCGGCCAGAATATCCGAAATACGATGATCGTGCTCGATGGCTTGATCAAACTCTATCGCGAAAACGACGAGGGCAACGAGTTTTTTATGTACCATCTTCATCCAGGAGACGGTTGTGCACTTTCTTTGATTTGCGACCGCAGTTTTAAAGTCAGTTCAGTGACCGCCAAGGCAGTGACAGACTCCGTGGTATTGGTCGTGCCGCTTGAACAAACTGAAAACTGGATGCGCCAATACCGTACCTGGTATCACTTTGTGGTAGGAACCTACCGTCGGAGATACGAGGAGCTACTGGAAACCATTGATCACATCGCATTTCAAAACATGGACGAGCGGCTTGAATTTTACTTGCGTCGTCACCGTGCAGCGCTCCATACCAATGTACTGGAAATTACCAATACCCAGATCGCGCAGGAACTCAATTCCTCGCGAGAGGTTATTTCCCGGTTGATGAAAAAACTGGCCGAAGATGGCAAGGTGCGTTTGCTGAAAAGCGGAATCGAGATTTTGAAACTTTGAACGATTGGGGTTTTCGGCATTAATTACCGTCCTGCGTGACAAATATCACAGGATAGCACATAGCGCCGCCCCGATCTTTGCAGGGTCAAGTAGTTATTCAACCGCTCCTTGACCAGGCAAAAATTTCATTCATTCCCTAATTTCATGGAGATTATAGGCTATTTCGCATCGGCACTCATTGGTATTTCTCTTGGGCTGATTGGCGGCGGCGGCAGTATTTTAACGGTACCCGTGTTGGTATACCTATTTGGGGTAGATCCCGTGCCAGCTACGGCATATTCATTGTTTATTGTAGGTGCTACTAGCCTTGTAGGTTCCTTCCCAAAATATCGGGATGGCATGGTGAACCTTAAAACTGCGGTCATTTTCGGCATCCCGGCCATTTTTGCGGTGTATGCCACTCGGGCGTATTTAGTCCCTATAATTCCCAACCCTGTGTTCAATATTGGAAGTCTTGTAGTGTCCAAGGCTATGTTTATGATGGGGATTTTCGCCATTTTGATGGTTTTTGCCTCATATTCCATGATTCGAGGCAAAAAAAATGAAGCCAAGGAAGAAGTCCCCGATGGGCCACAAGAATTCAATTATCCGATGATTTTGATGGAAGGAGCAGTTGTGGGTTTGCTTACCGGCTTAGTGGGAGCCGGAGGAGGATTTCTGATTATCCCAGCTTTGGTGTTGTTTAGCAAACTACCCATGAAACAAGCGGTAGGTACTTCTTTGCTCATTATTGCAGCCAAGTCACTCATTGGTTTTACAGGCGACTTGTCTCACTACGAAATGGACTGGACCCTGCTTGGAACGGTCACAGCATTGGCTATTGCCGGAATATTTATTGGAAATAGACTCAGCCGAAATGTAGACGGCGACAAACTTAAAAAAGCATTTGGCTGGTTTGTGCTTGTGATGGGGATTTATATCCTGATCAAAGAGCTGTTTCTCAATCCCGCAGCGGCTTTGGGGCATTGAAAAGACATCCATCCCTACTACCTTGTTGCCTGATTTAATAGACCAGGTGGGGTTTTCTAGGATATTTTTTTGACAGGATTTACAGGATAAATAGGATTTAAGCGGAGAATATATCCTGTTTATTCTGTAAATCCTGTCAAAAAAATAGGCTTGTAAAACAGCTACGTCAAACCAAGGCAGCTATGTTGCAAGACACAAAAATCATAACCAGAAATGTATGGATACTCTCCCTTGTAAGCCTGTTCACAGACATGGCCAGCGAGATGTTGTACCCAGTCATGCCAGTTTACCTGAAAAGTATTGGTTTTTCTATCATTCTAATTGGGGTGCTTGAAGGCTTTGCCGAAGCCACCGCTGGACTGAGCAAAGGCTATTTTGGCAACCTGAGCGATCGGACGGGACGGCGTAAACCATTTGTACAGCTTGGATACGCGCTCAGTGCCATTTCCAAGCCTATGATGGCGGCCTTTAGTTATCCGCTCTGGATCTTTTTTGCACGAACTACCGACCGCTTGGGCAAAGGCATCCGTACTGGTGCCCGAGATGCGCTGCTCTCTGATGAAGCTACGCCCGAAACTAAAGGTCGAGTATTTGGTTTTCATCGGGCTTTGGATACGGTCGGCGCGGTAATCGGGCCGATGTTGGCACTCATTTTCCTGCAATTATACCCTGGTGATTATAAAACGCTATTTTTTCTGGCCTTTCTGCCGGGCTTATTCGCCATTGTATTCACCGTACTAATTCGGGAGAAAAAAAGCACACAAACAGAAAACATAGTCAAACCAGGTTTTTGGGATTTTCTCCAATATTGGAGTCGAAGCCCGGCGCAGTACCGGCAATTGGCGGGCGCATTACTTGTTTTTACCTTGTTCAATAGTTCTGATGTATTTCTACTCCTGTATATAAAAGCTGCTGGCTTAAGCGATGGCGCTGTGATTGGGATGTACATTTTTTATAACTTCATATATGCTGCCGCGGCTTATCCGATGGGTATACTGGCCGACCGTTTGGGTATGAAACGGGTGTTTGTGTTTGGGCTATTGTTATTTGCTGTGGTGTATGCTGGAATAGCTTTTGCGTCTACATGGCCTGTTTTTGCTGGCCTGTTTTTCTTGTATGGCCTCTATGCTTCGGCTACTGAGGGTGTTGCCAAGGCTTGGATGACCAATATTTGTGCAAAAAAAGACACCGCCACGGCGATTGGTACTTTTACAGCTTTTCAGAGTATTGGCGCGTTGTTGGCGAGTAGTATGGCTGGTTTAATTTGGTATTCAGCGGGTGCAGAAGTTGTTTTTAGCATCAGCGCCGGAGCCAGTTTGGTGGTAGCAGGGTATGTATGGCATCTGAAAAATTTTGAAAAATAAATACATATCGTGACTCAAGTCACGGACGGAGCTTCTCACACTTCTCACCTTTGTCCAAGGAATTCAGGACTACAATTCAAAAATAAAATTACTGACAATATGTTTTTCCAACACGTTTACGACAAATCCTTGGCGCAGGCCAGTTACTTCATTGGCTGTCAAAAGGCGGGTGTCGCTATGGTTATTGACCCGAAAAGGGACGTGGATACTTACCTCGAAATCGCCAAACAAAACAACATGACCATTACGCATGTTGCCGAAACGCATATCCATGCCGACTTCCTGTCTGGCGCCCGCGAACTTGCGGCCCTTACCGGTGCAAAAATGTACCTCTCGGACGAGGGTGGCCCAGATTGGCAATATCAGTTCCCGCACGAAGGCGTAAAAGACGGCGACGTCATCAAAGTAGGCAACCTCACATTTGAGGTAATCCACACGCCGGGCCACACGCCCGAAAGCATCAGTTTTCTGCTCACCGATCATCCGGCTACCAGCAAGCCTGTGATGATGTTTACGGGCGATTTTGTGTTCGTTGGTGACATCGGTCGCCCCGACTTGCTGGAAAAAGCAGCCGGGCTCAAAGGAACCCAAGACTTGGGTGCCAAGCAGATGTATCAATCCATCAAAAAATTCGCCGACCTACCCGACTACATTCAGGTTTGGCCTGGTCACGGCGCGGGTTCTGCTTGCGGAAAGGCTTTGGGCGCTGTGCCAAGTTCTACCGTTGGTTATGAAAAAATCAGAAACTGGGCACTCCAATATCCGACCAACGAACCCGGTTTTGTGCAATACCTTCTGGCCGACCAGCCAGA
>JBBRWA010000193.1:0-11776 GCA_038246345.1 Chitinophagales bacterium
ACACGCGAGGCGGAGCCTCAGCGCGAGCGAAATTAGTGGTCGCCCAGCTTTAGCTGGCAGACCCCATACCGGGCAAAGCCCGTAAAATAGAACACGCGAGGCGGAGCCTCAGCGCGAGCGAAATTAGTGGTCGCCCAGCTTTAGCTGGCAGACCCCATACCGGGCAAAGCCCGCAAAATAGAACACGCGAGGCGGAGCCTCAGCGCGAGCGAAATTAGTGGTCGCCCAGCTTTAGCTGGCAGACCCCATACCGGGCAAAGCCCGTAAAATAGAACACGCGAGGTGGAGCCTCAGCGCGAGCGGGTTCGTTCTTTTTCTGCCCGAAGCGCTGCCATTTTACTATTCAATTTTAATAAACTTTTTTACACTTGCTTTTTTCCCGTTTGTCTTTACAGAAAATAGATAAACTCCATTGGATAAATTTTTAATATTGATACTTCCAGTTGATGAAACTAATTTTTCACTTATGTAAATTTTCCCTTGAAGATTGTAAATTTCAATTGAGGTCTTGGCTGTTGAGTTAATTTGGTATTTCAAAATATCAGAAGCAGGATTTGGATCAATACTGAAATCTATTTTTTCAACATTATTTTCCGTGATACCCGTTGTAATTGAATTACAATTACAGTCGTTTGTATAAACTTCAAATTCCCCAAGCCTGTAATAGCCTACATTATAGTTTGTAAGCCCCAATTTCACATAACGCCCTGATACATTTACAAGGTTTTTGTAAAGGTCAACTGCTCCGTTCTCATTGACGGCATTTGCAATGGTTATCCAAGTAATGTTGTCGTTAGAAACTTGAAGGGTATAGTCTTTTCCAAAAAATATCCAGTCCCAATTTAATTTAATGGCTGAAATGTATTTTGTGCTTTGTAAGTCAATTGTTACAGCTTGGTTTGGCACACCAAACGTACTGCTCCAAGCACTGTTCATATTTCCGTCAATAAGATTAATAGCTTGATTAGCTGCGGCTGCATCTAAAACAGAAGATGCTGCAACTATTCCTAATCTTGCTTCACTCATTCCAGCATTGGTGTAGCTGCTATCAACCCAAACAGGAACATTTTCTGCCGTAACAGTAGAACCTATAGCTTCAAACTCCGCTTTAGTCATAAAATGCAGTTTAGGTAAATAGCATTGCATAAATCCGTTTCTCCAATTCTCTCCAATTAGACCTTTATCATACAATGTTCCCGACCAGTCGGAATGTGCAAAATCTAAATTGTGTTCGTGAGGTGCTAATTCAAATCTCCAATCAGGAGCAATACATAGCCATCGCATTAATAAACCTAATTCACTTTGTGTTCCCCAATCAATCCAAGAAACACCATTATTTGCATTTGCATTTGTTGGTCTGTCAATAATCCGGGAATATGCAATTACATAATTACGATTGCCATCAATCGTTACATCATCATCGGATATTGCGTGAACTGTTGTTGCAGGAAGAGGAGAAAAAGGGGTGTGGTCAATTCCACAGATACTCCAATACCTAACATCGCCCGAAGCCATTACGGCTTCACCATTTGTTGTGCTTGGAAAAGTGGGAAGTTTGCCTGTTAACACCGCCACCATACCCGGAGGAACAGTAACCGTTCTACCCAAATAACTTATATAATTATTGGTTGTTGCGTGTGGTTCAATACTACCTGGAGCAGGCTGCAATTCTCCTCGTCCTGTCCAGCCCAAATCAATATCTCTTATTCTTGCTGTGCTGTCAACCCAATTGTTTGCAATGCAAATACCATTAAAAATACTGCGAACAATGCCCCAAGATTTAAACCAACCTACGTCGGGGTCTAAGTTTGGATTAGGTTGAGTAACTACCACCCGATTTGCAATAGTGGTATTATCACGAGTAGTCAAATTGCTAAAATCTGAGCCAATAAAATATTTTTCTCCGGTAGGGAGTTCAAAATAAACTTTAGGCATAGGCACGCCTCCCAGTGCATCAACGTTATCGTCTGGCTCATAGATACGAATCCATACACTACCTAAATCCCACAATCCTTGCTGTGCAACAGGCAAAGGTCTATCCATCCGAAACAAAGTGCTTCGTCCACCGCTTCACTATAAGTTACTGTCGGAATATTTGATTTCTTTTTATAGTAGATTAGCCAAACTGATTGTTTATTGGCGTGGTTGTCTTGTAGCCATTCACGCCATTCTTGTCTATTTTTAGGGTAAAATGTTTCTATATCTTTTTCCATCTTTACTTTTTCAATTTTTCGTTATCCCAAAATGCTTTGTTAAAACGCAAGTTCAGGTGGTTTGTGTAAATAGGCAGCATACAAAATGCGTTGGCAGAGAGCACCAGGTTTTTCCCGATGGGCGGCTCCTGAGAAAAATAAGCCGTATCCATGCCATTAACGATCATCCGGTTGCCCTCCAATTGAAAGTTTTCAAAATCTGTATTTTCCCTAAGCAGGGCTAAAAAAGCGGGGGAATAATCCGCTTCATTTTTCACAACCAGCTTACCGGCAAACCCTTGCTGCAACTCCGGGTTCGATTGCGCCATCGTGTCAGGCGCTTGTGTCCCTGAATTATTTTTATCTGATTCGGGCGACGGCTGGCAAGCCATTAGAGCCATCAATAAAGGCAAGTGTTTTTCATAAATCAAAAATGAAATTGTGCGCCAAATATACTCGAATTTTTATTCAAAAACAGTACATCCCAGGCCATCAAACGGGCAAAGCGGCGCACCTTCTAATACGGTTGACTGTTGATGAGGTTGGCTTTGAACATGGAAACTGTTTTTTGTAAAGCTTTAAAGTTTCTCTTTACCCCGTATCAGCTTAATCGAAAAATACATCATATTCAGCAACACGCCCATTAAAATCGTCATGCCCCACGTAGCCGGGTGTTCGAACGGGTTGATAACGCGGTCAAAGATGTCGTTGAAGAGTCCGAACGGGTTATTGAGGATATCCCAACTGTTCCAGCGCAGGTAGCGGCCCAAGTAAATGCCAAAACTGGCCAAAAACAGGAACAGGATCGTCATGGCATTAATCAGGCGGTTGCTGATGTGCTTTTTAAGCAGTTTTTCAATGTCCATCAGGCTGACGAAGCCGTATACTAAGCCCATCCACGCAAACGACAGAATCACCACCAGGTCGAACCAGATGGGTGCGGAATTCCGCGCTCTCAGGTGAAATAAATCGGTCAGAATATAAGGCGAATTGGGAAAAAACAGCAACCAAGAGGCAATGAGGATGGCTAAAATGGTTTTGTGGTTCAACCCCCGGATTAGAATAACAGAACTGATCATCCAGGGAATGAAGGCCAAAAAAAGATTCCAGTTTAAAAACAGGAAAACCCGGGTGTCGGTGAGGATGTAGCGAGTCACGGAGATCCCAAAACAAAACAGGGACATGGTAATCAACAAGAGGGTAATCTCCAGCCGGCCTGAGGCTTTTAGTTTTTCGATCATTGCGGGTGTTGTCTTTGAATTGTAAAGCAAAACGCATGAAGGCGAGGCGTATTGTATAGGTTGTTTCCGGGCAGACCCCGGGAAATAGCACCCGCGAGGCCGGAGCCTCGGCGCGAGCGTTTTCAGATTATTTGACCACTTTTTCAAAACAAACACTGTTGTCAACGCCAATGTATTGGCCGTAGTTGGGAATAATCCGGTATCCATTTTTTTTGTACAATTCGATGGCTTCCGGCTGTTTTTTGCCGGTTTCGAGGATGCATTTTTCGCAGGACAATTCAGCGGCCCAGGTTTCTAATTCCGTCAAAATCCGGGTGGCAATGCCTTTTCCTCTACCCGACGGCGTGGTATACATTCGTTTAATTTCCATGGCTTTAGGGAGGTATTCCTTTATAGCACCGCAACCCGCCGGCTGACCGGCTTCGTAGGCGACAACGGCGTATTTAATGTTGTCAATTTTATTGAACTGGGCGTAAAAGGCATTGTCTTCCCCGTCTCTTTCGGCCAGATCGGCGTCTAAGTATTTTACAAGCCCGATAAAGTCCGGGTGGTTTGAGTCGGTTCTTATGGTTTGAATCATTTGTTGTGGTGTTTTGTACTCAAAGCACACCAAGCTGTAGCGTTGGCGAAAATGGGATTTGCATAGTCAGGTAAAAATAGGTAAATTGTATGGAAAAATTCAGAAAAGATGACCATTGAACTTGATGATTCCACCTTAGCAAAAGCGCAAACGACGGAGCAGGAGATCAAAATGCTCATTGCGATTGCTTTATTCAAAGAAGAGATATTGACTTTAGGACAGGCTGCCGCCCTGGCAGGGTTGCCGCAATTGATTTTTCAAAAGGAACTTGGTAGGCGGAAGATTTCGATTCACTATGGAGTGAAAGAGTTGCATCAAAACGTTAAACATCTTAATTCTTATTGATAGATGGTTGTTGTAAGCGATGCCTCCCCTGTCTCAAGTTTGTTCGTCATCGGCAAATTAGATTTACTGCATGAACTCTTTGGTAGCATCATTTTGCCAAGTAGTGTTCTGTCTGAGCTTTCAAAACTGGCAGATTTTGGCTATGATATTTCAGCTATTAGGCAGTCTAAGTGGATAATCGTCAAGTCTGCTGAAGATATAGTTCGGTATCTGAATTATCCCTACAACTTGATCCGGGAGAAAGTGAAGCCATCGTATTGGCAATGGAATTGAAGGCCGACTTTATGTTGATTGATGAACGTCGTGGCTGGAAAATCGCCAATTCTTTGGGAATCAAAACTGTTGGTGTGCTTGGCGTTTTGTTGAAAGCCAAATCGGAGGGTTTAATACATGAAGTTGCCTCTATTCTTAACGACCTGGAAAAACTTGCGGGATTTTGGATGGGTGAGTCTTTGAGAAAGGAGGTGCTGTCATTGGCGGGGGAATAAGAAGACTTGGTACAAGCAGGGAAGGTTTGCGACGAAGATCACAGTCAGGGATCCCGGGTATAACACCATCAAACGGGCAAAGCGGCGCACCCTCTAATACGGTTGACTGTTGATGAGGTTGGCTTTGAACATGGCGGTGGTTTCGTTACAAATATGCGGTTTCAACGGCTTCCGGAGCGGCAGCGCGGATGGTTGCGCGGAGTTCCTGAAGGATGCGCTGAACAGATTCGGGAAAATCGGCGATGTAGGCGTCAATACTGCCGGGCTTTTTTTTCTGGCGATTTGATTTCTATTTTAATTTTACCCATGTTTAGATTGTAAAAAGTTGATCGTTTCTTTTATTAGTTTTTTGAGCGCATCTTGGTTGATGTCGGATAATTTTTTGATGTAGATGCAGGCTTTTCCCATTTTGAATTTTCCCAGGTCTTTGAGTAAATGTTCGTGTTCTTCACTTCCCGTGTAAACATAAAGTGAAATTGCGGCTTTTCGTGGCGAAAAGCCAACAAGTAGCCAATCGCCTTCCTGGCTACTTCTTTCGGATTTGTAATGATAACTACCAAATCCGATCATAGATGATCCCCACATTTTGGGTTCGTATCCGGTAAAGTTTTGCATCAGTTTCAAAAGTTCAAAACTGTCCTTACGTTTTTGCTCTGTATCGGCAAACGATTGAATAAAGTCTTCAACGTTTGCGTTAGTTTGTTTTGTTTTTATTTCTGCCATAACTGTTCAATTGTTGACGTGCGCTTTGGTAAAGTTACGCATAATATGCAGAGCTTGCTGCTAATGATGAGACAATTATTTTTCTCATGTTATTTTACCTCCTCTTGTAATTGGTTTTTTAATAATTTCTTCAAAATTGGTTTTGTACGATACAAATCTCGCTAATAAAGATGGTGGTGGTGTTTTGTGTTGGGGTTGGGCTTCGCTTATAGCTGTATAGAGCGCTGTAGAACACAGCTATGGGAGAATCCTCCGCAAGCGAGGGGATCACGCATTGCCTTACCTATCCGCCCAACTCTGAGAGTTTCTGCTCCCATGTATAATCGCCAGGATATAGATTTCGGTATTTACTACCTTGTAAATTAGATTGTATCCGAAACGATGAATAATTGCCCGGCGTTTATCGCCATAGATTTTTTGAAAAAGGAAAGGGTTATCTTATATTAGTTCAATGGTTTCGGAAAGATTGGCTAATAGATCGAATCCAAGTCCGGGTTGCCTGTTTTCGAGATAAGCGTAAGCCTCATCCAAATCTCGTTCAGCTTCAGGTTGGATGATCGCATTATAACCTTGCATTAGAGGGGAACGTATTTTCCAATAACATCTTTAGCTGGACGACCAATCGAACTCCCCTTATCCAAAGCTTCTTCTCTGCGATCCAGTTCGGCCTTCCATTCTCCGGATAGGTCAAAGTCGCCCATGGCAAGAAGCTCGACCATATAGTATATTAATTCTGCCTGTTCAGTCTTGCTGAGCTTGTATACTTCCTCTTTTATTGCTTGTATACTCATAATGAAACCCGATTTTATCGCCAAATATACTTTGAAATGGGGAGAAAATCAACCCCTCGCGGGAGCAGGGTATAAGGAGTTTCTGGGCAGAGCCCGGGGAATAGGACGCGCGAGGCGGAGCTTCGACTCCGCTCAGTTGCCGCCATCGCGCGATCGGGATTTGCAAAATCAGGTAAAAATAGGCAAATTGCATGGAAAAATTCAGAGAAGATGACCATTGAACTTGATGATTCCACCTTAGCAAAAGCGCAAACGACGGAGCAGGAGATCAAAATGCTCATTGCGATTGCTTTATTCAAAGAAGAGATATTGACTTTAGGACAGGCTGCCGCTTGTATAGGAACGTCGCAAAAATAACTTCCCGATTTGGGCGGTGGCTTTTTCCACCGGACTTCCCGCAATTGCTTTCAGTCGGCGCAATTGCCTTCGTCGGTCGCGTAGCTTTGACTACGCTCTCTCCTTGCGCCTTGTCCGATGAAAAAATCCTCACGCCGAAAAGAGGAACTTATTATCGCGACGTTCCATAGCTTAAGAATGACTACAATTCTGTTTCTTGATATTTGTAAAAACTATTAATTCAAACAATCGTTTTCAATTTCCAGGAGAATTCAGCTTCTTTTTCTCCTTTCGCTCCAATTTTCCGATATTTTCTTCAATCGGAAGGCTTTCCGGCATTGTCCCGCCGAGTTCATGAATGGTCTCACGCACTTTTTGGCCTACTTCAAAATGGGTCAAGTTGGCTTTGTCTTTCCCTTTTATGTTTTCGCGACGGAGCTTATCCTCTGTTTGGGTAGCGCGGAAAAGATTGGCGGCCAATTCGGTACTGCCCATATGTTCAAGGATGTCAATGACCCCGGCATCTTTCGCGGCATCGGCTAATTGAGCATTGTGTCGCCGGAGTTCATTGCGAAGAAACAGCTGCTTCTCGTTATCCGAACCCAGGTTGTTGTATGCCGACATTTGCTGAATTTCCTGCAAGCGGGTTTGCACGGCAAAATACGTTTGCCCAAGCGCAACGACTTCTTTAGCAGGATCAGCATTTTGGACGATGAGATAGCAAGCATAACGGGAGAGTTGCATGCTTTCAATTTGCCTTTGAGCCGATAGCGACCATTTCGAGGACATCCTCGAAATGGTCGCCCACATTTTGGCCACTATTTTGGCAGGCTTCTTTTGCACGTTCGATAACAGATAAAAAGTGCCGGTATTCAGCGTATTCAAATGCCTTGCTCAAATCTCGGGACGACCAAAATTCTGCGCCTTTTTCGTCAAGCCGTCTTATTTGCTCGAAGATTAGGTGTGTGCCTGCTGGTGTTTTTTTTTGCCCTGCTGGAATAGATTTCATGTTTATTAGTGCCCTTTGCCCTTCCCCCTACGCTCCAAACAACACCTTCACCAACCGGAACTTCAGCTCAATATCATCCTTCATGCCCACTGCATTTTCAATACTCGAAATCAGCGATTCCACCGTTCGGAACATGATGAACGAGGTATAATGTGGGTATTTCTGCTCGATCTCTTTCCACCAACTGATGCGGCCACGGCCTGTAGTGATGACGAGGATGAAATTGTCTCGGATTTTGCCCGTTTCCGGATTGGTGAGCACAGGAAGCAGCTCCTGTTCTAGGAAAAGCTGAATATTGCCGCCTTCGGTGTAGGCTGGGTGGCTGGCGTATTTTTCCTCTAAGATGCGTTCGATATAAGACAGGTGCAGCACCAGAAAATGGCAATCCTTGATGGCGTGTTGCTTTTCGTATTCCCAGAGGTTCTGGAAGCCCTCCATGCCTGCCTGGCCCGGTGTTTCTTCTTTGTGTACGACTAAGTGCAGCATGTCGCGGTAAATGTCGGTGCGGCTCAGGTCTTTGATGCGATGCCAGATCCGGTTGTCGAACATGCACACTTTCGTGGTCAGCGTTTCGAACAATTCGGCCTGTCGCTCGGAAGGGATATGCCCCAGCGAAATGCCTTTTTCGGCACGGTAGGCGGGATCCACAAAATAAGTCTTCAGGATGCCGTTGCTGCGGTAGCTGATGCGTTCCTGATCGGTGTCGGAATCCACGCGGTGGGCGTAGCGCAGGTGGGTGGTTTTCACCGGATGGCCATTGCCCTGCAGGTATTCCATGGTTTCCTGCATGTTGTAATAGTGCAGCGTTTCGGCCTGCGCCGGGTTGTAGACGAACATGCCGTCGTCAATATTGTTGTCTTTTTGCAACAGCACCGCCTGTTTTTCGGCGCCAAGCCACTTTTTCAGCCAGCGGTGGTAGGTTTGCGTGAGGCTGTCTTCGGGGTGGATTTCTTTCGATTCGAGGATGCGCACCACGCCCTGTCGCCGAACGCTTTCAAACGATTTGGGCGACCCGCCCGGCACGCTGACAAAGCGGAAACGACCGATATTTTCCCACGCCAGGCCAGTGCCTTCGTGGTGGTGATAAAGGTTTTCGCCTTTCCAGACGTAAAAATATTTTTTGATGTAGCCAATTTCGTGGTCGTACTCTTGCTCAAAAGTTTCGAGGTAAGCCTTGGCCATCGGCTCGATTTCTGCAGCTTTTCGGCGGTCGAAATGGCCGTAAAGGGCGCGTGCCTCGCGCAGGTTCAGTTCCATATCGTCGTGTACGCCACTATCGCCGGGCAGCGGACAACTCGCAGGAATGAGCCACGGGTAGTAAGCGCGGTCGCGGTCGGTGTCTTCATTTTTGCTGCGGCTGGTGCCCGTATCTCCTTTTTGTACACTGGCAAATCGGTTGTTGAATAACATCGCGGCGCAGATCTTGTCCTGGTAGTTGCCGCCGAGCCGGGGCAGGAATTCGCCTTCGGTTGAGTTCATGACGTCGCCGCGCAGGGCGTTGAATTTCCGGGTAATCAGCGGCGCCATTTCGCTGTCGCGTCCTTTTTTCAACACGGTTGGCGTCTCTAACCAGATGCCCGTTTTGTACAACTCGTTGGCGCCAGCGCCTGGTTTTACAGCGGTTTCCTGGATGGAAATATTCAGCGTCAGGCCCTCCGCATGCATCTGGCGCAGCGCTTCGCCTTTGTAGTGCTTGACGTTGCGGATTTCGTTTTCTAAGATGGTCAGGAAAGCGTGTTTGCCTACCAGATCGCCGGGAAAAAACATGCGCACCGATTTGAGCGCTTCTTTCAGTGCGATGTAGTTGGAGCCGGGTTCCACAAAAACGCTGCGATTTTTCAACGAGGGGTGGTCTTCGTAGTATAATTTTTCGCCATCGGGCATGGTCAGGTATTCCGCTTCGCCATTGGAAGCCGCGTCTTTGCTACGGATGCGGCGCAGGTCTACCGTGGCTAAAATACCTTCCCGCAGGATGTGTTTCGGATTGCGGTAAGCGCCCCTGCTTCGGGATGCAGCGGTTTCCGGCGCAAAAATGGTAATTTTCAGGTTGATGCGTTCGATGCCTTCCGAGCGGGCAATGGTGCCGAGGTAGAGCGGATTGTTGATGAAGTCGTTCCAAAGCAGGCCGTACAGGCCAATGATTTTGCCGCCAAAATGGATGTCGCGGGTAACGCCGCTCCAGAAAGCTCCTTTTTCGAGCATAAACTTCAGCAGCACGTGGATTTCTTTGTCCAACCGGCCCGAATACTGCACCAGCGGGTGTTGACTCACCACGTCGTGCAGGTTTTCATCTTCGCTCACCTTGCGCTCAAAAATCTGGTCTTCGATCCAGTCGGCCATGTCGCGCCGCCAGCCCGCGCCGCTGTCCACCGCCGCCAGCAATTTCGATTTGTAAGAACCCCAAATCGCATCGCGCTGGTGCGCATCCTGGCCATAGTATTCAGAGCGCAACTGGAAATACCAATTGAGCGCCACGAGGCTGTGGGCGCTCACGTTGTGCGCATACGAATCTATAAGAATGTGAACGATGGCTTGCAGTAAATAACGTTCATAGAACAGGGCAGGCACCTGGCGACCATATTCCACACGGCGTTTGTAGTAATGAAAGTGGTTTTGGTAATATTCAAGGTAGCGCAATTCGCGGAGGATGGGGTTCCTGTTTTTGCGTTCCTGAAATGCCGGGTCATTGCTGTACAACAGGATATTGTCTACAATTTCGCGCTTCTGGAAGTTACCCGATTCAATGTCCCAGTCGAGGATGATTTCGTCGTAGAGGTTGTTGAATTCGCGGATGAGCTTTTTAATGACCGAAATATCCCTTAACCCTTGCGGGAAAACCTTTCTGGAGTGTTTCCTTTTGTAAATAAAGTGCAGTACGCCGTCGAATTCGAGGTACTGGATCAGGGGAAGCGACAGGAATTTATCCGATAAGCGGGAATCGAATTCAAAGTGTTCGCGCAGAATCCAGTATTCCGCTTCTTTCAGGTTGGCCGGCACCTGCGGATCCCGTGGGATGTTTTCGCGCTGTTCTGAAAAGTAATCGTACAAATCGCCCGAAAATTTCACCGGAATATCTTCGATGGAATACTGGCCTGCTTCCAACTCGTTGAAGGTGTTGCGGGTCAGGTAGGTTTCTTCGGTAAAGAACTCTTGGTATTTGAGGTAGTCCCAACTGGCTGCCGTATTTTTATTGGGAACGCCAACTTCCAACAACCGTCTTTGCGCGTCCACGCCGCCGTAAATGAGTTGCTCCTGTTGCAGAAAAGGGTTGATCTCGACATCTTGTCCGCGGGGGATCGTCACCATGAACATCGTATAATCGCCTTCATCAATGTCGAGTACCCGGTGGATGGCTCCGTGCAGTCGGTCGAGTAAAAGGTCGTGAAATTCCTCCTGGTTGGCAAATGATACAATTTCCCTGAGTTTAATTTCCTGCATGATTCCGCTATTTTTTTCTGTTCCCAATGCTACCGGCATGTTGCGGTGCTCAAAATTAGCGAAATTGGCTGAATTGCAAACGGTTGTGCCCAAGGAAAATCACACCAACAAGCAAGCAGGTTGTTGCAACTGCTTTATATTCCCGGTTAGCGCTACTAACGCTGCATAGTGCGGGCTGTCCTTGTAGCGTTTGCGCAAGCGTTTATTCTGCGGGTCTTTTTTATTGTAACAGTCGTAAATATAGCGATTCCAGTCTGCCACTTCGCACAGCGACAGGAGGGTTTGGCAATCGGGCGCGCTGCCGGTCAGGCTGTTTTGGGCCATCGCGGCAAAATATTTGCCCATATCTATGGAAAAATAAAGCGCGCCGGATGCCCTCAGCTCCAGGAACAGGCGTTCTTCTTCGCGGTTGGTCAGGGTCACATGGAAGGAGCGCTGCAGGATAGATTTGACTAAGTCCGACTCCTGATATTCAAGTGCCAACCGCATGTTTTCCAGGTGCAAAAACAAAGGCAGCGTGACGTTGTGGTTTCGGGCATCGCTGAACGCATCGCTGGCCGTTTTTTCGGTCGTTTCGTGGTTGAAACGAGAAGGCACTACATCGGCGTTGTCGTTGATGACTTGCTGCATCAT
>JBBRWA010000194.1:0-11738 GCA_038246345.1 Chitinophagales bacterium
AGCCGTTGCGCCGTTCGGCAAGCCTGTAGCGGAAAGTGTGATCGGATTGGAAAAGCCAGCTGTAGCAAAGGTGCTGATCTGGTTGGTGTAAAGGCCTGGCAAGCAGGCAAAATCCACCAATGATGCGGCACACATTGAAACCGAAGGGTTTGTCCCTTGCACTATTGGAAATTGTGCATTAGAAATATCAAAAAATACATTGTCTGCCGCTTCTATCCGGATGCGATTGTTGCTTCCAACCTGATTTGGTACAAGGATGCAATACCGTCCAATATTCGGAACACCAGTGGCTAGGGTTATGGGATAGTCAAGGCCATTGTTGACGCTGAGTTTGATGTTTACTTTTTTGGAATTTATCGGGGCTTTATCTGTGTTGGCAACATCCCATAGGATCGTTTGGTACTCCCCAACATTCCAGGAGGGGCTGCCTTCATTTGGATAGGTTACCAGAAAAGGTCCTGCCTGTGCATTGGCTCGAAGCTTCACCGTTGCCGTTGCTATACCGCCGCCATTGGGCTGATTGTCGCGCACAACAAAGGCAAAATTCAGGTCGCGTGCGTAGGCGGGTAGTACCTCTGTTTTACTGTTGCTATTTGAAATTACTGTTTGGATTCGGGGGAAAGTTCGGGTCGGCTCAATAGTTGGCTCAAAGAAACGGAAAGTTGGTGCCGACAACGCCGGGGTGCCCAAAGGACTTGTGGGCCCTAAATCAATTTGATCCCAGCAATACGTCATTGGATCTCCATCTGGGTCGATAGCCGAACCGGTTAGCTGAAACGGAGTATTGATGGGAATATGTGTTAACGCGGGATAGGGGGTACTTGCCATCGGCGCATTATTCGTGGTTGCCAAACTCGTGCCGCAAGTAGAACCGCCTTCCATTTCGACAAATTGACGTATTTGAGTCATGGAACAGGCATGGTAAAACAGATCCCTGCCACCCGTTGTATTGTTACCAGCGCCACAAGAGTTGTATCCCATGATGGTATTGCCGCCACCTGGCTCACAAGCCGATTCGTAGCTAAATCCATCTCCGGGATTGCATTGGTTGAAAGTATGTCCTGCACTCCATTGGTGGCCCATTTCGTGGGCAACAATGCCCATGAAATAGTCACCGTATGGGATGTTGTCAGATGAAGCACCCCTTCCTTTGCCGAAAGAACAGCAGGAGCTCAGTTGCGCAATTCCAATTGTGCTGCCGCCTTGATAGCGCCCAAATACATGCCCAATGTCGTAAAGGCCAAAGCCTGGCAAGTTCTGGTTTAAAACCGCCGGATTTTCGTCTATCCAGGTTCCTACACCCGAACCTGTGTAAGGATCTGTTGCAGGGTCAAGAAAAATAACATTAAACGACTCTGGAATGAGTATCAAACGGATGTTGATATCCCGTTCCACCAAGCCGTTCAGCTGATTGATTACTGTTGTTATTTTTTGGAAAACAGCATCTTTGTTGCCGCCATTGTCTTGCGAGAATTCTCCGGTGGCAGCGCAGGCAAGCCTGTAAACTTTTAAATTGACGGGACCGCCCAAAAGTCTCTCGCCTTCGCCTGGAGTCCCTTCACCCGGACTAAAGCGCGGGGACGGCTGCTCTTGTACCTGCTCCGCAATTTGCGGATGCACCGCTTGGCAAAACTGCGCCTGTTCATGGCGCGGGTCGGTCGGCAGATCGGTTCTGTCATAAGCCATGTAGTATTTGTTCTGCCATTCTGCCAAGGGCTCTACATACTCAACGCCTTTGTCAGCGCGCATAATCATGGCGCGAAAACCCCAACTTGGCGTAATGGTAATTCTGACTTGCATGCCTGGATGGTTCATTGCCACACCAGCATAAGTTCCGATTTCGGGATGCAGGGCTTCCAATGCTGCGTCGATCACGCGGGTTTTCACCACGGCAAAGGTTTCCCGCGAACCATTCGCCAAAGGCAATACAATGTGGAATTTTTTTTGCCCGGCAGCAGTACTGAACTCGCGTGGTGCCTGATTCATATAGGCTGCCATTTGTGTGAAATCAAGCTTAAAGCCCTGGTAAATAACTGGATGTTGCTGGCTTTCCGCGTTTTCAGGAAGCACAACTTCATCGGGAGAAACAGCCCGCCAAAAATCCGGGGCATTTTGAGCGTACAGGCTGGAAAAACCTAGTCCAAGCCCAAGGATAAGCGTAATAAAAAGGCGCATAGTCATATTTAAAAAATCATCCAAAATTGGATGGGTGATGAAAAGTAGTTTTTGTAAAATTTCTTGATTGTCTCATCTGGCCTTATTCGCCAGATGAGACAATTATTTAATCGACAATGTTTTATTGCAGCACCAATTTCTTCACACTTTTCGTTTGCTCATTTTCCAAAGAAACGGCATACACACCTTTCGGTAAATGCTCCATTTCCATGCGCAAGGAATTAGCCCCGGCAGCCAGCTGCCAGTTGCCCACTACTTGTCCCGCCAGGTTGAACAAGGTGACGCGCGCTTCGCTGCGGAGGCTTTGGCTCAGGAAAAGCACCGTAGTAGCGCTGGTCGGGTTGGGTGCAAGATCAAACGTAATGCTTGCATTCGGTTCATGGGTACTAACCGCGAAGGGCTGTACCACATAAGTGCCTTTGGCCAAACCGCCTTGGTTGTCAGTAACGGAGAAATTAAAACTATCAGCCCCCAGATTGAGGCCAAAATCAAAATAGCGCAAAGCACCATTGGTGATATCCGTCTGCGTAAATTGCGTGCCTACTGTGGCCGGCACGCCGTTCACGAACAATTGACCATTTTTCGGAAGGCTCATCAAGGTAAAGATGATATCTGAAGGTCCGTTATCGGCATCTTCTGCTTTCAGCAAATTATCGCCAATGGCAGCGTTATTGCCTGGCGCAAGGGTCAAGACATCATTTTTAATGATCAATGGCGGGTTGAGGGCCACATTGGAACAAATTTCCAGCTCAAATGCCAACAGGGAGCCGCCTGAACTAATCTGGTTGTCTTTGACCCGGAGTGTCCATACTCCTGCAGCAGTTTGACCAATGAAAGCGCTCAGTGGATCAGTGGACTTGTAGATCGTACCATTATTCGGCGGAGGGCAACCAAAGACTCCTGTTGCGCCATCATCGATGCCGAAATTAAAGCTGGTATTTTGAGGGCACTTGTCCTTCCACAACAACACATCCGTGCCCGATGGGCTAATCAGGTGCGCTTCAAGGTCTTTGAAAAACGTGTGTGTGCCTTGAATTTTTTTGATGTTCACATCGCTGATAGCGCCCCCGCTTGCCAAAGTTATTTTTGACTCCACGGTAGGGGTGGAGTTGGCTGAAATGTTTTTAGGCAGGTCAGCAGCCTCATGGAAACCGCAGGATTGTACGCCTACTACAAATACCTGGGCAACAGACCAAGGTCCATTCCCGCAAGTGTTTTTAGGGCGAACATGCCAGTAATATACCTTTCCTTCTTCCAAAACTACAGACACCTGAAAAGTGCCTACGGTTACATTTTGCTTGGATGAAACCAACACGCCAGGTTCAAAGGACGGGTTGGTAGCAAGTTCCACATCATATAAGTCAGCATCTGGTACTGTATTCCAAGTAAGGATTGGCAGTTTGTTTACACCAGTAGCACCATCAACAGGCGTTGCTAGACTAAAGGCCGCGAAATTATTGTTTATTACAGTTAAGGTGGTGATAGTATTAGAACTGGCACCGGTGGCGCTGCCTTGTATGCTCAGGTCAAAGGTGCTTTCTGGTGTATTATTCGAAAAAGAAACCGTCATAAGCGCCGCATTTCCTGGCTGAACCGGATTGGGGCTAAAGGTCGCCGTAGCGCCGTTGGGAAGGCCTGTCGCAGATAATGTAATCGGGGCAGAAAAACCTGACAAGGAGGTGGTGCTTATGGACAAGGAATAATTTCCAGGCAAGCAGACGTTTTCTTTTGCAACAGCAGCGCATAGCGAGATGCCGGGCGTAGGCTGTACAATGGCAAACTTAATATTCGAAATATCGAAAAACACATTGTCCGCAGCTTCTACCCGGATTCGGTTGTTCGTGCCTACATTGTCAGGAACCTGAATACAATACTTGCCAACATTTGGCACACCAGATGCCAGCGTGACAGGATATGTTGTACCGTTGTCCAAGCTGAGTTTGATGTTCACTTTTTTACAATTTACCACGGCATTATCCGTGTTGGCAACATCCCAAATAATGATTTGAGACTCGCCCACTTTCCAGGTGATGTTGGCATCATTAGGATATGAAACCAGGAAAGGGCCAGCCAGTGGAGTGGCGCGCAACCGAACGGTATCCCAGCCAACACCACCACCATTGAGTTGATTGTCGCGGGCAATAAGCACAAAGGTGATCTTGCGCTCGTACGTCGGCAATACTTCTGTAGTAGTACTAGCATTGGCAACAATCGTTTGAATGCGCGGGAAGGTACGGGTTGGGTTGTTGGTTGGCGCAAACCAACGGAAAGCAGGAGAATTGCCCACAGGGCTGCCCAAGGGAGCTGGAGGGCCGTCTACATCTATCTCATCCCAGCTGTAAGTCAATGCATCTCCGTCCATATCAGTTCCGGCACCCGTTAGTTCAAAAGGTGTCCGAATGGGAATAAAGGTCAATTGGGGATATGCTGTGCTGACCGAAGGGGCCGTATTGCTTGTCGCCAGGGTAGAGCCACAGGTAGCGCCCACCTCCAGTTGATAAAACCGCCTAATTTCTGCAATGGAACAGGCGTGATAATAAAGCGCTGTATTGCCGGTACTTACATTGTTGGAACCACAGACACCACTATACGACATAATGGTGCTGCCACTGCCAGGCTCACAGGCAGAGTCCGGATTATACTGACTATCCGACTGACAGTTATTAAAAGTATGCCCTGAATTCCACTGGTGGCCAATTTCCTGTCCAACAATGGCAAAAAATTCATCGCCATAAGGAGGGCCATACCATGCGGAACAACCGCGTCCCTTAAATTGAGTACAGCACAAGCCCCCAGCGACACCAATCGCAGGGCCTCCGAGGTATCGTGCAAACACATGGCCAATATCATAATTGTCAGGAGAACCCAGGTACGTCAACATTGCAACTGGGTTCTGGCTCATCCAGCCACCCACTTCAGTGCCTGTGTACGGATCCGTGACAGGATCCAGGAAAATAATATTGTAGGATTCGGGGATTAAAACCAAACGTATGTTGATATCACGCTCGTAAATAGCGTTCAACTGGTTGGTAAACTGGGTGATTTTAGCAAAAACAGCATCTTTGGTGCCGCCATTATCTTGGGAAAACTCGCCAGTAGCAGCGCAGGCAAATTTGTACACCTTCAAATTCACGGGAGCGCCGAGTAGCTTTTCCCCGGTACCGGGCTCGGGATCCGCCAAGCTGAATCGCGGCAGTGATTCTTCTTGCAACTGATCGCTTGGCGACGCCACAATCTGCGTTGGCACCTGACCTTGACGAATATCGCGTGGCATATCGTTGCGGTCGTACACCATATAGTATTGGTTTTGTCCCAATGCTACTGGCTCTATGTATTCGATGCCTTTGTCGGAACGCGTAATAAATGCATGAAAGCCCCAGCTGGGTGACACGGTGATGCGCACCTGCATACCAGGTGTATTGAGCGCCTCGCCGGCATAAGTGCCGATTTCGGGGTGCAAAGCCTCCAAAGCAGCATCCATCACGCCAACTTTCACGACAGCAAAGGTTTCTTTTTTGCCATCGGCCAAAGGCAGCACGACCTGAAATGCTTTTTTCCGAGCAGCTGCCGTGAACTCGCGCGGGGCATTGTTGAGGTAGGCAGCAATGGGGGCATAGTCGAGGGTCAATGCTTTGTATTTCAAGGGCTCGTGTTGCCGCTCTGCCGTGCCCGTCAGTACAACCTGATCAGGGGAAATGCGTCCCCAAAAATCCGGGGTATTTTGAGCAAAAAGGCTGGGAAAGCAGAGTCCAAGCCCGAGGATAAGCGTCATAAAAGGGCGTATGGTCATATTTTTTAAATTTTTCATCCAAAATCGGATGGGTGAGTGGTAATCGATGGAAGTGTTTTGTAGAAATGCAAAATTCTCTACTTTTCAGCAAGGATGTACTATTTTTCACCGCTTTGTCGAAAAAAGACGATAAAAGGTGTCGTATGGGTTTTTCTTGAAACCAGGATGTTATTTCAACATTCTTGTGGGAAAGCACGCTGTAAATCGGGTCTTTTGCCCAAATTTTAATAGCTTTGCCCTACAACCAAAGTATCGTACACCTGGGAAATAGGACCTGAGCATCCATTCTATCTTTTCCCTTTTTCAAGATTCACCGGGGCAATGTACCAAATCTACCCCTCCCTGACTGCATGAGCCCTTCTGCTGGTTCGTTTGCGGTAGCAGGGATATTGTCGTTTAACCAACAGTAGTCTAATATCCTGTTTATGACCATCAAAATTATAGTCCTCTCCATCTACTTCGCGATACTTTTCATCATTGGCCTGGTGGCATCAAAGCGCATCAAAGGGCTTAACGATTTTTATGTCGGTGGCAAAGACCTCGGCTATTGGGTGGTCGCATTTTCTGCGCGTGCCACGGGAGAATCAGGTTGGCTGCTGTTGGGTTTGACAGGTTTGGGTGCCATTGCCGGTTTTTCAGCCTATTGGGTGGTGTTGGGCGAATTGCTGGGCGTGTTCATCTCCTGGTTTTTTATGGCCAAACCCTTTAAAAGGCTTACAGATGCTTATGGCTCCATCACCATTCCAGATTACATGGAAAGCCATTTCAAGCCCAAAACACATTTATTGCGCATCATTGCTGCTTCGGCGCTGTCTATTTTCGTGATCATTTATGTGAGCGCGCAAATAGACACCACCGGAAAAGCATTCGAATCGCTGCTCGATATGAACTACTATGCAGGCGCTTTGCTAGGCTTCCTGATCGTACTGGCTTATATTTTTGTTGGCGGCTTCGTGGCGGTTGTCTGGTCCGATTTTTTCCAAGGCTTGATGATGTTGGCGGGCTTGGTGCTGCTGCCGCTGGTCGGCTGGTGGGTGATCGGCAATTTAGGCGATATGACCGCTGGCCTCGCCGCGATAGATCCGAAACTGATCAGTATCTGGGGCATGCACGACAGCGGCTGGATGAACCTGTTTGCCATACTCGGCTTCCTGATGATCGGTTTGGGCTTTTTGGGCTCGCCACAGATTTATGTGCGCTTTATTTCCATTCGGAACGAGGCTGAAATTAACCAAGGCCGCTGGGTAGCGTTGGGCTTCACGTTGCTGACCGATGTGGCTGCCGTGACCATTGGCTTGATGGGGCGCTACTTTTTTACGGCCGCTGGCGACGACCCCACGGCGGTGCTGGGTGTCGGTGGAGAGGATGTATTGGTGATGATGCTGGAGCATTTATTGCCGCTGACCATCATCGCCATTTATATTGCGGTGATCCTGTCTGCCATCATGTCTACGATTGATTCGCTGCTTATTGTAGCCTCCAGTGCCATTACCCGCGATTTCTACCAGCAAATTTTTCACCCTGAAATAGACGAGAAAGACCTGGCAAAGCTGTCCCGAATCGTTACCCTGGTTATGGCCATGATTGCCCTGGCGCTGGCCTTTGGTGTCGCCTGGATGATGCCCGATCGAACGGTGTTCTGGTTTGTGATATTCGGCTGGTCGGGTATAGCAGCCACCTTCTGTCCGGTCATTATCCTGTCTTTGTTCTGGAAAGGCTACTCTGAGAAAGGTGCCATTGCTTCTATGGTGACGGGTTTTGCCAGTGTGCCGTTATTCAAGTTTGTGGTGCAGGAAATTGACGGCGTTGGGATTTATTTCCAACAATTGGATGTGTTGGCGCCTTCGTTTGCGCTGGCGATGTTGATGGGGTGGATATTTAGTAAGATGTATCCGAGAGCCTCATCCGAGGAAGGGAATGCACCGCTTTCCACCCAAGCAGATGCACAGAAACCAAGCGAATAGGTACGTTAGCCAAACACAGCGTGTCATTCCGAGCGTAGCGAGGAACCTGACAATAGAGCGTAATACAGGTTCCTCGCTACGCTCGGAATGACACCACTGCTTAGTATTCAATATGGAAATTAAAGAGGAACAACTGCTCTGCCATGTGCTTTCGGAGCTAATACATGGCCAAACATCAATACATAGGACAACCTACAAACAACCTACACGCCCAACTGGGTATTTACCAAAATGTACCCGAGGGATATTGTTAAAGCTTGAACCCCAACCCGATAGACAATAGCACGTCATCTTGTTTAAAATCGCTGTTGCTAAGATTAAAGCTTTTCATCAATTGGAGCTGGAGCTTTATTTTTTCAACCCCAGCGCGGAGGGTCAGGGCTGGTTCTATCAGGAAATTGTTTTTGTTGTCCTGCAAGTAAGTTACTTGATCTTCATCCGAAAATGTCAAGCTGCCCCGTACATTTGTAAAGCTTAAGTTTGCCAAACGTGCGGATCCGGAGATAGAAAAATATTTGGTGTGGTAACTCAGGCTAGGTTGAAGCGACGCACGAACGAGTCCTGCTGATATTTTGCCAGTGGTACCTGGATACGTTTGCACCGTTGTTGGAAAATATTAACGCGTATTTGCGTTGCTAGAATCTCCTACCTTTGCCTTATGCAATTCAAGAAAAAACCTGTGCCACAGGAGAAGCCCAAAATGCACCCGCGCAACAAGCACAGGGAACGCTATGATTTGAAGCAGCTGGTGGAAACCTGCCCCGAATTGGGGCAATTTGTCACCGTGAATATCCACGGCGCAGAAACCGTTGATTTTGCCGATCCGAAAGCCGTGAAATTATTGAACCTGGCCCTGCTGCGGCAACATTACGGCATCCAGGAGTGGGGCATTCCAAAAGGCTATCTCTGCCCGCCTATCCCTGGCCGTGCCGATTACATCCACCATATTGCGGATTTGCTCTGCTCCTCCAATTTTGGCAACATGCCCCCTGGAGAAAAAATCACTTGCCTGGATGTCGGCGTAGGCGCCAATTGTGTCTATCCAATTATCGGAATTAACGAATACGGCTGGTCATTTATCGGCTCCGATATTGATCCGGTTTCAATAGCGAATTGTCAAAAAATTATAGAAAAAAACCCTTCCCTGATAGAAAAACTGCAAGTTCGCTTGCAGCCCAACCCCATGGATATTTTCTATGGCGTTATCCAAAAAGATGAATACATAGATATCAGTATTTGCAACCCGCCCTTTCATGCATCCATGGAAGAAGCTACTTCCGGCACGCTGCGCAAACTGAGCAACCTGAAGCAGAAAAAAGTCACGAAACCGACCCTGAATTTTGGCGGCCAAAACGGCGAGCTCTGGTGCGAAGGCGGAGAAGCCAAATTTGTCGACAACATGATCCGTCAGAGCCGGCAGTTCACCGATTCCGTGTTTTGGTTTTCTACCTTGATTTCCAAACAATCGCACTTGAAAGCAGCCTACGAAGCGCTGGCAAAAGTATCCGCCGTTACGGTTAAAACGATTCCAATGGGCCAAGGGAATAAAAACAGCCGCATTGTGGCTTGGACGTTTTTGACGAAGGAGGAGCAGAAAGCGTGGCGGGAAACGCGCTGGAGTTAATTTATGGGTAATAAAAAGTACCTTTGTAGTCAATTAATCAACCATTATGCCTGATTTAGATTCCTACAAAAAAGCAACCTCACTGTTAGAAATTGACAATGCCGTTCGTTTGGATGTGCCCATCACGCCAGACCACTCCTTTTATACCGACTTTTCAGATGTTCGTGGCGATTTTGAAGATAGAATGATCTATAAATCGCTGAATGTCGACCCCAAAACATTCAATTTTCATCGCCAAGTCAACACAAGCAACAAAGTGCTGCTCTTTTTAGCAGGTATGCGGGGTTCCGGCAAAACCTCTGAACTTTCCAAGATTTCTCAAAAACTGCACAAAAAGGATTGCTTTTTCTGTGTCACCTGCAATTTAGATACTGGCTTGGATACCAACGACATGGAATACATGGATGTGCTGGTTTTTCAAATTGAGCGGCTCCTGGAAGACATCAGCAAGCAGAAGCTGACAGTAGACCAGGATATTTTAAGCTCCCTTTACGAGTGGTTTGGAGAGCGTGTAAAAGAAGTGAACAAGGTGATAAAAAAGGAAGGCGGTTTTGAAGTGGAAATCAAAGCGGAAACACCGAGCTTGTTGAGTTTTCTCGGTATTGCAGCCAAATTAAAAGGCAACCTCCAGGGCAGTAAAGAAAATGCCGACAAAATAAGGACCGTACTCAAGAACAACTTTACGGTATTTGCTCAAAAATTCAATGAATTCGTAGAGCATGTCAACATCAAACTCCGCGCAAAAGACATAGCGCAGGAGCTCTTATTTGTCATTGACGGCATGGAAAAGGTGGCCACTGCCGACATCAGGAAGAAAATTGTCATCGGCGAATCGGAGCGCCTCCGACAGATTAAGGTCAATACCATATTTACACTCCCCATCGAGCTGATGGCTGAAACGCAAAAACTGCAACAACTCAATACCGTGGTTTCTTTTCCTTTCGTAAAAATACGTGAACGGAATGGCGATATCGTACAAGAAGCCGCAGATCGCTTTTATGAATTCGTCACCAAAAGGATCAACGAAAACCTTTTTGACAAGCCCGAAACCATAAAACACGCTGTTTTGATGGGTGGCGGTTCCCCGCGTGAATTGCTGCGAATCCTGGAATACGCCAACCTGTTTGCCGACGACGATCTCGGCATTATCACTCGGGAAGCCATGGACAAAGGCTTGAAAAAATTGGCTGCCCAGACTTCTCAATACGTCTCAGAAGAGGATTTTAAAAAGCTGAAAGTGCTGAAAGAGGACAACAAAAATAGCTTGCCGACAGCTTCCGACCCCTCCTGGCAAGATTTGCTAGAAAAACTGATTATATTTGAATACAATGACGGCACCTACAAAAGGGTAAATCCAGTCGTCGAGATTTCCGAGCTTTACAAACGATATGTCGGATAATTACACGGAGGAAACCGCCCCACTGTTCAAAATGCTTCGCACGGAAGCGTTTCGCTTCGTGGTGGTACGGTATAGCCATGGCCAGGATGTGCGCAACTTGGAACAGGAACTGCGCACACGGTTCCCAGACCGCCCTTTCCTGAAAATGGATGCCCAAAAAATAAGCTACCAGGATTTTAGCAAGGCATATTCGGAGCTTGGGCGCGGCTTTTGCTGGCTCGAAAATTTTGATGACGTATTGAAAGAAGAGCGCGACAGCCTCGGCAAAGAGACGGAAATCATGGCCGAAAACAACGAACGCCGCCGTCATATTACTGCCGGGCTCAACCTGCGACGCGACCGATTGGCTTTGTCGCCCGTCGCCTTGTTCGTCTTGGTGCCGAATACTGTAGATCCCTTGTTTGCCCGCAGCTTGATGGAAAAAATGCCGGATTTGTGGTCGTTTCGGTCGATGTTGATGAATTTTAAGCAGCAGCAGACGGCCGTATCGGATAGCCCACGTCTAGAAACCATGTTGGAAAGCTATAAAAGCCCAATTGAAGTGGAGAAACCTAAAAAGGAACTGGGTCAACTGCTTTTGCGGCTTGAAAACAGCCCGGAGGACGAGATTGCATACCGATTGACGTTGTACCCGCAAATTGTCGCAGCGGCAAAAGCGGCTGGGGAATACAATCAGGCATTATCAATACTAGATGCTTGGGAAAAACAAAGCGCGGATGATGCTGGAAAAATTTGGCTTGAAAGAGGGGATGTTTTATCAACTATAGGCCAATTAGAAGCGGCACT
>JBBRWA010000195.1:0-11733 GCA_038246345.1 Chitinophagales bacterium
AGGACGTTCCTTCTAAGCATCTCCCTGGTGCCATGGATGATGTTCATTGGTGTGCCGTTCCTTGATTTTCTCATTCGTAAGCTTTTCAACGAAAAGTAAGATGAAACGGGAAACACAATATGACACAATAATAGTTGGCGGCAGCTATGCAGGCCTTGCGGCAGGCATGGCCTTTGGCAGAGCGCTAAGAAAAGTATTGATTATCGACAGCGGTGATCCTTGCAATAAGCAAACACCTCATTCTCACAACTTCCTGACCAACGACGGAAAGACTCCAAAAGAGATTGCCAGCCGGATAATGGTTAACAAAGAACTTATTGAAGAATAATTTTGATTGCCGTCACTGCCAACAAATGGCAATACTGATATATCAGTATTGCGTGAAATTGAGAATTGGAGGATTTTTGTGCCATCAAATTAATTCATTAATTTAAAACTAACGCATTATGCAATCGACAATCAAATCAGTCTTGGTAGTGGCACTATTCATGTCATTTTCGGCCACATCGTTTTCGCAAACCAACCGGTTCGGCATTTCCATAAATTCACAGACCACAAACTTTAATTACGGAAAGTCAAACAGCGAGTTGCAGCTTTACAAAAAGAACTTTACAGGATTGCAGGCAGGTGTATCATACCAGGCAGGTATCACGCCAATGTTTTCGGTGGTCCCGGAACTCTATTTCGCCATAAAGGGCGGAAGCCTGAAAACGAATAATCCGCTCACGGAAAACAATTCCACCTTGCGCCTTTACAGCATTGAAATGCCTGTACAAGCTCGCCTTCATTTTAATAATTTGTACCTGAATGCTGGCCCTTATGTTGCCTACAATGTAGGAGGGCGGTTGAAAACAAAAGGTTCTGAAGTATTGCCTGAAAAAAACGTCAGGGTTTCTTTCGGCAATGCGGCCGGAGATTTCAAGCGGTGGGACGCTGGAGCACAGGTAGGCGCTGGCTACAATTTCAATATGAAGAAATCAACGCTTACGCTGGATGTTCGCTATGGCTACGGCTTAGTCAACCTCTCCAAAGATGTAGAACGCTATAATCGAATGCTCAATATTAGCCTGGTAGTTTCAAAACCGGGTAAAAAGAGCTCCGCTAAAAAGCAAGGATAGGCAGCTGGTTTGTACGGCGGGCCCTACCCATGTAGGCCCCTGGAAAAACTTAACGGATACGGAGTTTCGCAAGGGTGTTGAAGGTAAAATGATGGGACAAATTAATCTGGTTCTCATTGGGCAGCACCACATCAACCCAAAAGGTTCCTTTACCTTAATAACAGGGGCCTTAACGCACGACCCTCAAAGAAATTTTGCCAACGCTTCAGCAGCCAATGCAGCAGTAGAAGGATTCGTCAGGGCCGCAGCAATCGAATTAGAAAACGGCATTCGTATCAATGCGGTTAGCCCTACTGTCATTGAGGACTCACCACAGTACTTCCCTTTCTTTCCTGGGGAAATGCCTGTTACCATGAAGCAGTTAGAATTTGGTTTTCGAAAAAGTGTTTTTGGGGCGAATACAGGGCAGGTTATCAAACCTTATTGATTTTTTTGCATATCCTTCTTATCGGGCCGCTATCTTTAAAAATAGCGGCCCTTTATCTTTTTGACATTGATATAGTTAAACAGCATAGTTCGTGAAAAAAAAATTTAGCCTACGAATTTTCAGAAACTGCGTACGTTTACGAGTTGAAGGCAAGCCTGGCATGGCAAAGCAGATACTCCTATTCGTACGTAGATTCTGGGCTACACAAGCCAAAAGAAGCAAAAGATTCAGTCCAATGGCAGAAGAAAACAGTATTGAAGAAATCTTTTTCAAATTTTTAATGGAATATAAATTTGATGAGCAGGATTTGGACTACTCTTTGGTGCAGAAACATACCACTGCATTACAAGCTTTGTCCAATATTGGCAATTCAGGGTTCAACATATTTGATTTATACAAACGCCAGACCTTGTTTTATTCTTCGAACTTCGGACAACTGTTAGGTTATAAACAAGCTGATTATGAAACTGCAGGTCAGAATTTTTTTGCCAGCAAAATTCATCCGGAAGATGCGCTGAGTTTAAGTTTAAAAAGTATTTCTGTTCATAAAATATTCAAAGGTTTTTCGAGCGATGAAAAGTTAAATCACAAGATGATCAGTGAATATAGAATGTTAAATGCCAATGACAAATATACACGGCTTATCGAGCAATATCAAATTATAGAATTGGATAAAAAAGGCCAGATATGGTTGATGATGGGTGCCGTTGATATTTCCCCGAATCAGGAAGAAAATAACAATATTAAGAGTCAATTGCTCAATTTTAGAACCGGGCAATTTATTCCTTTGGATGTCCCCGAAAAACCACAAATGGAATTAACAAAAAGAGAAAAGGAGATTTTAAAACTTGTAAAAGGCGGTTATTTAAGCAAAGAAATATCTAATAAGCTATCCATAAGTTTACACACCGTCAATACGCACCGACAAAGATTTTTAGAAAAACTGGGCGCGAACAATTCCTTTGAAGCTGTCATGTTTGCTTCAAAATTTGGCCTCTTGGAATAAGAGTACTGATAAATCAGTATTGTGTGAAATTGTGCTTTGGTGGACCTTTGTTCCATCAAACAACTGAATGAATATGGTGCGCACTGTATCAATTAGCCGACGAGGGCACGGATGAAACAATAAAATTTGCTGTCATGAAAATAAAACTACTTTCTTCTGTCATCTTTCTACTTGCATGTTTTGCAGGCCATGGACAGAGCAACAGCCAAACCAGTATTGAGGGATCCTGGATTGGAAAACTTGCTATCCCGAACGGCCCAACCATTCCATTGTTAATGCATTTTAAAGCAGATAACAAAATCATCGAAGGGACCTTTGACAGTCCCGAGCAATCCGTAAAAGGATGGGCCATTGATTCGGTTTGGCTCACTAAAGACAGCCTGTTTGCAGATTTTTCAGCCCGCCTGGGCCCGGGAGCCATGTACAAAGGTTTATTGCTGCCCGGAGACTCCACTATTGATGGAGCATGGATGCAAAACGGGAGTGCTCTTCCTTTAAAACTAGTAACCACAACCTATGAGTATATACCAAAGAGCAATTTAAACCCAAAGTTTGATGGGTACAAAATAGTAAAGCTTATTGAAAGTACACCTCCTAAAGACCAACAAAATACAGGCACCTGTTGGAGTCATGCCACCACTTCTTTTATTGAAACGGAAGCCATAAGGCTTGGAAAAAAACCAGTCGTGCTTTCCCCAATGTTTTATGTTCCCCCTACCTACCTTAATAAAGCTGAGCATTATATCAGAATGCGGGGCAACCAGGGTTTTGACGAAGGTGGTTTAACCTTTAACGTTTTAAAAGCGTACAAAGAATTTGGCGCAATTCCTGAAGAAGTGTATTCCGGAAAAATAGACAAATCCTCTATCCATGATCACTTTTTAATGGAAACAGAAGCGACCAAAAAAGTAAAAAAATATGTGGATGCGGGACACAATAACATGTATAGTGAGGAATACAGAAAGTCATTGGCAGGTATTATTTACAAAACAATTCCTAAAGCTCCGGAAAGCTTTATCTATCAAGGGAAAAATTATACGTCAAAATCATTTGCTAAAGAAATAATTGGAATAAACCCTGATGATTACATCGAAATAACTTCCTATACTCATCACCCTTTTTATTCAAAATTTGTATTGGAAATGCCCTCAAACTGGGATAACGACTCCTATTTAAATGTTCCAATAAATGATTTTTCTGCAATAATTGATCATGCATTGTTAAACAATTATTCTGTTTGCTGGGATGGCGATATTCATGAGGGCTATGGCAATGGTTTTTGCAAATTA
Source organism: Chitinophagales bacterium (assembly GCA_038246345.1). Lineage (GTDB taxonomy): Bacteria > Bacteroidota > Bacteroidia > Chitinophagales > Saprospiraceae > M3007. Next base: position 3,841 of record JBBRWA010000195.1, read on the forward strand.
AGTAAAGAGGAGATCATTACGCAACAGGTAAGGCAAGCTGCCTTTGATAATTACACAACACAAGACGATCATAATATGCACATTATAGGTATTGCAGAAGATATGGAAGGCAAAATATTTTACATAATTAAAAATTCTTCTGCAATGTCTGATTGTGGTGGTTACGTGTACATGTCAAATGACTACCTGCTTTTAAAAACAATTTCTGTGATGGTTCATAAAGATGCCATCCCAAAGGAAGTATTGAAAAAAAACTAACAATTCATTTGAAGCGGTCATGTTTGCGTCCAAGTTTGGACTTTTGGAATAGGAGTACTGATAAATCAGTATTGTGGGAAATGGTGCGTTGAAGGACCTTTGTTCCATCAAACAACTCAATGAATATGATTCAAACTGTTTCAAAAGATCCCAATTAAAAGAACTTCCAAGAAGTCCTATTCAACCTTAATTTAGTCCTATTACCTAGGGTGTTGCTCAAAATACCTTTGTGGGTAAATAAAATCACCAATCACATAGGATTCTCAACGTACTGCGTACAGCACATTGGCTTCAAATTCACTTTTGGAGCAAGTCTCTCGTATACTTTTTTCTAAAAAAACAACCAGCTTTTCACATGAACAAACAACAATTATTCGCTATCCTGATGACATTCGGCGCATTCGGCGCATCTGCCCAGGATAAATTCACCTTTAGCGGCAGTATCAGAGACAAATCCTCCGGGGAAGAACTTATTGGCGCTACTATTCAGATATTGGAACTTCCAGGCGTAGGAGCCCGAAGCAATGAATATGGGTTTTATTCCATCACCATTCCTGAGGGAACCTACAGTATAAAATCATCTTACGTCGGGTATCAAAGCTTTCAAGAGACCATTCGCTTACAAAAAGACCAGAAACTGGACATCCTGCTTGATCAAGGTATTGCCATACAGGAAGTTGTCATTCAGGCCAAAAAGCAAAACGAGTATATTACCCGGGCACAAATGGGTGTTGACAAAATTGAAATGAAGGATGTACGCACCATTCCCATGCTTTTTGGAGAACGGGACGTGCTGAAGACGATTCAATTGTTGCCCGGTGTAAAATCGGCCGGCGAAGGCAACTCCGGGTTTTATGTGCGGGGCGGAAGTGGCGACCAAAACCTGATTCTGCTGGACGAAGCGCCCGTGTACAATGCGTCCCACTTACTTGGCTTTTTTTCTACGTTCAACAGTGACGCCATCAAAGATGCGACCTTGTATAAGGGCAATGCTCCAGCGCAATACGGTGGGCGCCTGGCATCTGTTCTGGACTTGAAAATGAATGAAGGAAACGATAAAACGTACCACATGAACGGTGGTATTGGATTGATTTCCAGTCGATTGAGTGTGGAGGGGCCTATTCAGAAGGAAAAGAGCTCGTTTTTGATTGCCGCACGCAGGACTTATGCGGACTTGTTTTTAAGGTGGACAGACAAATTCAAAGACAATTCCTTGTATTTCTATGATGTCAATGTGAAAATGAACTACAGGTTGAGTGAAAAAGATCGCTTGTTTTTGTCGGGCTATTTTGGAAGAGATGTGCTTGGGTTTGGCAGCCAGTTTGGCATCGATTGGGGCAACAAAACAGGAACTTTGCGGTGGAACCATTTGGTAAACAATAAGGTGTTCTCCAATACTTCGCTCATTTTCAGTAATTACAACTATAACATTGAGTTCAACTCAAGCGGCAATAAGTTCAACCTGAATTCTGCCATTAAAGACTGGAACCTGAAAGAGGAAATTCAGTGGTTTCCAAATACGCGGAGCGCCTGGCGTTTTGGCTTCAACAGTATTTACCATACGGTTTCGCCCACGCGCTTTTCGAGCGACATCGCAGGTTCTCTCACGGATCAGAAAAAAGATACGCATTATGCCTTGGAGAACGCAGTGTATGCGAACAATACATTTTCAGCGACTTCACGCTTGAATATTGACTACGGCATGCGGGTTTCCGGCTACACTTTATTGGGTGAAGGCACCTATAATAAATACGATAAGGGCACCTTGAAAGATAGTGTCAACATAGAAGCCGGCAAACTGGGCAAAACCTATTTGAACCTTGAGCCACGCTTGAGCCTGAGCTATAAAATTAACGAAATGAGCAGCATCAAAGCGGCTTATGCCCGCAATACCCAAAACGTACACTTGCTCAGTAACTCGACCAGCAATAACCCGACCGATCAATGGGTTGGCAACAGTTACAACATCAAACCTGAAATAGCAGATCAGATAAGCCTCGGTTATTTCCGCAATTTGTATGACAATAAATTTGAGTGCAGTGTCGAAACCTATTATAAATCCATGCAAAATCAAGTGGATTATAAAAATGGCGCGGACATCATTTCGGTACCTGATGTGGAAAGTGAACTGTTGTACGGCATTGGCCGGGCTTATGGCGCTGAGCTTTTCATCAAAAAGAAAACCGGGCGTTTTACAGGTTGGCTGAGTTATACCCTCGCGCGCACCGAACGCAAAATTGATGGGATTAACGATGGCAATTGGTACAATGCCAAACAAGACATAACACACGATATCAGCATCGTGGGAATGTACCAACTCACGCCGAAGTGGAACATATCCGCCAATTGGGTCTATAATACCGGCAATGCCGTCACCTTTCCAAGTGGTAAATACGGTGTCGGCAACAATACATTTTTCGTATACACAGAGCGGAATGGCTATCGCATGCCGTCCTATCACCGCTTTGATATCAGCGCAACCTACGAAAGCAAACGCCGCGGCCGTTATCAGAGCTCCTGGAACTTTAGCCTCTACAATGCCTACGCCCGCCAAAATGCTTACTCCATCACATTCAGGGACAATAAGGACGAGCCTGGCAAAACGGAAGCGGTACAAACATCGCTCTTTAAGTTTATCCCAAGCGTGACCTATAACTTTAATTTCTAAAACACATTTTTATGAAAAATTTGCTTTTTGCTTTCATTTGCCTGCTAACCATAACGCGTTGCACCAAAATTATTGACATTGATTTAAACAGCGCCGATCCTCAATACGTCATTGAAGGCGAAATAACCAATGAGGTGCGGAACCATCAGGTCAAGATCACCAAAACATTGAATTTTAGTGAAAACAATGGTTTCCCCGCGGTATCCTATGCGTTCGTCACGCTTTCAGACGATGTGGGAAATATCGACACACTAAGGGAAATTACGCCTGGTTTATATGAAACTAAAACGATACAGGGTATCCCTGGCCGCACCTATACAATGCGTGTTCAGCACGAGGGAAAAACATTTGTTTCGGTAAGCAAGATGCCAGATCCGGTGCCTTTGTTGAGTGTCAGGACAGAAGAGAGTATTTTTGGAAGCGAGGGCCCGGCCGGCAGCTCACAAAAACCTTATTTCGCCATTCCGCTTTACCTGGATCCAGCGGGCGTGAAAAACTTTTACCGTTTTCGCCAAATAATCAATGGAAAGCCCGACCCCGAATTCTTAGTACGGAATGACAATTTTTCTGACGGGAAACCATCAGTAGAACCTGTAATCAGTTCTTTGACAGACATGTACAAAGGCGACACGCTCGACTTTCAGATGCAATGTATTGATGAGGCGGTCTATAATTATTTTTTCAGCACATCCGCGAGCACGGGAAGCAGCGACACGACACCGTCTAATCCGGTCAGCAATATTGTGGGTGGTGCTTTGGGTTATTTTTCAGCGTGTAGTGTGCGTGCGATGAGGGTCGCTGTGGAGTAAGAGGTGCTTTGTCAATAAATCCCCAAAAACCACGTTTTTTTCTGCCATTTAACCGGGTGCTGGATAGTTATCTAACTATCCAGCCGGTTGCGATACCCGTGGCTGATTTCCGGTCCGCCAGGTGTTCTAAGCCTAATTTAAATCACGCCCCCGTGCGCCGCAGCAGTGTGTTTTCACCTGCTGCATACGCATAGCACGATGCTATGTTGCGCCCTTTATCACCTGAAAGTGCAGATTTTGCGCTGTTTTCACGTGTAGAGCATGATATTCCCGGAGCGTAGTATTAGTGTTCACCCAATCAAATAATTCGAAGGAGTCTGCCATGATCCAATTATCTTTGTTTGAATTAAACGTTAAATTATGAAGTTAAGCACAGCAAAAAGCATGTCAATTAAGCTATTGATTGGTTTGTTGACATTGGTCATTCTATTTCACGGTTGCATCATGGCAAAAATAATTCCGTACGACATTGCTTGGGGTGGGAGATTGGAAAACGATACACAAATGTATATTTTTGAGAGCGTTTCAATTTTAATCAATGGTTTGCTGATCACGGTTTTATCGCTGAAAGCCAATTATATACACCACCGATTTTCCGATAAATTGCTACATGGAATTCTTTGGGTTTTTCAACTACTATTTATCTTGAATACAATTGGAAATATATTGGCCAAAACCAATTTTGAAAAGTTTTTTGCAATTTTGACATTTGCATTTGCAATACTGATTTGGATTATTTTAAAGAAAGACAAAAAGAAATATATTATTTCCAAAGACAACTCACGGGTTTAATGAATCTGTGGTTGATGCACAGTGTAAGGTTTTCAAACGTATAAAATGAAAACAATCATATTTTTTTGTGGGCTTTACAATATTGGTTTTGCCATATTTCACCTTGCATTTTGGAAGATATTCAAGTGGGACAGCGACTTGAAAAAGTTGACCTTTGCCAATAAAGCTATCATGCAAATATTGAACGTACAAATTATTTACTATTTCATTTTTGTTGCGTGTATATGTTTTATATTTCCGGTAGAATTACTGACAACAAAATTGGGAAATGTATTTTTGGCTGGCAATGCTATATTTTGGCTTATTCGGACTATTCAACAATTTTTTTTCTTGCGATTGAACCATTATAAAATTCATATTTTGACATTTATATTTTTACTTGGGACTATGCTTTTTGCGTGGCCATTTATGATATAGCATAAGCCAACTGGTGGACTCGGCACTAGCTTATATGTAGCTTTCGGTGTTGGTGATGCGGGATAAAGGGGTGACATAAGAGATGATTTCAACGCACGGGTGTTTCCTCGAATACACTGAAGGGGGGGCGCCCAGCTCCGGTCCGCAGAAGAAATGCCAAATGTTTTTCTCCTGATTGTGCAAAGCTCTAAGTTTGTCGGGTGATTTTTGCGTCATTGAAACCCACAGGAAAGATGAGCATTATGAAAACGCCCTCTCCCAGAGGGGCGGTTTTGATCAGTTTGAGCAAAACCTGCTTCCTTTCCACCGTCTTCCTGGGCGTCCATATTATTTAATTGTAAAGTTGAACAATTGCCAGTTGTATCCCCTTATTTTCGCCTTTTAAAAGTGATAAATTGATCCAATTAAAGGTATATTTTGGCTAAAAGTTCAATGCTCTTTTTTATCATCGCCATTGCCGTATTCATTTCTGGTGCGTCTTTTTCCGAAAGCGCTCCGGACACCTATACAGCGCTTTATCAATTGAAATTAAAAGATTTTAGCGCACAACAATCGACGCTTTTACAGGATATAAAAGACAGCGTGCTTAACAACCAGGACGAGCTTGCAAGCATAAAAAAACAAATTGATTTGGCGCGGGATAAGATGAAGGGAATCGATTTTTGGTTGCGCTATCTTGATCCCATTGGTTATAAAAAAATCAATGGACCATTGCCCGTGGAGTGGGAGACAGAAGTGTTTGAAAAATTTGAAAAACCTTACAAGCGAATTGGCGCGGGACTAACTTTGGCGGCATTGTATTTGGAAGAACCAGCCTGTGAAAAAGACAGCCTGATGCAATTGATTCAGGCTTCAATTTTGGCAACTGAGGGCTATTGTGCAGATTCTACAACCAAGGTTTTGCCTAGTTTTGGCCATTTTTATTTCTCCAACCGCCTTTTTCTCCTAAATCTTGCAGCAATTTACACCACTGGTTTCGAATGCCCAGACCCCGAGCGGGTCATTCCTGAACTGCGCTTTATGATGGATCAGGTGCAGGAAATATACCGTGCATACGATATAAGTTTTCCGGAGCGCAAGCTTTCGCACGCATATTGGAACCTGTATCAGGAAGCCCTACATTTTGTTCAAACACAACCTGACGACGCAGCAAAATTTGATCATTTCAGCTTCATTCGGCTATACGTTAATCCATTGTTCAAATTGAATCAGGAATTGATTCGCAGGCATGAGCTTTTTTCCGGAAGTTTTGTGGATTATAGCTTAAATAATGACGCGAAATCTATTTTTGATAAGGATTTGTATTACGGCCAAAATGTCAAGGGCCTGTTTTTAAGGGTTAAGGACGATAAGACTCTGGCAGAAATTGAGGCTGTAGGAAAATTGCTGTTTTATGATCCTATACTATCCGGCAATAATCTCAGAAGTTGCGCTTCCTGCCATAAATCCGATGCCTATTTTACGGATACGATTTCAACAACCGCCTTACAGTACAATCGAACCGACCACTTACCCAGAAATACGCCCTCTCTGATCAATGTGTCCTACAATCATTTGTTGATGTTGGATGGAAACCATATTTCCATGCAAAATCAGGCGAAAGCAGTGATAAATAACCCCCTGGAGCTGGATAGCGAGCCTTCAGCCTTGTTGAAAAAAATATTAAGCTGTCAGGAATACAAAACAGCTTTTACAAATCTGCTCAAAGAAACCCCCCATGAACCAGAAATAACCTTGAGCCATATTGTTTCTGCCATTACGCTCTACTACAATAGGTTCAGCCTGAGTTACGCCCCCTTCGACGATGCCATGGATAGAAATTACGCCCTCTCAGAAGCAGGGCAGCGAGGCTTTAACCTGTTTATGAGCAAGGCCCAATGTGCCACCTGTCATTTTGTACCGCAGTTTAATGGCGTTAAACCGCCCTACGTAGGTTCGGAGTTCGAGGTGCTTGGCGTTCCGGCGGATAAGCTTTACCATAAATTAAGTGAAGATAAGGGACGTTACACAGTGAATCCGGCTTTTGAAACCTTGCATGCCTTTAGAACAGGCTCCCTTCGAAACATTGCGTTTACAAAACCTTATATGCACAATGGCGTGTTTACGACCTTGGATGAAGTGATTGATTTTTACGACTCCGGGGGCGGCGTTGGCAATGGGCTACGCCTTGAAAACCAAACACTTTCATCAGACTCCCTACACCTGACGGTACTGGAGAAAAAAGACCTTATCACGTTCTTGAATACCCTGAACGAAAAAATTCCCTTTGAAGTGCCGCCTGCAAAACTACCTGTTTCACGAACTAAAAGCCTGAATGCCAGAAAATCGGGCGGTGAATATTAAATTATAACAAACATGAAATATTTTCAAACTTGTACAGCGCTTCTGATCTTATTTGGATGTGCTTCTGCAAAACCGGAATTGTACATTTATCCGTCCGGAATTGTGGAAGAAAAAAAGGCTGAATTTGTACAATATTGTGAAAAAGGGAAAGCCCTGTATAAAATTCACTGTGCCAAATGTCATACCACTGTGGTGAACGGGAAAGAGGTTATCCCAGACTTTACATCTGTGCAATTGGATGCATATAGTATGAGACTGGGCTCAGTCAAGCATCAAGCTACCTTAACGGAAAGAAATATTCCTGAAGAAGAGCTTGAATTGGTGCTCTTTTTTCTTGGGCATAAAAAACCCAATGTCCCTGTTGAAGAAAAGAAAAAAGGAAGCTGAAACAACACTTAGGAACGCGGCACCAATAACTTAGTCATTTTAGGTCAACCATTTTTTGATCAGACAACCCTATTTTTCTGCGAATAGTGGGGCTATTTAAATAAAAATAGCGGCCGTATGATGGAACAAAGGGTGGCATCAAATGACTAAGTTATTGGTGCCGCGTTCCTTATTCGGGTTGATACACTAATTTATTTAAGTAAACAGCGCCTTCAGCAT
>JBBRWA010000196.1:0-11724 GCA_038246345.1 Chitinophagales bacterium
AGGCGCAGAGTGGTCCATCGAATTTTTGAACGATTGGACTTCCAATCCTTCTTACGAATTGCAATTGCCGTACGGTATCTACACCGCAGCGAAGATGAACGCCGAAATCGGGACGAAATATGACATTGAAAAAATGGTGAATTGGTCTTTCGACCGCGGGTCCTTGCGGGGATGGGGGGCTATTGTCGGTAAATGGGGCGGCTTCGATGTGTCAGGGCTGATCGGGGAGGCCAATGATGGCGGTAACGACTATGCCTTCAATTTGAACGGCATGCAGCAAGCGGGCGCGCTGGTGCCCATGGTGCGCTACGACAAGCGTTTTGCCCGCGCCATTGGCAAATGGGTGCTCAATTTGGCCAATGCTTCCCGTTTGTATTATCCGGGTTTTCTGACTAACAATTTACAAGATGCCTCCGCCTGGTCAAACGCAAACGATCCGCAACAAGTGATCGGTTACGAAGCACTGCGCGAAAAATGGCAAAGCCTGTCGCCATTTTCAACGGGCGATGCGGTTCAAGGCGGCTGGGCGGCTACCAACCTGGCGCTGTACGGTTCTTCTTCGGTCGGCTACCTCGGCGCCATCGTTGAAAAAACCAACGTGGCCAAAATCCTAAAACTCGATTTATTGAAAACAGATTTTTACGGCAGTACTGCCTATCCTACCTACCTTTTGTACAATTCCAACCCAATTGCCCAAAGCGTGCAATTTGACGCAGGCACTGTCCCTGCCGATATTTACGATGCCTTGACCGAAACCTTTATCCTTCAAAACGTCACCGGAACCGTCAACCTGAGCATTCAGGCAAATCAGGCCCTGATGGCCACCATCTGCCCCGCTGGAGGTGCCATTTCATTCAAACAAAACAAAATGCTGGTGAATGGCGTCGTGGTTGATTTTGATCAGCACAGCCAGGCATACACCTATGCACCGCGCATAAAAGCGCTTTCCGCCGCGAAAAATCCACTGGAAATTGGCGACTCCACCGCTGTCTATGCCACTGTGTTTGATGCAGATTCCGGTCAAATCACCTATACCTGGAGCACCGATGACGGCAGTATTTCTGGGTCTGGCGCAACCGTGATGTTCCATGCCCCGTCCAATACCGGGAATCCAAATATCCGCCTTATTGCCAGCGATGCGGAGGGCAACCAGGACACGGCTTTTTTGCAAGTGTCTGTAGTGCCTGAAATCAATTATCCGCCTGTCATAACAGCCATTCAAAAAAGTGTGGCCTACCTGGCGCCCAGTGAAACCTTGCAATTGAACTGCATCGCTGCCGATCCAAACAACGATCCGCTGACTTACACCTGGACAGGAACTGGTGGCGCCATAACGGGCAATGGCAGCAATGTCAATTGGACAGCCCCGGCCACCGAAGGCATTTTCCAAATCACCGCAAAAGTGACCGACGACCAGGGATTGTCAGCACAGTCGACGACCAATATTTTGGTGAAAAATTTCAGCCCTGTTCCGGGAAACCTGATTGCCCATTATCCCTTCTCCGGCAATGCCAACGATGTCAGTGGCAATCAGTTAGATGGACAAGCCAATGGCGCTATTCTTACCACCGACCAATTTGGCAACCAGCAAAGCGCTTATTATTTCAACGGAGGGTCACAACATATCCTGGTCGCCAACAGCCCCTTGCTCAATTTTCAAGATGGCATCACGCTGAGCTGCTGGTTCAAGGCGAATGCGCTGCCGGAAAAAGAAAACTTTCTCTTGTCGCATGGCAGTTGGCAAAACCGATGGAAAGTGTCCATTACCCCAGAAAAGCACCTGCGCTGGACGGTCAACACCCTCAACGGCATTGCAGACCTGGACGCTCTCAGCACCTTGGAAACAGAGGTGTATTACTACATGACAGTCACTTACGACGGCAACTTGCTCGCCCTTTATTTGAATGGTGCACTGCAATCCTACAAAGTATTGACTGGAAAAATCCGCACCACGAGTTATCCATTCCTGATGGCCCAGATGCTCCCTGGGCAGCCGGAATACAATTTCAAAGGGGTTTTGGATGCCGTGAAAATATTCAATTATGCCTTGACTCCCGATGTTGTAAAAACCATGTATGCGCAAGGATTGAGTGCTGTCAATAGCCCGGTTTTTCCGGAACCGCTGCTGTTGTCGCCCAATCCGGTGTCGGATATGCTGACCATACAAATACCAGCAGAAATGGATCAAAGCCATCCAGCCCCAAACTCCTTGCAATTGTTCGACCAGTCAGGGCAGGTAGTACTGGAACAGCATAAGGTATCCGGAAAAAGCATCGACCTGGATTTGAGGAGTTTAGGTGCAGGAGTATACGTAGTTGTCCTGACTTCAAAAAAAGGACGGCAGGTCGGTCAGTTTATAAAAATGTAGCCCCTTGCCAATTTGCCCCTTGTATTTTCATTAAAGTACCACCTTTTCACCGCATTGTGTCAGTTCTGCCTACCCCTGCCAGGTAACTTCGCCAATGCACCCAAGAGCAACACTATGAAGTTTTTTTTAACAATTTAAACCAATTAAAATATGAAATGGTATTCATACCCACTATTTCTACTTGCCTGCTTTTTAACAGCAGCCAGTTTGAATGCACAAACACCTGTTGCGTATTATGCCTTTTCGGGCAATGCCAAAGACCTATCGTCTTTTGCCAACAATGCATCAGTCAACGCAGCGACGCTTACCCAAGACCGATTTGGCTGGGCCAACAGCGCCTTTTCTTTTGACGGCGTACAAAGTGGCATTCGCGCCAACAATGCGGCGCAGCTCAACTCTGCCAACACGACCATCAGTTTTTGGGTCAATGTAAAGGCACTGCCAGCACAGGGCGAAGTGTACTTGTTGTCGAACGGCGGCTGGCAAGAGCGCTGGAAAATTTCCCTGCCGCCGCATGGCAAACCGGTGTTTACCACCCACTCAGGTGGCGCATGTTGCAGCGACCTGGACAGTGGCACACCCTTGACCGTTGGTAGCTGGACCCATGTGGCCATGGTGCACGACGGTGCCAAAGACATCATTTACTTTAATGGTGTAAAAGTGAACGAAAAAGCTGCTGCAGGCGCACTGGATGCGACCACGCAACCTCTCGGCATCGGCTATGACCCAATTGATGTTGCCAATTATTTCAATGGCGCACTTGATGAAGTTGCTATTTTTAACGTAGCCCTCAGCGCGGTTCAAATCGCAGGGTTGTATGCCCTGCAAAGCACCGCACCCACTGTGCCCCAGGGCAAAGTAGCGTCTTATTCCTTCAGCGGAAGCGGTGTGGATGCAACCAGTTTTGGCAACCATGCAAACATACAAAGCGCAACGACCACGACCGACCGTTTTGGTTTTGGTAAAAGTGCCCTGTTGTGCAATGGATCCAGCTCCGAGGTACTTGCCTCCAATGCAGCGCAACTCAATTCGGGCACCACAACCGTGAGTTTTTGGGTAAAGGTTAATTCCTTGCCTGCCAACGGCGAATCATTTCTGCTGTCGTACGGCGGCTGGCAGGAACGCTTTAAAATTTCCCTGCCACAACATGCCAAAGTAGTATGGACGACCAACCATACCAATGGCATTTCAGACATGGATGCAGGCGGTGGCAATGAACTGCCCATCGGCGTTTGGAAACACCTGGTGATGGTGCACGATGGCGTTAAAGACAAAATTTTTGTAGATGGCGTTTTGGTGGCTTCGAAAGATGTCGTCGGCTTGATGAACAGCACCACCAAACCATTGGGAATAGGTTTCAATGCATTTGATGGCGGAAGTTGGTTTGACGGAGCCCTCGATGAAATTGAAATTTACAACTACGCACTTACGGATGTTGCAATCAGTGCTTTGCACACAGCACAAGCCGCCTTCCCAGGCACGGCTACCGATCTGGTGGCCAGCTACAGCTTGAATGGAAATGGCAAGGATGCCACACAATTTGCCAACAACGCGACGCTTGATGCTGCGGCAACTGCTGTGGCCAACCGCCACGGTTGGGGTGGTAATGCCCTGAGTGGACATGCTACGGCAGACAACTCCGTTGCCCTGCAATCGGATTTCACGACGATTAGTTTTTGGGTAAAGCCCAATTCATTTCCTGCTACGGGTGAGGTATTCTTAATGTCGAATGGTGGTTGGCAGGAGCGCTGGAAAGCTTCTTTGCCCGGTCATGGCAAACCTGTATTCACCACCCATGCCGGCGGCGCTTGCTGCGTCGATCTGGACTCGGGTACACCCCTCTCGATTGGCGCCTGGACGCAAGTCGTAATGGTACATGATGGCGCAAAGAATATCATCTATTTCAACGGCGCGAAAGTAAATGAAACAACTTCCACTGGCGCACTGGATAAGACCAAACACCCCTTTGGCATTGGCTACGACCCAATTGACAATGGCGGGTTTTTTGATGGCAGTCTCGACGATGTGCAAGTGTACAGCCGCGCATTGTCAGCCGTTGAAATTGCCGCTTTGTATGCAGCTCAAAATCCAGCACCGGCAGTTCCGGGGAATTTAGTTGCCGATTACAAATCTGATGGCAATGCTTTGGACGCAACGGCCTACGGCAACCACGCAGTTGTACTGGGCGCACAACTAACAACTGACCGGTTTAACAAGGCCAATATGGCCTATTCCTTCAACGGCCAGAACCAAGGATTGGTAGCTGCTAATTCACCTCAACTAAACAGCCCTGTCACGACCATTAGTTTTTGGGTAAACCCGAAAGAATTCCCTGCCAGTGGCGAGGCCTTTTTATTGTCAGATGGCGGATGGCAGGAGCGCTGGAAAGTATCTATGCCAGGGCACGGCAAACCAGTATTCACCACACACTCGGGCGGTGCATGTTGCAGTGATTTGGATTCCGGTACACCGCTCACGATTGGCAGCTGGACGCATGTTGTCATGGTACATGATGGTGTAAAAGACCTCATTTATTTCAATGGCGTTAAGGTGAATGAAAAGGCTGCTGCAGGTAACCTTGATGTGACCACCCACCCATTTGGTATGGGCTTTGACCCCATTGATAACGCCAATTATTTCAATGGCTCACTGGATGAAGTACAGGTGTACAAAGTAGCGCTCAATGCTGCGGAAGTTGCCGCCTTGTATGCAGCTCAAAACCAGGCCCCAACGGTTACAGACACAGAAGCTCCTGATGCGCCCCTCAACTTGTCCGCAACGGTGACGTTTACAAATGTCCTATTGGCTTGGTTCCCAGCTTCAGACAATGTGGGTGTAACGGCTTACAATGTTTATCAAGCTGGTGCGCTGGTGGCCACCACCGCTGATTTGAAAGCATATATCACCGGCCTCACACCATTGACCGAGTATGTTTTTGGTGTTTCTGCTGTAGATGCTGCCGGCAATGAATCGCTGCGCACGACCCTGAAGGTTACTTCCGGCCCAGACGAAGCGCCAGACGTGACCGCGCCAACGGTACCAGGAAACCTGGCTGGCACGGTGGCTTCCAATTCGGTACTCCTTACCTGGGATGCCTCTACCGACGACACCCAAGTAAAAGGCTACGTGATCCTCATTGACGGTATCGTGTACGATACCGTTTCAGCGACCTCTTTTTCAAGCTTTATCGGAGGTTTGGATCCACAAACTTTATACACGTTTGAAGTATATGCATTCGACCTAGCCGGAAATAATTCTGCAACTGCCGAAATTACCTTGTCTACCTCCGCTCCAATTGACACAGGTGAGCCAGGCATGGTAGCGCACTATCCTTTTGATGGCAATGCCAAAGATGCTACTCCGTATCTTAACCATGGTGTGATTGGTGGTAATCCAGTGTTCGAAACAGCAAACCACCCGAATGGTGGTGGCCAGAACATAAAATTTGATGGCATGCAGGATTCTGTGCTGGTGCCCAATGCGGTGCAATTGATTTCTGACTACATGACGATCTCATTCTGGATTCGGGTAGATGGTACAAACCTGGCAGATGCAGAAGCGTATGTCATCGACTTTGGCCACTGGGATCAGCGTTTTAAAATATCGCTGCCACAACACTTGAAAATTGTGTTGACCACCAATGGTAACAATGCTCAGTTCGCCAATTTTATTTCCGACATGGACAGCGGCGACGGCAACGAAATGGTCAAAACATTCTGGTGGTATGTTACCATGGTGCATGATGGAACAAACAACATTATTTACGTCAACGGACAGCAAGTGAACAGCAAGCCAGTGAATACCAAGCTCAACAGTACGGCCCGTAAGCTGTGTTTCGGCAACAACCCCATTGAAGGGGGGCAGTATTTTATTGGGGCATTGGACAATGTGAAAATCTACAACAAAGCCTTGACGGCAGCAGAAATTCTCAAATTGTTTCAGACAGGTACAACGGATACAAAAGAGCAGTTTGGCGGTAGCCTCAGTGGCGTTGTGCTGGGCATGTCACCCAATCCTGCAACAGATGTATTAACGGTGCAACACGCCTTCAATGGCAACCAACCCTTGTTGGTGCGGGTGTTCGATACCGCTGGCCGTCAGCTGGATGATCTGCGCTTCGCCAAAAACGAAGTGCCTGCTGGTCAGTTTTCCCTGAATGTACACAGCTACCCGGTTGGCAACTACATACTCAATTTTGTATTGGGTGGTAAGAGCATTGGCTCGGTGCAGTTTAGCAAGCAGTAAGTCGGTAGCGCGGCCTTCAGGCCGCCAGTCCAAGGCCATTCATGGCCGTGTAAGCGCAAGGTGTAAATTAGACAACTTTTTAAAAGTTGTCTAATTTTCGCCCTGCCTAATCCAACGAAAATTCGGTGCTATAAATTCAATTTGCCACTAAACGCACTTATAGGGCGGCCTCTTTGACGTTATATTCAGCACCAAACCTTAGACAAACATCCAATGTCAAAACGATTTGCCAATAATCCGATCATGACCACCAAAGACATCCAGCCAAGTCAGCCGGATTTGGTGGTCGAATGTGTCCTGAATCCAGGTGTATTCCAATTTGAAGGTAAAACCTGGTTGATATTGCGGGTCGCAGAGCGCCCGGCGCAACAAGAGGGCATTATTTCTTTCCCCGTATTGCGTGAAAATGGCAGCATGGAAATCCTTAAATTTGAAAAAAACGATCCCAACCTCAACCTGAGCGATGCGCGGATGGTGGGATACAAAGACAAAATGTACCTGTCGACCATTTCTCACCTGCGCCTGGTTTGCAGCGATGACGGAGAAAACTTCTATGAACCCAACGATTTCCCAACCAAGATTTTTGGCCATGGCGCGCTTGAAACCTTTGGCATTGAAGATTGCCGCGTGAGCCTCATCGGCGGTGTGTACCATTTAACCTATACCCAGGTTTCTGAAAACGGTGTGGGTGTAGGCCTAATGCGTACCCGCGACTGGCGCAATTTCGACCACGAGGGTATGATTATTTCACCGCATAACAAAGACTGTGCGCTGTTTGAAGAAAAGATAAAGGACAAATATTATTGCCTGCACCGCCCATCGGGCGTTGGACTTGGGGGCAATTATATCTGGCTCGCCTCCTCTCCCGACCTCTTGCACTGGGGCGGGCACAAGTGCATCCTGCGCACCCGCGAAGGCTGGTGGGACAGCGCAAGGGTAGGGGCAGGTGCATCGCCCATCAAAACCCCAGAAGGCTGGCTTGAAATTTACCACGGCGCCAACGCTGAACACCGCTACTGCCTCGGTGCCATCCTGCTCGACCTCGACGATCCCTCCAAAGTATTGGCTCGATCCCATGACCCTTTATTCGAACCCATAGCGAATTATGAAAAAACAGGCTTTTTTGGCAACGTCGTGTTCACCAACGGCCACCTGGTAGAGGACGACACCATCACCCTCTACTACGGTGCATCCGACGAAGTAATCTGCGGCGCCACCTTCTCCATAGATTCCATCCTCTCCAAGCTCCTCGCTACCGCCTAAGCCGCTCATCACTCATCACTCATAACTCATAACTCATAACTCATCACTCATCACTCATAACTCATAACTCATCACTCATCACTCATCGCTGGGAAAATGCTGCAAAAACTTACAAGAGAATTCCAGTTTTTCAACGAACACCCCCTTGGTATGCGGGTGCTCCTGCTCACCAACCTGATTTATGCGCTGGTGATGCCCATTGTCGAACTGTTTGTTGGCGCATACATCATGCGCAATTCGTCGGACATCAGCTTGGTGGTTATTTTCCAATTGGCGGTGTACACGGGCATTCCATTGACCTTTATGATCAATGGTTTTTTACTCAACCACTTTCCCATTGCGCGGCTGTATTCACTGGGTATGTTGTTGAGCGGCGTTTCGATGTTCGCTATGATGTCGCTGCACGAATTGAATACCATCGGGGTGTTTTTCGCAGGGCTTATCATGGGCTTGTCCTACGGTTTTTTCTGGGCCAACCGCGATTTTCTGGCGCTCAACACCACCAAAGACGGCAACCGCAACTATTACTACGGCATTGAAACCTTTTTTTACATGATAACCGGCATCGTGGTGCCGTTGGCGGCGGGCGTATTTATCGCGACGACGGAAAAGAACGGCTGGTTCGGCGGAAATGTAAACGTCGCCTATTATGGGCTCACTGTTTTTGTTTTCGTCCTATCGGTACTGGCTTCGATTTTAGTGCATCGTGGCAAGTTTCAAAACCCGTTAAAAGCACCATTCCTGTTCCTTAAATTCGACAGAATTTGGAATAAAATGCTCGGACTGGCAGCCTTGAAAGGGGTAGCGCAAGGATACATCGTTACGGCACCGACCATGTTGATATTGAGCCTGGTGGGAAAAGAAGGCGCATTGGGTTTGATTCAGGGCGTTGCGGCGTTGGTATCTGCCATTTTACTGTATGTTTTGGGCAGGGTTACAGCACCCAAACACCGCCTGATGATTTATGGCATCGCCTGTGCGCTTTTTGTATTGGGCGCCCTGTTCAATGCCAGCATGTACTCCGCCCTGGGCGTGATCCTTTTTATGCTCTGCCTGCTTTTTGCGCGCCCACTGCTCGATATTGCGTATTTCCCCGTACAATTAAAGGTCATTGACATTGTTGCGGCGAAAGAAAAGCGCAACGAGTTTGCGTACATTTTCAATCATGAACTGGGCTTGTACCTCGGGCGTTTGTTTGGCTGCGGATTGTTCATCGTACTCGCACGCTATGTCAGTGAATATGCGGCACTGCGTTACGCCTTGTTGGTCATTGCCGTGGTACACTTTATGGGCTGGTTTGTGATGCGGAATATTGTAAAAGAGCCGGAAATGGCTTAAGATACCATGCGCATGTACAACATTGGAATCATTGGATACGGCGGCTTTGGAAAATTTCTCCACAATGCCTGGAAAATGCTCGACAATATACGGGTAACGGCCGTCGCCGATAAGACTGGGGTCAACACCGAAAACCTGTACCCCATAAAAGTCTTTACGGAGAAGCAGCCGTGCGTGCGACCGAATCTGCCCAATTATCACCGCGCCATATCAGCCATTAGCACCTTGATGAAATTATGAAAAAACTACTTTTCTTATTTTTGCCCTTGCTTGCTGCCTGTACCCAGCAAGCCCATTTCACGCCAACAGCAGTGCCCGTGGCCCAGCGCGCCATACCCCGCGTGGATAAAATGCCCAACCAGCCCAAACCTTACGCCTTCAAAGACTGGAAGCAAACGGCAATTGATTTTGACCGGCTGGCATTCGATGAAAAACAAAAAGGGCAATTCTGGCCGATGATTTGGTTTGACAAAGCCGGGCGTAATTTCCCGGACAGCACTTTTGGCCTATACACGGCCATGGGCGACGTTCGTATGGGGCCAGCGGTCAATAACGGCGAAAACCACGAGGCATTGGGTGCATTGGGTGCTGTTTTGGGCGGCACTTTGGTGGGGATCGATAAAAGCAAGCAAGGTGGCCGGGACTATGTGGGCATGTTGCGCAACTATTTCAACAGCGATAACGGCTGGAATGTGATCATGAATTTCACCAACAAAGGCGCGCATATTGGCGGCGGCTATGGTAATGATTTTTGGTATGAAGTACACAACAACGTCCTGTTTTACAGCGTGGCCAACTTTTACCCCAACGAAAAAGACTTTTCAACCATTCAACGTAAAATTGCCGACCAGTTTTACCGCTCCGATTCCGTGATGGGCAGCAGCTACAGTTATTCTTTTTTCGATTTCAAAAACATGCAGCCTGGGAAAAACCACATTCCAACCCAGGAAGACGTAGCAGGCGGTTATGCATTTATTCTGTATTCAGCCTGGGTCAAATTTGGCGATGAAAAATACCTGCGCGCCGCCAAAAACGCCATGAATGTCCTGTACAACCAAAAAGAAAATCGGTTTTACGAAGCGATGATGCCCATTGCAGCCTACATCGGCGCACGGATGAACGCTGAAGTGGGTACAAACTATGATATACAACGTTTTATCGACTGGACATTTGATGGCACAGCAGTCGGGCGCGAAGGCTGGGGCGTGTTGGCCGACAACTGGGGCGGTTATGATGTCAGCGGACTGGCAGGCAGCACGGTACACAACGGCGGGTACGGTTTTCTGATGAACACTTTCGACCTGATGATGCCCATGTCAGCTTTGGTGCGCTACGATCAGCGCTACGCCCGTGCCGTAGGCAAATGGGCGCTCAATGCTTCCAATGCAGCCAGGTTTTGTTATCCCGGCGAAATGCCTGATTCCTTGCAGGCGCTTCCACAGTACAAGGCTGTTACCAAAAACGTTATCGCATACGAGGGCGTTATCAAGGAATCCATTTATCCCGAACACAAGGGTATCACCCCTTTTGCGCAGGGCGACGGTCCGCTGTGGGTAGAAGGCAATCCGCCACAATCCATGTTCTCCGTGTATGGCAGTGGGCATGTGGGGCTATTTGGCGGCACCATTCAAAAGACCGATGTGCCGGAAATTTTGCAAATAGACTGCCGCGCCACCGATTTTTACCAGCGGGAAAAAGCGTACCCGACCTGGCTGTTTTTCAATCCATACGGTAACGAAAAATCAATAAATATCAACCTGGGTGTAGAAAAAGTAGATGTTTACGACAGTGTGAGCCGCACGATTTTACAACGCGGCGTGAGCGGACGTTTCCATTTTTCTATTCCAGCAGATCAGGCGCGGGTGTTGGTGGTGATCCCTGCCGGGACAAAGATGCGGGTGAAAAATGCTGTGTTGATGGGGGCAAATGTGCCGGTAGATTACTTGTACGGTAAATAATATGTTCAAGTCTCAAAAAGGACTTGTGCCGCAAGCGGAAAAATTCCCCTAAACTCCCTTACTTTTGCCCCATTCACTAACTAAAATTCGTTTCATGAAAATTTTACAAATAGCCACCGCGGCACTTATCGTCGCCATCGGTGCCTTCACAGCTTGCCAGAATGACAACAGTGCCGCTCAAGGATCAACAGGAGACAATGCCACTGAAAATCCAGCAATTCTCCCAGATAACCTTCAAGAAGGCCAGGGCGTGACGTCACAAGATGGCAAAAACCCAACCGTTGTTACCGTACCATCAGCCGACCAAGCTGCTCTTGCTGAGCCTGCACAGAACGCCGCTGGCGTTTGGCATTATACCTGTTCGAAAGGCTGTGCGGGTGGCGCCGGTTCGGCCATAGCCTGCATAAAATGCGGCACAGCGCTGACCCACAATGCCGGCTACCACCCCAAAGTAGATGGCGCTGGTGCGAATGCCTCAACACAAGCGGCTCCACCGCCGCCAACACAAAAGCCTGAACCCGCTCAAAATGCTTCCGGTGTTTGGCATTATAC
>JBBRWA010000197.1:0-11706 GCA_038246345.1 Chitinophagales bacterium
GGTATAGTTTCAAATGACCCAATGTTTGAGCAATTATTAAATGAAGTCAAGTCTCTTCTCTCTAAAATAATTGATGATTGGGATAAATGGAGGGTTGACAACAGAAATGATGGTGACCCAGACAATTCTCGAATTACTAAACGTGAACGAAAATCACGGGAATTATTCAATGTAATCTCAGATGATTTCATTCCTCCTGCCGGAACGAGTGAAAGAGATAAGATCGAAGAGTGGGTAAAGAATTTAGGCGAAGATGCTCAGTTCAATTTCTCTTCGTACGGAGAATGCTTTATTTCAGAGAATCTGCTAAGAAATTATATAAAAGATAAAAGTATAGCAATAAGTGTTGAAGCGCAACGAGAGATTGATAAACTCAAATTAAAAGAAAGTGCCAATAAAAACACGGCAAACCTAAGTATTGAACTTAGAAAAGATAGTGATAACCTTTCTTACTTATCAATGGATGATCTTGCGAATCTAGTTGACAAAGTTGATCCAACGAAGGAGGCCGGATTATCAAGAGACGCAAAAGAGTACAAACCTGTTAGAGATGCAATGGCTCATACCGCACTTTTAACGGCGTTGGCAAAAACCAGATTAAATTTGACTTACGAAAACATAAAAGCAAGAGTAAAAGGTCTATTGAGTAACCCCTAAATAAAAAAGGCACTAACAATCTACTACCTATCATGCCTACTAAACGTCGGCACGTCGGCAGTGCTCACGTTACCCAAGAAATAAATGAATACAGATTGGACTAAATATGAGGTAGGGTTAACCCAAAATGATTGTTTCCAAATGCTGAATTTGGAAATAAATGGGCAGCCTTATAAAAAGTCTGAATTTAGAAAGCAGTTGATACCCAAATTAAATAAGTATTCTGAAAATAGAATGCCCTCTTACTCCACCAACACCTCATCCGCAAACACCCAACACCCATACCCCTTTCCCTTATGCCAATCCGGGCATTTTCCCAACGATACCCCTACCACCCGCACATACCGCGCTTTTTTGCCTTTTAATTCCAGGCTAAAATCTTGTTGCAGCACGCCTTTTTCCGTGGGCGCCACCGTACACGCCACTTCTCCAGCTGGCGTGAAATCTTTGCCGTTGTCTGAAATTTCCACTTGCATCTTTGTGGGGTAAAATATCCAAGCGTTTTCGTCTTGCAGGAAGCCGGTTGTGACGCGGGTTATCTTTCTTGATTTGCCAAGGTCGATCACCATATCCAGGTTCACGCCTTCGAAGCCTTGCCAGTCTCCTGTGCGGAAATCGGTTTTGCTGCCCCGGATGCCGTCTATGAGGCCCTCGCCGCCGCGGGCGGTGTATTGGGCGTTGTAGGCGGTGTTGTAGCGCAGCACACGCACCTCCTCGGAGATTTTGGTGAATTCTGCGCTGGCGGTGTTGCTTTTTTCGCCTTTGTAATATGCGGCCATTTTAAGCATGCTGCTGTTTTTCAACGGAATAGATTCGCTGTACACGCTTGATTGTTCCGTTGGTTCCGAGCCATCGAGGGTGTACACAATCTTTGCTTCTGGGATAAGGCAGCCCAGTTCCAGGCTTTGTTGCTCCCGGAAAACGCGCTTGCCCACGTGGACATAAGGCACCGGAACAATGGGCCAATGGGTGCCATAGCGGCTGATTCTTTTATGGGTCGTGGGCTGCTCGCTCATTTCAAAAATCAGTTTGCCGCCCTTTGTCAGCTGCTCGTGCTGGAAGAACCCGTCCAGCAACATCTCGTCATTCAACTGTTTTGTTTCCACATAAAACTTTGATTTTGAAACGCCTGGCGCTTCGATCACGAACTTATTGCCATTGTCCAACTTGATGGTGGCGCGTTCAAACAAGGGCGTGCCAAAGGTGTACTCCGGGTTGCCGGGCGCTACGGGGTAAAAACCGAGGGCCGACATGACGTACCAGGCCGACATCTGTCCGCAGTCTTCGTTGCCGCTCAGGCCATCTGGCTGGTTGTGGTACATGGTTTCCACGATTTGCCGCACCCTTTTTTCGGTTTCCCAGGGGCGGTTTATATTTTGGTAGAGGTAGGCGATGTGGTGGCTGGGCTCGTTGCCGTGTACATATTGGCCTATTTGTCCGGTGATATCGGCCTGGTCGCGGCCCGTGGTGGCAGTGTTGGCGTTGAACAGGTCGTCGAGTCGGGCGCCCAGTTGACCGTTGTAGATAAAATGCAAGGTGCTGTTGTCTAAGGTCAAACCTTGGGGCGCTGCCAGGGAATACTGCCAGGCGTTGGCTTCGGTGTAGTTGAAATTGACCTCGAAAGGATCGAAGGGCTCCTGGAAGCTGGCGTTTCTTTTTGCCCGGAAAAACATGGTTTGTGGGTCAAAAACATTGAGGTAGTTGTTGGAACGCTTTTCATAAGCCTCCGCGACTTTGTTCTCGCCCATGGCCTTTGCCATCAAGGAAATGCACCAGTCGTCGTAAGCGTACTCCAGCGTTCTGGACACCGATTCGGGTTCTTTGTCGGCCGGCACGTAGCCCATTTCCCGGTACCATTTCATGCCGTATCGATCCTGGTTGGCACTTTTAAGCATGGCTTCCAGGGCAAGTTTGTTGTCGTAGTCGCGGATCCCTTTTTGGTAGGCATCTACAATGACGGGAATGGCGTGGTTGCCGATCATGCAGTCGGTTTCATTGGCCGAAAGTTCCCAGATGGGCAGCAGTCCGCCTTGTTCGTATTGCCGCAGGAAGGTTTGGATAAAATCGTTGGTTCGTTTTGGTTCCAGGATGGTGTACAAGGGGTTGCAGGCGCGGTAGGTGTCCCACAAAGAAAAAACCGTGTACACATCGTGGCCTGCTGCCTGGTGTATTTTGTTGTCGCGGCCCCGGTACTGTCCGTCCACGTCGTTCCAGATATTGGGCGCGACCATGGTATGGTACAAAGCCGTGTAGAAGGTCGTTTTTTGGTCCTCGTTTTCGCCTTCCACCTGAATTTTCGACAGTTGTTTTTGCCATTTGGCTTGGGTTTGGGCGCGTATTTTATTGAAATCAAAGTGGTTGCACTCGGCATCCAGGTTGCGGCGGGCACCTTCAATGCTGGTGCCGGAAATACCCACGGTAACGACCAGGGGCTGACCATCCTGGTAAAAATCGAGCAGCCCGACAATGGCCTTGCTCGTTACCGTTGGCAAAGCTTCGATGGGGTTTTTGCTCATATCCAGGATGATACTGCTGGAGAAAGGCTTGGAAAAGCGCGCCACGAAGTACACATGCTGCTCCGTCGCCCAGGCTTTCGACACCCGATAGCCCGCTATTTCCTGATTGCTCAACACTTCAATGTGGGCATCCAGCACCTCATCCCGGTGCCGCATGTCGATGAGCAAGCTGCCCGATTCCCGGTTTGCGGGATAGGTGTAGCGGTGTACGCCGACGCGCTCTGTGGCCGTTAATTCCGCCAAAATGCGGTCTTTTTCTAATAAAACCGAGTAGTAGCCGGCCTCTGCTTTTTCCTTGTCCTTACTAAATCCCGAAGCATAGTCCGCTGGTTTCAGGGACGCTCCCCTGGTGTAAGGCATGAACAAAATATCGCCGTAATCCGAGACTCCCGTTCCGCTCAGGTGCGTATGCGATAAGCCATATATTAAGGTGTCGGAATAATGGTATCCCGAACAGCCGTCCCAGTCCATCATGTTGATACGGGTATCAGGGCTCAGTTGCACCAGCCCAAACGGAGCCGTCGCGCCGGGGTACGTATGCCCGTGCCCCCCGGTGCCGATGAATGGATCGACGTAGCGAATGTAATTGGGGGTTGGCCCTTGGCAGAAGGTAGCTGCGGGAGCAAAAATGAGTACCAAAAAGGCCAGGAGAAAGTATTGCTTAAATTTCATGTCAAATATTTTACCCCAATCATGCATCCCCCTATTTATTGAAAGCGGGAAAACTCGGATGAATTCGGGTGTTTGTTTATACTTATTGGTCGGACGATGAAAAATCGTCAGACCAAATGGCGCTCGGGGGTGTTTCAAAAGTCAGTTGTCTGGTTTACTAAAAACAGCATTTCAAACAATATTTTGGTATTGAGTCAAATTTGCCAACTTGAAAAAAAAGTTGACAAATTATCACATTAGAAAATTACCACTCAAATGTGATCACCTGCTCAACCCCTTCCGCCAAACTAAACGCCACCGGGCAAGCCCTGCCAGCAGCTTCCATCAATTTTTTCTGCACATCATCAAACCCGTTTTTCGGCATGGTGATATTGATTTCAATACGCGCAATGCGGCGCGGATCGGCAGCCATGATTTTATTCACCGTGGCGTGCGTGCCCGTGATGTCGAGCCCGTGGTTGCGGGCGCTGATACCCATGATGGTGATCATGCAGGAGGCCAGGGAGGTCGCGCAGAGGTCCGTGGGTGAAAAAGCTTCGCCACGGCCCTGGTTGTCGAGGGGTGCATCAGAGATGATTTTGGTGCCGGATTGGAGGTGAACGGCTTCGGTGCGCAAGTCGCCGAGGTAGGTGACGGTTGAAGTCATAAAATTTATTGTTTTTTATATTGTTAGCCAGGCAAAATGCCCGCGACGAGTTTGTAGTGCAGCCCTTCGTACATTACACCGAGCGAAAGACAGAGGTACAGCAACTTTTTGTCTTTCAAGAAGTTTTTGTCGAAACGGTATTCTTGTAAAAAGACGGGATCGGTAATTGGAAGGTCATAGATACACTGATTAAAGGTAAACTGAAGCCGCACGGCAGGTTTTTCCCGGACTTCCTGGTATTTTTTTTCATAAACCTGAAATTCCGAGACCTGAATCAGGGTGAGCGATTCCATCAGGACAGATGCTTCAACTTCAGTTACGGCTTTGCTTTTGCTTCCGAACAAGAAGGGCTGTTGTTGATCGCACAGTTCATCGAGACCGCTAATTTCAAAGGTGCCGGTTATCTTGAACGAAGCAGGCATATATACCAGATTCTCGACTTGATGGCCGTGCGGTATTGGCTCGACAAAATCAAACCCTACAATGTCCAACAGCTTAAACTTGTACGTTTCAAGGCTGTCGATTTCGCCGTGTGGGGTCATCCGGCTAACGGGGCGCACCCAAAATGGTTTGTTGTTTTCATTCCAAAGAACTTCGCCCTGGTGGCATTTAATGCCAGCAACGCAGCGTCCGCCCTCTTTATAGGAGTTGGCGAGGCAAATTAAAGATGTTTTCATTCAGCGTGTGGTGATTGGTTAAAGATGTGTTTTCATATAAGGTGAATAATTTCAACGTCTTTTCGTGCCGCTTGGAGGTACTCGGCCAACAAGCGGCGGTGGCATTTTTCTGGTGTGTGCTCACTGCACAACAAGCAATGCCGGTGCAGGCTTTCCACCGCTATCTTTTGGGCGATATTGCGGCGATCCAACAGGTTTAAATATTCAGTTTCGTAAGTCTCCCAGTCCATTTTTTTGTCGCGGTATTCGCTGAGCATGTCCTTCGTCGGAGCCAAGTCTATATTGTGCTCGTAACCCATCCCGCCGATGGCCTCCGCAAAAAAGGCGAGGTCAGCGCCTTTGGCAAAGCCCGCGAGTTGCGAGACGTTGTTGATACGGGTATCAACAATTTTTGTGACCCCGTTGTCGCCCAGCAGTTTGAAGAATTTGCTGGCCGGCTTGCTGGTAAATCCGATGGTATAAAGTTGTGTTTTCATGGGTCGCTCAAATGGATTCTTCAGTTTCTTTGGTGGCAAATGGCGAATAAGCAATGTCCTGGTTGCGCAAACGGTAGGCATGTGCCACCTGTTCGTCGAGGCTCGGTGCAAATGGCAGTTGTCGGGAATATTTCTTGAGCAGTTGGTTCTCTAACTGGACGTTCGTTTTCAGCGTTTTGTCCTTAAAGATATGCTTTACCTCAAATCCAGCGAGTTCCAAATATTTTGAGATCATAGAAAAGCGGTGACAGTCGAAGGGTTCAGCCTCTGAGCACATTAAGGCGATGGCATATCCTTTTTCCAAGCCCGATCGCAAGCGCTCCACTCCATCTATAAACTCTACGGTTTTTTGTACTTTTTCGAAATCGACCTTTCCATTTTCATCCAACAATGCTGCGTCTTCATGCCGGGCACCAAAAGCTTTGGCAAAATGGAGATAAAGTATGTTTTGGGCTTGCAAGGTCTCCGCCAGCGCCGCTTTGTTAAATTGCGGAAAACGGCTGCTCGCCGCGACACTCCTGACGTCGATTACACAATCGACCCCAAAATGCTGCAGCAGCTCGGTAAAGTAGCGCACCTCGTGGTTCGAGTGGCCTATGGTATAAATCGTGTTACTTTGTATTCTCATAACAGGTTGTAGAATTCATCAATTATTGCCAGCAGTTCCCAAAAAAAGTTTTCATATTGCGAAGGTAAAAAATAATCACTTTATTTGCTCCTTGCAACTTCCTCACCCACTCGTCGTATTTATGGAACAACCAACTTTTCTCTGTATTGCCAGCTATTTCAAAGGTAACGATTTTTTACGTGGAATGAAAGCCGCTGGAGCAACTGTTTATCTTGTCACGTCACAAAAGCACAGCGACAAAGCCTGGGCGCGCGAGGCGCTCGATGATATCTTTTACATTCAGGAAGACCCTGACAATGATTGGGATATGAACGATGCGGCTACCGGATTGGCCTGGCTGATGCGGACCAAAAAAATTGACCGCATCGTCTCGCTTGATGATTTTGATGTGGAAAAGGGCGCTTTTCTGCGCGAGCATTTCCGCATTCCCGGCATGGGCCAAACGACCTCCCGGCATTTTCGCGACAAGCTGGCCATGCGTATTGAGGCGCGGGACGCCGGTATTCCGGTGCCGGGGTTCAGCCCGCTTTTTAATGATGAGACGATCAATAAATTCATCGAAGAATTTCCAGGCCCCTGGATAATCAAGCCCCGCGGCCAGGCGTCCGCTACCGGCATGAAAAAAGTGCAGACTGGTGAGGAGATGTGGGCACATATCCACAGCCTGGGCGACAAGCGCCATCATTTCCTGGTGGAACAATTCAAGCCGGGAGATGTGTACCACGTGGATTCGCTTTCCATGGGCGGTAAGGTGATCTTTTCCCGCGCCTCCATGTACTTGTCCACGCCATTTGAAGTAGCCCACGGCGGCGGTATTTTCCGGAGTGCCACGGTGCCTTTTGGCTCTGAAGACGACAAACGATTGTTGAAAGCCAATGAAGACGTGATGAAAGCGTTTGGCATGCAGTACAGTGCCAGCCACACGGAGTTTATCAAGCATCATGAAACGGGCGAAATTTATTTTCTCGAAACCTCCTGCCGCGTGGGCGGTGCACACCTGGCTGAAATGGTGGAGGCGTCTTCGGGCATCAACCTTTGGTTTGAATGGGCCAAAATAGAAGCCGCCATAGCTTCCGGGAAAAAATACCAACTGCCCAAAGTGCGCAACGACTATTCCGGCATCATTGTATCCCTCGCGCGCCAGGAGCGGCCAGATATCAGCCAGTTCAATGACAAAGAAATTGTTTGGCGGATGACTGAAGATAAATACCACGTGGGCATGATCGTGCAATCGCCCAAGCGCGAACGGGTTATTGAATTGTTGGATGATTATGCGGTTCGGGTGCAGCGGGATTACCATGCGAGTGCGCCTGCGCCGCAGAAACCCAAAAATTAATTTGATAATTAGGGTAATGTGATAATTTGATAATGGGGCAACTGCTTGGCGTCCTGTAAAATGTTGAGGTAGTCGCCTAAGTACGCTTGGAGCTAAATTAATTTTGGTGCCGAATTTTCGTTGGATTGTACGGGCGAAACATGCGTCATTCAGGATTTTTCCTAAAGCATGAGGGATGGCCAAGCGGAATAGAATCAGGCATTTGTTTATACTTATTGGTCGGACGATGAAACATCGACCATAAGGCTCTCGGGGTTGTGTCAAAAGTCCTAACATTGAAAATGTAGCCAAACTTTATTTCGAATTTCTTGGTGAAGACCTTCCAGGTTTTAAAAACCTGGAAGGTCTAACGCTGGAATAGAATTAAATTTTGTTGACTATCCCGGCCCAACCCTTCTGACACAACCCCGAATAAGTTAGCACAAATTCAGCCCCACCTGCATCTCTCCTGCAAAACAACAGGTGCAAATTCTGAAAATCAGGAATGACCCCTGTTGCACAATAGTCCACGATTTTGGTTGCATTGATTATGCTCCTCCTATTGTTCCTTGGCTTTTGAAACAGCCATAATTAATTTTCATGCCCATAAATAATAGGTTGCAAATTGAAAAAAATCCTCTACCTTAATAGTAGGTATTGGAGACTTAGGGTTTGTACACATCTTCGTATTGGCGGGCCACATTCTTAAATTATATTGAAAATCAAGCAGTTGTGTCATTCCGAGCGAAGCGAGGAACCTGAGTTACGCTTCAAAATCAGGGTACGCGCTTCGCAGGTTCCGCGCTTCGCAGGTTCCGCGCTTCGCAGGTTCCGCGCTTCGCTCGGAATGACACGACTGCTTGGGATTTAGGTTGCTAGCAAATAAAGAAGATTGGCTCAGCAAACAACTCGATCCCAGGTCTTGGTTTGATTAAAAAAACCTTGGTTCTGATGCCCCATGAAGGCTATGGAGAAATGTGCTGCACCCTGCCTTCAAAATATTTTTTAAAAAAAATCACTCAAAATGTTTTAAATACAAAACACTTTGTTTATTTTTGTACCCTGAATTCAAACAACAATCAATTATTTGTTGATTAATCTGTTCAAAATCAATTTTTTAACCAACTTGAAACCTATGAAAACAAAAACCATTTTTTAACCAACAACCCTTTGCGAAGCGCGAAGCCAACCTGAAACCTGAAACCTCCTGGCTATGCGCGAAGCCAACCTGAAACCTGAAACCTTGAAACCTGAAACCCTTTGAAACCCTTTGAAACCTTGAAACCTGAAACCTTGAAACCTGAAACCCTTTGAAACCTGAAACCTTGAAACCTGAAACCCTTTGAAACCTGAAACCTGAAACCTTGAAACCTGAAACCTTGAAACCTGAAACCTTGAAACTTGAAACCTGAAACCTTGAAACTTGAAACCTGAAACCATTTGAAACCTGAAACCTTGAAACTTGAAACTTGAAACTTGAAACCTGAAACCTTTTTTAAAAACAATAAACAACCAACAGCATGGCAGACGATAAAGAACAACGCCTCAAAACACTCCAGGCAACCATAGACCGCCTCGACAAAACCTACGGACGCGGCACCATCATGCGCCTCGGCGACAAGCAATCCGTAGAAGTAGAATCAATTCCCAGTGGCTCGCTCGGGCTCGATATCGCACTTGGCTGCGGGGGCTACCCGAAAGGCCGCGTAGTCGAAATTTACGGACCGGAATCTTCCGGTAAAACCACCCTTGCCATCCACGCCATCGCAGAGTGCCAGAAAAAAGGCGGTATTGCAGCGATTATAGATGCGGAGCACGCTTTCGACCGTTTTTACGCGGAAGGTCTGGGCGTTGATGTCAACAACTTGCTGATTAGCCAGCCCGACAACGGCGAACAAGCGCTTGAAATCGCAGAAAACCTCATTCGCTCCGGCGCAGTAGATATTTTGGTGATTGACTCTGTTGCGGCACTGGTGCCACGCGCAGAGATTGAAGGTGAAATGGGCGATTCCAAAATGGGCCTACAAGCCCGACTGATGAGCCAAGCCATGCGTAAGATGACGGGTCATATCGGCAAAACAGGTTGCTGCTGTATATTCATCAACCAATTGCGTGAAAAAATCGGCGTAATGTTCGGCAACCCGGAGACCACTACAGGTGGTAACGCACTGAAATTCTACGCCTCTGTACGCCTTGATATTCGCAAAAGCGGCGCGGCCATCAAAGACAAGGAAGGCAACGTGGTGGGCAACCAGGTGAAAGTAAAAGTGGTGAAAAACAAATTGGCACCGCCTTTCCGTATTGCCGAATTTGAAATCACCTTCGGACTGGGTATTTCCAAAGTCGGTGAAATCGTGTCACTCGGCGCCCAATACGACATTATACAAAAAAGCGGTGCCTGGTACAGCTACGGCGGCGCGAAAATAGCCCAGGGTGCTGAATCCGCTAAGCAGTTTTTGCTCGACAACCCGGAGACCGCCCTGGAAATAGAAAAGAAAATCAAGGATCACATCATGGCTGGGGCTTCCGGTCCTAGCAAAATCTCTGCTGTTGATCTCGAAGACGACGGCGACGAATAGTAGTAGCGCGTTGGCGGATCGCTGCTATATTTCACGGTTCGTTCGTTCCGTCGCGGTGTAGCCTTTCGTCCAATCAACCAACGCAATCCAAAGCGCAACTTCCCGAAAGTTTCAAGACTTTCGGGAAGTTCAAGCGCTAAAAGGAAACTAAGTTTCAGCGCTCAAAACAAAAACGCCATGAAACAACCCCGTTTTTGGAATAATTGCGCATTTTTCCTGCACGTGGACAACCCAACAATCCGGCTCCCGAGCCTCTCCACAACCCTGCTTTTTTGCGTCCTAATCCTCCTCACAACTTGCTCTCCACCTACCCCAAAACCCATCTCCCCCGCGTTCTATTACTGGCAAACATCCCTTTCAATTTCCCCAGCCCAACGGGAATACTTGAAAAACGCCCATTGCAAAAAGCTCTATGTCAAAATTCTGGACATAGTGAAAGAACGAGGCAGCGATGCTATTACGCCGCTTGCACAACTTGAAATTCCGCCGACCGAGAACCTGTCGGACTTTGAAATCGTTCGTACGATATTCATCACCAATGAAGTCTTTCAACAAATCAGTGAAGAAAAGACAACGTGGCTGGCTGAAAAAGTCGCTGAATTCGATGCCCGGTTAAACCTTCCTGTGTCAAGTGCTGGCGTATATGAATTCCAGGTCGATTGCGACTGGACCGGCAGCACCAAAGATGCCTTTTTCAGGTTTCTGGAAATTTTACGAACCAAACTACCCGCTGGCACCCTTCTAAGTTCCACTATTCGTTTGCATCAATACAAATTCCCAAATCGCACGGGCGTGCCGCCTGTCGATCGCGGCATGTTGATGTGCTACAATACCGGGGACATTGATGATTCCGAAGCCCGTAATTCAATTCTGGATTTGGAGGATGCGCGGAAATACATCGTTGGTGCGCCCAAAAAATATCCCTTGCCGCTGGATCTTGCCCTGCCTATTTTCTCCTGGACGCTGGTGTACCGAGGCGATGAATTGTGGAAAATAATTCCCGGATCACACAAAGAAGTTCCCTCAGGCATACTGGAAAAAGGCACATTCCTTTCAGGTCATTATCTTCGCCCCGGTGACCTGCTCCGCCGGGAGACGATTTCAGCAGATTTGTTGAAAAAAGCTACCCAACTGGCCGCCACAACTGACTTAGCAGACGACGCGACCCTGGCCTTTTTCCACCTCGACTCGACAAGCCTGCATGACTATCCAGTGCAACTGATTGATGCTGTATGCCATATCGCCGATTCCATCCGGGTAAAACACTGATCGGGCAAGTCTTGCTCGTCATTCTTGTATTCATAGCTTATTCTTTTTACCCCGTCCCCCCTCCCCAAAATAGCGCCCAGGGTAAATGTGTTGCCGTGAGTCGTTTTTACGGTTACAGCTTTCTTGAGCCAGGCATTATCAACTTGAATGCAGCCTACGCGCCCTTTTTCACCCGCTGGGATGATTATTATGAACGCTACTATTTTGATCAGGGCGCTGAGATTCAGAAAGATGAAAACCTGAATGAATGGATAGAGCGCTTTTGTGGTCA
>JBBRWA010000198.1:0-11673 GCA_038246345.1 Chitinophagales bacterium
ACCCATTTGCCAATGGCGCGGGCAAAACGCTTGTCGTAGCGCACCATGGGCACCAGCGCGCCCGCTTGCTGCATGCCGTTCAAATTGAAGGCATAGTCGTTGCCGCCATCGTTGGCCTCCCCGATCAGCCCTGACACATCGAAGCCGCCCCATTTGCCGACAATAGCCCCCCATCCCCGCAAGGACCCGCGGTCGAAGGACCAATTGACCATTTTTTCGATGTCGTATTTCGTCCCGATTTCGGCGTTCATCTTCGCTGCGGTGTAGATACCGTACGGCAATTGCAATTCGTAAGAAGGATTGGAAGTCCAATCGTTCAAAAATTCGATGGACCACTCTGCGCCTTTCAGGTATTCCGGGTTTCCGGTTTCTTTCCAGGCGTGGTACAGCACCCAGGCGTAGGCACCCGCTGCTTCCGGTTCTTTCACGCCGTTGAGATTGGGTTCCATTGTTTTGAATTTCCAGGCCCTGTAGTTCATGTACGCGGGTTCCCAAGGCGCATCGCTGCCGCCCATGGCGCGCACGGAAGCCAGAAACTGGTTGGCAATGCTCGTGAATTGATAATCAGCTTCAGCGCCGAGGTTTGGATACAAGTTGTACAACTGATAAAAGAACAGATTTGGCATCAGGTCGTACCACCAGTCGCCGCCCGAGCTTGCCCCCGGATTGTTGAGGTAAATATTTTCGCCGTTGGCCTTGTTGAAAAAATCCTGGCTCATCAGCAGCCAGTTCTGCCCGAATTGGTTGCGCTTGTCGGCACCGACCAGCGTGGCACCCACCAGGGAAGGCATCACTGTAATGGCTTCATTGCCAAAGGGGGAGTTGGTGCCCACATAGGTATGCAGGCCGAAAGCAGGGTTTTGCGGGTAATTGACCCCGGCAGGCTTCAGGTACACTAAGGGCAAATATTGTCCCGTCTTCGTTAGGTCGTATTCAAAGGAATCGAATTGCATGGCCACCTGGCGCCAGTTGCGCACGTTGTAGGGCGCTGGTTGGTTGGGCATGAGTTCCACGCGGGAGATGGGGGTTTGGCCTGGTTGGGCTAGGGTAAGTTGGGTTATGGTGAAGAAGAGTATGGTGGTAAGCGATATTGTATTAAACATAATTTTTTCGTAACTGGTTAGCCTCTGGCGATCCGGTACCCTGATAACGCCAAGTATTGGAGGCTTGATGAAAATAAAAGATTAAGGCGGTCAAAATTTAATTCTATTCGAACGTTAGACCTTTCAGGTTTTAAAAACTTGGAAGGTCTTCGCCATGAAAATCGAAATTAAATTTGGCGACGTTGTCAATGCTGACCCGTTTGACAAAACCCAGAGGGCCATTTGGTCTGACGATTTTTCATCTTCCGACCAACAAGTAAAAACAGACGCATCAATAATTCGGATTCTGCATCAACGCCCCATTCAAATCAATTTCCGTCTGTGGCAAGGGAAACACCTCATGTTTACCCACCTGGAAACCAGGCAATACCTGTGCTGCAATGCCCCAGCGCACCAAATCGAAGTAACGGTGCATTTCAAATCCCAGTTCGACCTGGCGCTCGTGGCGTACCGCCGTGAGCATAGCCTGTTGATCGGTGGTGGTTACGGGTGGAAGCGCCGTGGCAGGGTCCGAGGCTTGAGCGCGGGCGCGGGCGCGAACCACTTCAAGGGGCACTTGAGCTTCCTGTACCCGGTTGAGTTCGGTCAGCGCTTCGGCTTCCCAGAGCAGTACTTCGGCGAAACGAATGGCCGTGTAATTGATGTCTCCATCCGCTTTTTGGGTCACCGAATCCTTGGCTTGCAGGTATTTGCGCACCCCGTATTTCGTGGCGGAAAAAGATGGCTTGTACAGCACCCCGAAATAATCTTCATTGTTCATGGCCACCGTGAATTTGCGGCGCGGATCGTTGGTTTCGAAGGCATCTACAAAAATTTGGGTCGCTTCTGCAAAACCGTATCCCTCATATTTTTTGGAAGCCCACCATTGGTTTAGAAAATTGCCGACACCCAGTTCGAGGTTGGCGTGTTGGATTTCCCAAACGGATTCGGCGTTGTTCTGGGTGTTCTTTCTGAAATTATCCACGTAATCGGGCATCAAGCTGTACACCCCTAATGCTTTGACCTTCGCGACGTATTCCAGTGTTTTTTCCCAGTTCTTTTGATACAAATAAGTCTTGGCAGCCAATGCATAAGCGGCACCCTTGGTGGCTCGGCCTGTCTCCGAGGCAGGTTGGATGCTGGGCAGATAGCCTGCTGCACGCTCACAGTCGGCCACGATTTGCGCATAGATATCCGCTTTGGGCGTGCGCGGCGCTTTCAATTGATCGGGCGGCGTGATACGGGTGAACAGCGGCACATCGCCAAAAACCTGGGTCAGTAGAAAGTAGTAGTACGAGCGCAGGAAAAGCGCCTCGCCGATGATGCTGTTGCGCCGGGCTTCGTTCATGGTTATGTCGGGCACATGGTCGATTACCAGGTTGCATTGGGTAATACCGGTGTACTGGAGCTTCCAAAAAGTATTCAGCTCCTCTGTTCGTGGCGTGAAGGTGAATGCATCCATTTCTGTGATGCCGGGCCGTGAACCGTCGCCGCCCGTGATCGCTTCTTCTGAGGTTACTTCTGCAAACGCCCAGTAAAAATTGCCATTGGTATTGTTGAAGAGCAGGGGCTGGTATGCGGCGTTCATGGCCTGTACGGCATCTGCTTCTGTTTGGAAAAAAGATCCCGCATCGAGGATGGCGATGGGTTCTTTGTCGAGGATGCCCTGACATGCGGTGCAGGAGAGGGTCAGGGCGAGGAGAAGTTTGTGTAGAGAATTCATGGTATCGTGTTTTTTTGATTGACGATTGCCGATTACATAATTGACGGTTGGTGAAGTAGCGGCTAGTGGAATATCGAAGTGTTTGTTTTCTGATGTATCGGTATTCTATTCTTTGGATTTGAAGCATTGACTAAGCATTATGCCACTTCAACAATCGTCAATCATGTAATCGTCAATCGTCAATCATTTTTTTAAAATTCAACCTTAAACCCCGCAATAAACGTCCTAGGTGCCGGCACGGTGCCCCAATCAATGCCCACCGCAAGGTCGGAAGAAAGGCCCAGGCCGCGGGTGTCGTTGGCATTGGCTTGAATTTCGGGGTCAAGGCCGGGGTATTTGGTAAAGGTCAGGGCGTTTTGCGCCGTCACATAAAAGCGCAAGCCAGCAATACCGTCCCAGTGTATCAGGTCTTTAAAATTGTAGCCCAAAGTCACATTCCTGACACGCATGTAGGAGCCGTCTTTGAGGAAGCGGGTAGAAGCGCGGCGGTTGCCGTTCCTGTCGTCGACACTCACTTTAGGCACGTCGGTATTGGTGTTGCTGGGTGTCCAACGGTTGAGGATGTCGCTGTAGGAATTGAAGCCGCGGAGCTGTGTTTCATAGGCAAAATTGCCGAAGAGGAAATACACGTCGTTGCCTTGTACGCCTTGAAGCAGGGTGGAGAAGTCGAGGTTTTTCCAGGTAAATCCAAGGTTGATACCGTAGGTGAAATCGGGGAACGGGTTGCCAAAATGCGCCCTGTCCTTATCGTCGATCTTATCGTCGCCATTCAGGTCGGCAAATTTCACGTCGCCGGGGCGGGTATTGATCGTTTGGAATGGGCTGGCATCAATTTCTGCCTGGGTTTGGAAAATACCCACCATGTCGTATAGGAAAAAGGAACCCACGGGTTGGCCGGTCTCTGTTTTGGTAAGGGGGCCATCGGACAAGCCGAAGCCGCCCAAAATCGGCTCGCTGTCGGCAATGGAGGTTACGTTATTGCGAATGGAAGAGATGTTCGCGCCGATGTTGTAGTTGAATTTTCCAGCCCTATTTTTATAGATCAGGCCCAGTTCTACGCCCTTGTTTTCCACCCCGGCAGCGTTCACAAACGGTGGCCGTTGCGCGCCACCCGCCTGTGGCACGGGTACGCGCACGAGGATGTCATCGGTTTGTTTTCGGAAAAGATCGGCGGTTAGTGATAGTCGGTCTCCCCAAAAACTCATGTCGAGGCCCAGGTTGGTTTGGGTGGAAGTTTCCCATCGGATGTTGCTGTTGCCCGTTTCGACGATGGAGGCACCCGTCACGATTTTGTCGCCAAACACATACACGCGGTCGCCGGTGCTGACCAGGGAACTGTAGGGATAAATCCCGATTTCCTGGTTGCCCAACTGTCCCCAACTGGCCCGAAGTTTTAAACTGGAAACAAATTTGACGGATTTGAAAAAGGGTTCGTTCGAAACGTTCCATGCCGCAGACGCGGAAGGAAAAACACCCCAGCGGTTGTTGTTCCCAAAACGAGAAGAGCCGTCCTGGCGCAGGGCCGCACTCAATACATATCGGTCTTTGAAAATGTAGCCCGCCTGGGCGAAGTAGGATACCAACGCCCATTCGGTCGCGATGCCCGAAGCGCCCACGTTGGCCAGTTCGACCGCTGTGCTGCCATTGATGTAGCGGAACAGCGGACTGGTGCTGCGGAAATTATTGGCCGATGCGCCCAGGTAATCGGTGTGGTTTTGGATGGCTTCCATGCCCAGCAGGGCAGATATTCGGTGGTTGCCAAACTTGCGCTTGAAATCAATCGTGCTGTTCCACACCAAGGTTTGATTGAAAACCCGGCCTTCATTCAACGAAGTAGGGGAATAAATGGCAGGGGAAAGATATTCCTTGAACAATTTTTCGCGCTCAAACTGAAAATCACCGCCAAGTGTCGTGCGCAAATTCAGCCCTTTCATCAACTGTAAATCCGCAAAAACACTTCCGAACATGCGGTAGCGGCGGATATGCCAGTCGGTATTCTGAATAAAAACCAGTGGATTCGGATTGCCGTCGCCATAAAGGTTGGCATCGCCAAGCTCAGCGCTGACGTTGACGTAATCACCATTCGGATGGTAGATTGGAAACACGGGCGCGGCGATGAGCGCGTATCGGACCCCGCTCAGTTCATTGCCTGGGCCAAAGCCATCGCCCGATGCACCGATCACTTTGCGGTCGGTATGAGAAAAAGAAATATTGTTGCCCAATTTGAAAGCCATGTTGGTGTTCCCGATGGGCTTCCCCGTTTCAGCATTGAAGCGCACCTGGTATTTGTCGAAACTTTGTCCCATGAACACCCCGTCTTGTTTGTGGTATTCTCCTGAAATGTAGTAATTGCTGTTGTCACCGCCGCCCATGGCAGACAAGGCATAGTGCTGGATCGGGGCAGGATTAAAAACCTGATCGAGCCAGTTGTTATCGGGCAAAGTGTCCAGGATTGCCGGGTCATAGGTCTGCAACTGGTTTGCTGGGCTGCGCAGCACATTGGCATTCGTTATGGCTTCATTGCGGATGGTCAGGTATTCTTGAGCATTGAGGAGCGTGGGCAGGTTCACCGCGTTTTGAATGCCGGAATAGGCTTCGAAAGAAAAACTTGGCTTGCCAGATTTGCCGCGTTTGGTGGTCACCAGCACGACACCATTGGCTGCCCTGGCACCGTAAATGGCCGCCGCTGCACCATCTTTCAGCACTTCGATGGATTCGATGTCGCCGGGCGAGAACATATTGATGTTGCCCGTAGTGGGTATGCCGTCGATGATAAACAAGGGGTTGTTATTGCCCAAAGTGCCCGCGCCGCGAATGCGCACGGCAATGTCGTCACCCGGTGACCCGGTCACCTGTGTGACCATGACACCTGGCGCCTGGCCCTGCAAGGCCTGGTCGATGCCGATTACGACAAGGTTTTCAATGTCTTTGGCTTTCACCGAAGTAATTGCCGATGAAATGTCACTCCTGATTTCTTTTCTGTAACCGGTCACCACTACGTCTTGCAGCAAGTTGGATCGGGTATTCATAGTCGCTGAAACGATTGTCTGCCCCTTGACCGGGATTTCAAGGTCGGCAAATCCGGTATAACGGAACAGGAGCACCGCATCTGATGCCGAAACAGACAGGCGAAAAGTACCAGCAGCATCGGTACTAACACCTTTCCCAGTTCCTTTTTCCTGAACGCTCACCCCAATGAGGCCCTGCTTGTCTTCGGCAGATATGACCGTGCCAGACACTTGAAAGGTTTGTGCTGTAAGCGATTGAGCGCAAAAAATGCAGCAGAGCAATACTATTTGCCTGGCTATTGGAGCGCAAAATGCTCCTGGGAGCCGCCATGATTTGTAGGTAGAAATTGGACGCATTGTAATCGGATTTGATTCTAAGTACCAGAGCCTGATACTTGTTATGGCAAAAGTGACAAACCCTTGTCGATACAACCGATACTATTCTGGAGAAATATGGTACTTTTATGAGCCGCTTTAGATTTTACCATTTTATTCCAATTTAAAGCAGCTTTTCAAGAAATTATTTGCAATTATTAACCGCCGAGCGAATTATGAATATCTATCGGGAAATCACCCCCCTTAAATCACCCGACGTTTTTGTGGTACTTGACTCCGTGTGCAACGGTTTCGACTACCCCATCCACAACCACCCGGAATATGAACTAAACCTGGTGGCGGGCATGTCGGGTACCCGCGTTGTGGGCGATTCTACGGAGCGCTATGTGGACTACGACCTGGTGCTGCTTGGGCCCTACCTTTATCATAAATGGGATGGCGACCAGCAATTGCAAGAAAGTGGGACGCCCTACCGGGTGATTACCATCCAATTTGCGATGGATTTGTTCAGCGGCGGTCAGTTGTTTCAAAAAGAGCGGTTTTCCAACATCCGCAAACTCTTGCGGGACTCCAGTCGGGGCATAAAATTCCACGGCAACACTTTTGAGGAGGCCATGCGCATCATGGTTAACCTTACAGAAGACAAGGGCTTTACCAACATCATTGAATTCCTTCAGTTGCTCGACTTGCTTTCTCAAAGCAGTGAGTCGACCTATTTGGCCAGTGCAGGCTTTTCACCGCAGGCGCCCCGTTCTGAGAACAACCGGATTCAGGTAGCTTACGGCTACATATTGAAGCACTTTACAGAACCCGGACTTAAAATAGGCGATGTAGCAGGGCTGCTGAATATGAGTGATTCAGCCTTCAGCCATTTTTTTCAGAAATATGCCTTCCGGAGTTTTACGCAGTTTCTGGTAGATGTGCGCATCGGTCACGCTTGCAAGCTGCTGCTTAACACCGATGAAACCATCAACCAGATCAGCTTTAAATCGGGCTTTAACAACCTGGCCAATTTCAATCGTTTGTTCAAAAAATACCGCATTTGCACCCCTGTGGAATTCCGCCGCCGCCACCTCGACAAAAACGATTTTGACTGGACAAAGCAGGTGACGCCCTGGCAATTTTTACCGGGGAAGGCGCAGGGCTTGGAGGCGATAAAACCGGTAAGTTATTCGACGCGGTTGGTGCATTTGTGAGGAGCGTTTCGCGTTGCAGAGGCTCGAGCGAGTGCGTATCGTGTCGCAGATGCACGCGAGCGAGGGTTGCTTTTGGGTTTTCGTGGGCGTTGAAAAAAATACGAGCACTTCCTGCCAGCGGGTTTTGCGCTTACCAAGCCTCCTGTTTTACCTAAATAAAATAATTCTTATCGAGCCAAATCTATGTTTTTTTACCTGCTTTTGGCTCGATAAAAAAAATAAATATGCAAGCTTTCATTGGTCGTGACGCTGAAATTAGGGTTTTGACAGAAGCACTAGACTCTCCAAGCGCCGAGTTGGTAGCTGTTTTTGGTCGACGTCGCGTAGGGAAAACATTTTTGGTTCGCCATGTATATGGTAAGTGCATGGCCTTGGAATTCTCCGGGGTAAAAAAAACGGCTACAGCCCAGCAATTGGAGCGCTTTTCTTTGGCACTTACAAAAGTGTTTCTCTGACCATGCTCACCAATTATGGCGTGAAGCACGACGATTATTTCCACAATACGGTGCAGAATGAGTTGACGATGGATGTGTTGTTTGAATAGGGCACTAGTGCCGCGTTACAGATGATTGCTCGCGGGATGTGCCCTAATTCTCGACATTCCGAAGCCAATAAATTTTATTAGTTGCGGAATGTGCCTAAATTTGCAGGGATTCCGCAACCAATAAATTTACCTGAACATGAATCAAATCAAATCCCCCGATCAGTGGCAAGAACTGTACAAAGTCGCCGCTCAATTTCGCGACCTCGCCCCCTGGCAGTGGTTCACTGATTCCGATATATTCGGGGTGAAAAACCCGGAGACCGGCCAGATAGGTTGGTGCTGTATTATGGGTCAATTGGGCGAGCACCGCGCGCTGGCGGTTTATCGCGGAACAAAAGGTCTCCGCAGCTATCGGAATTTGGCAATAACAACCGAGTTAAACCCTCTTAACCCGGAATATATGAACATTGCACTCGGCCAAGATTGCATGATGGTAGCATTTGAGGATGCCGAAGAAGTTACGCCAGAACAAAAAAAGCATCTCAAGGCCCTCAATATGTCCTTTCGCGGCGCTGGCCAATGGATCGTCGCGCAATCGTTCGACCCAGGTTTTGTGCCCTGGATGATGGATGAAACAGACCTGCCGTTTTCCATCCAATGCTTGCAGCAAGGCATGGCCGTAGCTTTTCGCTACGAAGACAATCCCAGATTATTGGATCATGACAAGTTGCTCGTCAGGACACCCACAAAACAAGCCGATGGGCGGTTGATTTGGGAGGATGTATTGATGGATGAAGAAGATCTCCCAGAATCCGATGAGCATATCTCACTGGAGCCTTCACCTAGTTTTGTAAAAAAGGTAAAAGCTATGCCCAAGCTCGACGGGCCGCTATTGCTTTGTAACTTTCTGCTAATGCAAGGGGTGCAGGAGAATAAAGCCGAGCGTCCCTGGTTTCCAATGATGTTTATTGGGATCGACCCTGGCACTGGTATGATATTGACTCAGGATATGTTCCCCCTTTCGGAATTATCCAACGAATTGGAACGGGCATTGCTCACCCTTTTTGAAACTTTCGGTGGAAAACCCGAGCAGCTTGGTACCCACCACCCACCGCTGCACGAAATGCTTATAATCATTTGCGCAAAATTGGATATTGAGTTGGTAGGTTTGAGTGGGGAGGAGCCCTTTTATACGGAAGTGATGGAGGCGGTTTCAGCTTTTGGTGGGTAATCACGCCACAAACAAAACATCCATTGTCAATGAATTTTGCACCAAGCCACCGCTATGGCCGCCTTTTTTTATACCAAAAGTTGTGATCAGCGTAAGGAAAATCGCTTTATTTGTTTTTGTGCTTGATTTAAATACCCCTATTTTCTCGCGCAATTCACCTGCATAGCTTTTGTCGATTTCAAACTCATTCACTGAAAATTTTATTTCACAGAGGTTGATCACCTGGTCGCGGCGATCAATGACGAGGTCTATCCGCGCTTTTTGTCCCTCAGATTCGCCAATCCAAGCAGCAGACCGCGTTTGTACCCCACTGATACCCAGTGCGTGTTTGATATTGTCAAGGTGTGCGAGGCAAACCTGTTCAAATGCATAGCCGCTCCAAGCCCGGATTTCCGGGTTATCTAAAGCATTCAGCCAGTAGTCTTTGTCGTGGTCGCTGCTTCCCTTGATAAATCTCAAATAAAAGAGGGAGTAAAAATCTGTCAATTGATAAAGCACATAGCGGTTGTTTTTCCCAAAAGCAGGATATTTTTTAACAAACCCGCTTTCCTCCAATTCTCGCAGTGTTTTAGTGGCGGTGCCACCATCGGCAAGCCCAGCCAATTTCAGCAGTTCGATGCGCTCCAAGCCTTTGATTTTTTTGGATAAAGCCTCAATAATGGCGGTGTGCCTCCCTGAACTTTTAAACAATGAGGCATATAGGTTTTCATATTCCTTGCGGAGCATCCCCCGGGGGGAAAAACAAAGTTCGTTGATGTTTTGTGCCGCACTTTTCCCGGGATCAACCAAGTCCAGATAAAAAGGGATGCCGCCAAAAGCCATATACAATTGAACGATCTGATAACGGTTGTAATTGGCCTGTTTTTGTTGCAGAAATGCTTCGCATTCACGGAGCGAAAATGGCAGCAGTTGGATGCGGTGTGTCACCCTGTTGTGTAGCCCTCCCCTGGCGTTGATAAGTTTGTTGATCATCCACGAAGCCGCTGAACCGCAAACAAGGAGCAGGACGTCGCGCCGGGCGCTCGCCCAACTGTTCCAAAAGTGCTCGAGGGCAGGGATAAACCCCGACTTTGGACAATCGAACCAAGGCAGTTCATCGAAGAACAATACCTTGGTAGCACCTTGATGGCGCTCTAAGGCTGAAATCAGGTATTGAAATGCCCCAAACCAATTGTCCGGCATCGGTTTGTCTTCCAACCAATTGAAATGCCTGACCATGCCCGCATAAAAATTGGCTAACTGTGCGTGTAACCCCACGTTGGCAATTCCAGTCACCTGAAAGGTAAACTGCCCCTCAAATACATGGCGGATCAAATAGGTCTTGCCTATCCTGCGGCGTCCATATACAGCCACAAAGGCCGATTTGTCGGCTTGAGCCAAGGACTCAAGCATGGAGCGTTCTTCTTTCCTTCCAATCATTGCGCTGTTTTTTACGTTAAACACAGCGCGAAGATATCGAAAAACAAATTAACCGCTGATTATAGCGTAAATTATCAGCGGATAAATTAAATATTGCCTCCATTTTATTGTTTCACCAACCGCCACACCCGCACCGTCCCATCGCTGCTCCCAGTCAACAAACGCGAACCACCCGCGGAAACTGCTACCGAGTTTATCCTATCCCGATGACCTTCAAAACTTCGAACATTCAGGCCCTCGAGCGACCACATTTTTGCCGATTTGTCCATATCGCCGCTGGCAGTGATCACTGATTTTGAATCGGGCGTGAAGCAGACATCGCAGATTTCGGCTTTATGGCCAGACAGTGTTGTTATTACGGCGCCCTCTGTACGCCACAAAATGGCGGTTTCGTCGCGACTGCCTGTGGCGATCGTGCTGCCATCGGAGTTTTTCTTGAAAAATGTTCTCATATTTGGATTTGCCCATCCACAAACGCACCCGAAACCTGAGCGCGCTCGTGAGGGTCTGCGACCCGAGCGCTCGTGAGGGTCTGCGACCCGAGCGCTCGTGAGGGTCTGCGACCCGATACGTAGTGTCTTCAAGTCTTTGACTTTTGGGGTTTCTCGCCCGCCGTAACGTGTCTCGCAAGTCACAGACTTGCAGACAGCACGTTTCGCGTCGCAGACGCTAACGAGCGCGCGTTGGGTTTGGTTGTTGTGGTTGTTGAAGCAAGAATGTCGAACACTTTGCGCCAGAAAGTTTCGAACACTTCATACCAACAGCCACTTCACGCTAGCAGCAAATGATGCAACAAGCAGTTTTTTTTTGAAAAATGTTATCATATTTCGATTTGCCCACCCACAAACGCACCCGAAACGTGAGCGCGCTCGTGAGGGTCTGCGACCCGAGCGCTCGTGAGGGTCTGCGACCCGATACGTAGTGTCTTCAAGTCTTTGACTTGTACTGTTTCCCGTCGAGATTTTTCTCGCAAGTCGCAGACTTGCAGACAGCACGTATCGCGTCGCAGACGCTCACGAGCGCGCGTTGGGTTTGGTTGTTGTGGTTGTGTAAGTAAGAATGTCGAACACTTTGCGCCAGCGGGTTTCTCGCCCGCCGTAACGTGTCTCGCAAGTCACAGACTTGCAGACAGCACGTTTCGCGTCGCAGACGCTCACGAGCGCGCGTTGGGTTTGGGGTTTAGTGGTTGTATAA
>JBBRWA010000199.1:0-11663 GCA_038246345.1 Chitinophagales bacterium
ACCGAGCCATCGCCGAAATCCCAATGACAAATTTGGGTTTGCGGATCATACACATTTCCAACAAAATTGAACTGTAGTCCGTCATTGACATCAGGGTAATAGCCAAAATGTGCAGCACAAGGTAGCGTATCAGAAATGCAGGTCAGGGAAACAACTTGACCATTGCCATTTGGAGCGCAGCCTTGAGGCATGGGGGCTATGGCGGTGGAAAAAGAAATTGTCTGTCCGCCAATAAGTTGATCGGCACCCAATACAGCGCGATAAACCTGGCCATTGTCAAGATCAATGATTTTTGCACCACAACCCGGTGTGACACTGGCGACCCAACCTACCTGGCTGCACTGCGCGTACACCTTCTCCCCCCAAAGCAAAAATGCTCCCAGAAAAAACGATGCGAAGAATAAAGTTACGTTGCGCATAAGCTATTTTTGAACGATCAAAAAGACGTTACAGAGTGGGCAGAAGGTTGGGATTTTGAGGGCGTTCCAGTTTTACTTTACAAAGGTTGGGGAAAAAACGGATTAAATCAAATACATTTTACTAAACTTGCCGGATATTTTTTTTGTTTACAAGCCAAATAAGAAGCTGATAGTCAGTCAAATAGGCTAGAGACGTTAAAATTCAACATTATCCAATTTTTAAGCAAACGGACAATGCTCAGCGACAACTTGCTCTCACTGCTCACATCTTTTACCAAAGTGGAGCTCAACCGCTTTCGAAAATATTTGCTTTCTCCCTATCTGAACGAACAGCCTGATGCTACGCGCTTGTTTGATTTTTTGAACGAATCCATCCGCCAAGACATGGATGTTACACAATTGACAAAAGCAATGGTATGGGAAACACTTTATCCCGCAAGAAAGTTTGACGATGCGCATTTGCGTCGGCTTTCCTCTGATTTGAGCCATCTGGCCATGCGGTTTATGGTAGCAGAAGCCCGGAACAATGATCCGCTCAATGAAGCGCTAGACTTGCAAAAGGTGTTAGAAAAGCCACTGCTAAAGAAACTTCTTGCCAGTACGGAAAGGCAAATATTTCGGCTTTTTGATGAAACGCCTGGACAATCGAGCGAGTTGCTGTTGGCACAATTCAGGATGCACCACCGTGTTTTTAGCAGGGCATCAAAACTCGTAGCGATCACGGGTTACGGCGATAAGCTTTCCACTGCTGATTTTTACTTGGAGTGCTTTTACCTGATCCAAAAATTGAAGTACTATGTTGCTTGGCTCCAATTCAGTGGTATTCGGGACACAGAAAAAGTCATATCCTTTATGCCCGGGTTCTGGGAAGAAATTAATTCAGAAAGGTTTAAAAACATCCCATTTATTACCGTTTTCAGCAGGGTTGTTTTGTGTTTTACGGAACCAAACAATGAAAGCCATTTTCAACAGCTGTTGATTGACCTGG
Source organism: Chitinophagales bacterium (assembly GCA_038246345.1). Lineage (GTDB taxonomy): Bacteria > Bacteroidota > Bacteroidia > Chitinophagales > Saprospiraceae > M3007. The sequence goes on from JBBRWA010000199.1 coordinate 1,408, forward strand.
ACAAACAAGCAGGTAATTTACCCAAAGAAGACTTGCGTGAATGTTATCAAATTGCCCAAAATTATTGCGCCTTAAAAGTCAACCAAGGTCAGACTGATTATTACCCTATTTTTTTTCGTGTCTTGAAAAAAACTGTCCTGCTAGAAATATTAGTTGAAAACAATCACCTGACAGAAGGGGTGTTCAAAAATATGGTAACCATCAGCATGTGGGTGGGAGAGTTTGCTTGGGCCGAGAATTTTATCAATGAATATGCAGCATATCTGCCTGCCCCTATACGGGAGAATGCCAAAAGGTACAGCTTAGCGAATATTTACTTCCGGCAGAAAAAACATGCAGAAGTCATTGATTTGTTGCAAAATGTAGAATACAATGACATCGTGTATGCGCTTGGCTCAAAATTGATTTTGTTGAGGACTTATTATGAAACCAACGAAAGCCTGGCATTGGAGTCGCTTATGGATAGTTTTCGAATTTATATTCGTCGAAATAAGTTGATATCAAAAAATCAAAAACGCGAGTATAACAACTTCCTCAACTTTGTAAAAAAGCTGACTTATTTAAATACTTTTGATTCCAATGCCATTAGCAAATTTAAAAATTTGGTTACTGAATCATCTTCTAATATGCCCAAAAAATGGCTGCTTGAAAAAATTGACGAAATTGCAGCCTCCAAAAGGGGAAAGTCAGCTAATAATGGAGCAAATCAAAAGTGAGTCGCTTATTTGTCGCTTATTTAATCGGATGATTCTGCTGCGCAGTTTGTTGATCTGCCATGTCAGTTTGATAGTCTGTTTGCATTCACTTTCAGCTCAAAAAATTTCACTGGAATCCGCTGTCTACCAAGGTGTTGTATGGCGGCACACACCCAAACTTACTATCAAAACGGGCGAAGGCATCAGCGGACAAGAACTAGGCATCCGCTTCCAAACCCTGGGCCGTCGCGATTGGCAGGCCTGGCAACGATACCCGTCCCTGGGAGGGGTATTCGCCTGCTTTCAGCTTGGAGAAAACGCGCATGAACGAGCCTTTGGCTTGCTGCCCTGGCTGAATGTGCCCATCCTGCGGGCAGCCTGGTTCAGCGCTCATTTCCGCATCGGTACGGGTCTCGCCTGGGTCACCAAGCCTTATGATTGGTGGAACAATCCCGGTCAAAACGCCATTGGATCGCACTGGAACAATATGACCCAGTTTCGGCTGGCTGCGGAGTCCCGGCTCAATGCTCATACACGGCTGTTGCTGGGTGGCAGTTTTACCCATTTTTCAAATGGCGGAACGTCTTTGCCCAATTACGGTATCAATGTGTTATCAGGCTGGGTTGGCGCTACCTGGTCGCCAAAGCCGCTTCGGAAAGCCGATTTCAAGGCAGCGGGTACGAGCCGAAAATTGGGTGGAAGGCGACTGGGCGGGCTGCTGCAAGGTGGTTTTTCCGCCATACAAATCGCCACTTTCGACGGACCAAAATACCCGGTTTGGTCGGGCTCCGCTGCGGTTTTGTACCGCTTCAACAAGCTGCATCGAGCATCCTTTGGCCTTGATTATGAACAGAATAAGGCCATTTATGCATGGGGCCTGCACAGCACCCGTTTTGATGACGAAGCTGCTGCCCGGCAAGGAGCCACCCGGCTGGCGCTGTTTCTGGGGGAGGAGTTCTTGTTTGGCGATCTGGGTATTCAATTGCAACTTGGCCGTTATTTCGGTGGAAAATACAACGCTTTTGTACCCAAGCCGCTCTACAGCAAACTTTCTATCCGCTGGTATTTGCCTGAAAGTATTCCAACGCCGGTGCGTCCATTTCTAGGGGCCACCTTGAAGACGCACGCTTTTACCGCAGAATACATTGCCTGGAATCTTGGGCTGGCGTTCTAATCGTCAGCGAATTTTACCGATACTGTACCCTACGAATAAATTCCCGCGCACGTGTGCCGAACGCGCAGGGCCAGGCGGCTTAGGCGACAGGTAAGGCGTTTCAAGGTTGTACAATCCACTCACCCTTGCCTCCAGCGTCCACCGCTGACCGAAACGGCGGCTGATACCAATATCATATGTAATTCCGGGTAGCCACTGTGTCCTCGAACGCATGGTTTGTCGTTCATACAATGCGCGATACAGTTTTAATTCTTTCCAATGCGAAGGAAAGCTGCCGTGAATGGTTGCCTGGCCAGCAGTGCCCTGTAGTTCATAAATTTGTTTGACTTCAAAAAAACGGTGCTGAACAAGCGAAAAGGAGGGTTGGAGCGACAGCTGCCACTTCGAGCGTTTTTTACCAAAAATGAAGCGATGGCCCAAGCGGAGGTTAAGCGAGGATAGCGGGATATACTCTGGCAATATGGGCAAAGGACGGCCTTCTCCGACATAAACAGTCGATGTGCCAGATAGCAGGTTTAAATTAACGCCAAGAAAGGTATCCGTTTTTAGTTCTGCAAAATTGGCCACCAGATCGCCATTAAATAGACCCAAATTGCTTGCCTTGTTGTGCTCTTCCCAACTTCCCTGTACCACAATGGCAGCGCGGGGCGAATATTGCCATTCCAGGCTGCCGCCGAGCCCATGGCGCAACGCCATAGACAGGTCAACCTTTGCGGCAAAAGGCGCAAAACGCTGCGCCGATGCTTTGAAAGCAAAGGCGCAGCATATTGCTACTATAATAAGATATGTTGTTTTCATCTTTGGAATCAATGAAATGGATTGGAGAACCTGCTGTCGGTTAGTACATCATAGGAGTTCATTGTTTTGAGGAAAGCGAGCAGGTCCAGCTTATCCTGGTCACTGAAGTTCATCTTCAGGGCTTGACCATTTGAATCGCGCAGCAAAGGGTGTAAATTTGGATGCGACTGAATCCCGGTACTGTAGAAATCAAGTACTTCATGGAGCGTTTTAAATCGCCCATCGTGCATGTAGGGCGCTGTGAAAGCAATATTGCGCAAGGAAGGAGACTTGAAAACGCCTCTGTCCCCCTGTCGGCTAGAAATATCCCCAAGCCCTTGATCGACATAATTCATGTCCAATCCATTACATGCCAAGAACTCACTCTGAAGGGAACGAATTGGCGAGTGGCATTTCGTGCAATTTTGAGAAAAAAGTGACCGCCCCCGCAGCTCGGATTCAGAAAAATCCAACAATGACTTTATGATGGTATCGGTACCAACAGTATCCGTTATGGTAATCACGCCAAGATAAGAGCTTATAATAGAGTCGCGCTGGGCGGTTATCGGAATACTTATACTGGATGTACCAAACAAATCACCATTGACCTTGTCCAAAGCTTTGTCTAATTTTGAACTTGCGCTGCCCATAGCATGAACGAATTCCTGCAAGCCTTCCAAAAGGCGCGATTCTGTCACCGCAGGATCGCCATAAGCCTGTAGCATAAAATAGGGGTAATATTCCCGGGCTTTTGCCTTTTCGATCACCTCCGCCATGGTCAGTCCCATCTCGTGTGGGTTGGTGAAAGCCATCGGTGCCTGGTTAACAATATCAGCTGCCCTGCCATCCCAAAGCAAGTCGGGTTTTACACCGTTGATGGAGGCATAGTGCGCCGCGAAACTCGCAACATTGCCCAATGACATGGAATTTCTGGCAGTAAGATGTCCCGTTACGCCTTTGCTAAAAGCCACATCATCGGCAAAAGCCCTGTTTTGTTTGTGGCAGGATGCACAGGATATTTTTCCGTCCAGTGATAAGCTTTCATCATAAAATACAATTCGCCCCAAATTGGCCTTATTTCTGTCAATGACGTGCTGGCTCAGGCCCATGGTCACCAAATAATTGGGTAGGCTGTTCTGAAAGTCAGCATTAAAAATGTCAACATAAATGGCTGCTTTCAATTCATAATCACCCAAATTTGGGAGTTCGTGTACCAGAAAATTGTCGGACTTGTTACAGGAAGCAAGCAAGCCGAGTAGCATGATCAGGATCAACTGTTTCATAGAAAATAGGTTTAAGTGTCATAAATTTTTCGTAATAATTTCATTCAAGGTAAACGCTCTACGCCATTAAAGACACGATCAATGATTGAATACCCCTTTTTTGGGGTTGAACCAAGCCGCATTTTGAGTAAGCATTGCAAATGTTAGGGCAAGGAGACACGGATTTACATTGAAAACCAAGTATTGAATATTTCTATTTATTTAAACTAAGTTTTATGGCCTTGTTCTGATTGAATAGCGGTCTCCTTATTTTTTTCTATTAATTTTGCACTCTTTTTTAACAATTATGGCCACACCACGCACCGTAGCTTTTCATACCCTGGGTTGTAAACTGAACTATTCGGAGACCTCCGCACTCGCGCGGCTCTTTGAAAGCAGCGGCTACCTGCCCGTGAAGTTTGAAGAGGAAGCCGATATATACGTGCTGAACACTTGCTCCGTGACGGAACAGGCCGACCGCGAGTGCCGCAAGATCGTGCGCCAGGTCATGCGCCGCCAACCGGGTGCTTTTATGGTGGTCACTGGCTGCTATGCCCAACTAAAGCCACAGGAAATTGCCGATATTCCCGGGGTAGACCTGGTATTGGGCGCGGGGGAAAAATTCCGCATCCTCGATTATGTAGACGAGCTTTCCAAAGCCCAAGGCAAGGGCATGGTGCGGGCCGGGGACGTGCGCGACGTAAATACTTTCTCGTCTTCCTTTTCTTTTGGCGACCGCACGCGCTCCTTTTTAAAAGTGCAGGACGGCTGTGATTACAAATGTACCTTCTGTACCATCCCGCAGGCGCGCGGCGCAAGCCGTTCTGATACTGTAGAAAGCGCTGTGGCCAATGCCCGGAAAATTGCGGAAATGGGCACCCGCGAAATTGTCCTGACTGGGGTAAATATTGGAGACTTTGGCAATGGCACCGAGGTAATAGAAGGTGCCAGGCCCAGAAAAGAAGCACTTTTTGCCGATTTAGTGAAAGAACTCGACCAGGTTGAAACCGTTTCCCGTTTCCGCATCAGCAGCATCGAGCCGAACTTATTGACCGATGAAATAATAGAATTTGTGGCAAATAGCCAACGCTTTATGCCGCACTTCCACATTCCCTTGCAATCGGGGAACAACAAGCAGCTGGCGGAAATGCGCCGCCGATACCGCCGTGAATTGTACGCCGAACGCGTCGCGAGCATCAAACGGCTCATGCCACACGCTTGTATTGGCTGTGATGTCATCGTCGGATTTCCGGGAGAAACAGAAGCCGATTTTTTGGAGTCGTACGAGTTTGTCCAAAACCTGGACATCTCCTATCTCCACGTTTTCACCTACTCCGAGCGTGCCAATACGCCAGCAGCTGAAATGGCGGGCAAAGTGCCGATAGAGGAGCGCCGCCGCCGGAACCAGGCTTTTCGTGGTCTTTCGGAAATGAAACGCCGCGCTTTTTACCAACAACACCTGGGCACTACCCGCCCCGTGCTTTTTGAACAGCACCGCGATCCTGCCCTGTTAACAGGCTTTACTGATAATTATGTGAAAATTGAAGTCCCGCTAGCCTTGGGGAAAGTGAATGACATTGGCCCGGTTGCGCTACAAAGCTTGAGCCTGGACGGAGAGAGCGTACATTAAAAAGGGTTTCAGGTTTCAGGTTTCAAGGTTTACGGTTTACGCGATCTGTTTTTGATTTGAAATACAATTTCAAGGGTACAAACCAATCGAGTAAACCTGAAACCTTGAAACCTTGAAACCTGAAACCTGAAACCCCTCTTTTGTAAACCTGAAACCTTGAAACCTGAAACCTGAAACCCCTCTTTTACCGCAGCAGCGTTACCTCATTTGTCCGCACTTCCTCCTTCCCATCGGGCATCTTTATTTTTATCCGATACACATACACTTCAGAAGGTGCGGGCGTGCCATCTATTTTGCCATCCCAGCCACTGGTGCCGTTGTACACCTTAATACCCCATCGGTTCCAAATTTCGATGTCTAATACCTGAATATCAGAGGCTTTGGATACAGGTCCGAATATGTCGTTTGCCTGGTCGCCGTTGGGCGTGAAGGCGTTGGGGATTTCAAATATGCGCAATTGCTCTACGGTAAATTGCACCGTATCGGCACATCCGAATGCATCTTTTACGATTAAGCTGTAATCCCCGCCCTGCAGCATGGTCGCTATTGAATCTGTTTGGCCAGTGCTCCAGTTGTATTGGACGGGTGCAATGGCATTGGTCACTACGGCTACGGCTTGCTGGCAACTGGTGTCGGGCAAGCAATCGGGCTGCAAATTAACCGATGCCATGATGGCGCAACAGGAATCTACCTGGATTTCGATGCTTTTTTTGACGGTACAACCCAGGTCGGAATGGATGCTGAGCTCAATCGTTTTTGACCCTTTGTTCAGGTACTGGACGGTATGTGGCCCCATGGTGGTGTCGTTAAAAGGGCTTGCATTGGCACCAAAATTCCAATTCCAGGCATCAATAATGCCGTTGGTTGTGGTACTCATATCTGTAAAGGTGATTTCTTCGCCCAGGCAAATAATATTGTCTGCATCATCGGTTATGAAGTCAGCTTTCGGCCCTTCAAATTCAACGGTGCCGCCCCAATCAATGGTGAACCCGCTGCCGCTGGAGGTGAAGTTGTTTATGGAAACCGTATAGGTTTCACCGGCGACAAGATCCATATACCTCAAAAAGTTGTCGTTACCGTTAAAGCAGCCAGGATCTTCGCTGACATCTGTGGAAGTAGCGTTCAAACCTGTTGGGCCCATGCAAGGACTTGGTAGAGAAAAGTCGCCAGCTGCCATGCAGCGTTCGAGGATTTTTCCACTGCAATCATCCGGGCCATTGGGCAGGTGGTACACGACAAAATCAAGGTCATCATTCGGGTTAACGGGATTGAGGGTAAACTCCAGGGTGCCACTGGTGGCAGCCGTGAAAGTGAACCAGGACGAATTAGATTCCCCCGGAAAGCCGATCAAACAGGTGGCTCCGTCCCACTCGAACGGATCAGCGCCCGGACCAGCAACAAATTGAACCCCTCGCGGGGATTTGTCGCAAACAAAAACAGCGGTGGGGCAGTCGCCCGTAATGGCATCACCGGGACTGGCATTAAAAATGCAGAATTGAAAAGCGCCGGCAAACAGGGCATCAACGCGGACATAATAGGTCTGGCCAACAACAAGGTTTAAGGCACTTAACTGTTGGGCATCACCGCCTTGTACATTGGCGGCACATCCAAGTTCCACCAAGCCATTGGAGCAGTTGCCACCGTAAATAGCGATGGTCGGTCCCGTCATGGAGGAGAAAATGGAGGCAGATACGAAGATATCCATGTTGACAGCCGTTGCTTCGAAGCTATACCAGACATCGTTTTGTGCGGCATTGAAGCAAGCTGGAGTCGGTGTGCTACTCGGTAGTGCTCCTATATTCGTTTCAGCGTCTGGCTCGGAACAATACTGGCTGGGGTTGGCAATCGGTATTGCTGTCGTACAATCGTCATTCAGTATTTGAGCCTGAATGCTTTGTGAGAGGGAAACAAGGAGTAGGAGCAGCGGGAATGCAAATGAATGTGTAGGTTTTCTAATCATGATTTTACAGGCAAATAAGTTTGTAATGGCACGAAAGATACGGTACCAAAAAATAAAGGTAAACATCTAGTGCAAAATGGGGCAAGTGTTTTCACAGATACAATCTAAAGGACAGTTGTTGTCTGTTATCCAGCATATAATTTCAAACAAACACCACAAAGGCAGCTCGTACCATATTGGCGGGTCAAGGTTTCTATGGTGGCTGGATGCACATTGTTCAAGGCTTTGCACCAACACGTTTCGTCTTTGTAGCACAGGAAATCTTTCTTACAGCGTGGGCATTTGGCAACCAAATCTTGCTCATCTTCTACCCATGCGGAGGCTGCCTGTCCTGCAACGGTTTGAAATTTTTCTTCGGTTTTCATTTTCCCAAAAATCGCCGGATTTTGCTTCTTTACCCGCACTTTTACGGCTTTCATGTTTGGGAATTGGCGCTTCATTTTTCCAATAATACCGGAGACTACTGTTTCGAGCAATTTCCTGGGCGTGGCCATTTCCACCAGACAAATTTGAAAGACTGTTTCGTAGTTGACATTGGTCTCTTCCAGACTGTCTTTTGCGGCGGCGGCTGCAATTCCGGTGCTCACGTAAACATCCACAAGGTATTCAGTGCCAAGAATTTGTTCGGCTTCATACACACCGTGATAAGCGTGAAAACGCATTCCTTCGAGAGCGACCCATGCCATAGTTTGGATGTATTATTGGTTTTCAAAAGCGTAGGCAGCCGCGCCAATGATGCCTGCATTGTTGAGCAGCTTGGCGGGTACTACCGGTGCTTTGGTATGTAATTGGTCTTTGTATTGATCAAATAACTTGCTCTCTCCGCCGCCCAGAATAATCAGATCGGGTGAAAAAAGCAATTCCAGGTGCAGGAGATATTCGTTGAACCGGTTGGCCCATTTTTTTCGGCTAATTTTCAACTGCTCGCGGGCACCAGAGGAGCACCATTGTTCAGCTGGTCTGCCTTTTTTCCACAAAACATGTCCAAGTTCTGTGTTTGGAATCAAAACTCCTTTGTAAAAAAGCGCAGACCCCAAGCCGGTGCCAATTGTAATAAGCAAAACAAGTCCTTGTTCCTCTCGGCCCTTGCCAAAGCGCATTTCCGCCACACCCGCTGCATCGGCATCATTGGTCGCGAAAACCGGACACCCACAGGCATCTCCGAACACTTTTTGGATGTCTGTACCTTTCCAACTGTCGTCAATATTCGCAGCTGACAATGCCACGCCATTTTTTACAATGGAGGGGAAACCGCAGCCGACGGGCCCTTTATAGTCGAAAAACCGCACAATCTCTGCAAAGGCGGCGGCCATCGTTTCCGGTGTAGACGGCTGTGGTGTAGACACCCGGTACCGTTCACCTGAAAGTTGGCCTTTCTCTAAACTTACCAGTGCTCCTTTCATTCCAGAGGCACCTACATCAATTCCTAGAATATTCATATTTCTTTAATCTTCAGGGATAACGGCTTCTACTACTTCGTCATCGCCAGTTTCGCTAACGAGTGATTTTTGTTTGCGGCGTTCGAGGGAATTGGCGTGCATGTCAATGTATTCAGTGCGGTTGTGCACAATGTCAGCGGCAAGGTACAAGGCTTTGATGAACGACATTTCATCGGCTTCTCCTTTGCCTGCAATATCATAAGCTGTGCCATGGTCGGGAGAGGTGCGCACGGCCCGCAAGCCAGCGGTGTAGTTCACGCCAGCGCCAAAAGAAAGTGCTTTGAAAGGCACCAAGCCTTGATCGTGGTACATGGCCATGATGCCATCAAACTTATGGTGTTGGCCTGAGCCAAAAAAACCGTCGGCAGGGTAGGGGCCGAAAGCCAGCACACCCTTGGCTTTTGCTTCTTCGATGGCTGGGAGGATGATTTTTTCTTCTTCATGGCCGATCGCGCCGTCGTCGCCCGCATGTGGGTTTAGTCCCAGCACGGCGATGGTTGGCCGGTCGATGTTGAAATCGATTTTAAGGGTTTCGGCCATAATGAGTATTTTCTGGAGAACCTTTTCTTTCGTTACGGCTGCTGCAACTTCACGCAGCGGCAGGTGATTGGTCACGACACCTACGCGAAGCGAATCAGATACCAGGAGCATCAAGGTTTCTTTTGCCTTGAATTCCTCGCTGAGGTATTCCGTGTGCCCAATGTGTTTAAAACCACCCAATTGCATCGCTTTTTTATTCACGGGCGCCGTTACCAAAGCATCAATGTCGCCACTTTTAAGGTCTTTCACCGCAGCAGCAAGGGCATCCATGGCGCATTTCCCGCCAATTTCGTTGGACTTTCCAAGCGTAATATTGACATTGTCGGGCCAGCAGTTGATGACATTAATCAGCCCAGTCTTGGCTTCTGCAGGTGTATTGATGGTATTAAACTGGATATTCTCTTCCGTTATGATATTTTTATGATAAGCTACAACTTTGGTGCTGCCGTAAATCACAATTTTAAATTTTTGTCCGGCCTTTTTTATGGCCAAAGCTTTGAGAACAACCTCCAGGCCAATGCCATTGATGTCGCCGCAAGATATTCCGATGGTTATATTGCTCATTTTTTGAGTTATGAGTTATGAGTTATGAGCGATGAGCGATGAGTTATGAGTTATGAGTTATGAGTTTGCACGACGTTTGTGCATTTGTTTGGCATTTGTGTTTCAGCACCTTTATACAATTCATGGTTCAGGTGCTGGAAAACCATTCTACAGTAAAGCACAAACGTCGTGCAAACTCATCACTCATCACTCATCACTCGTAACTCATCTCTCAT
>JBBRWA010000200.1:0-11635 GCA_038246345.1 Chitinophagales bacterium
AATCATGCACGTGAGCCCGACCGTTTCCTTATTCGGAAACAACTGGGTAATTGCTTTTGCGCCCGTATCGCGCATCACAACATATTTCACCACAACTTTATCACCCCTGTAAAAAACATGCGGCCCATCAGTATCTGCCGTAGAATTATCCAGCTTATCAGCAGGTTCGGGAAATGCCAAAAGGGCAAAAGGCAGTGCCAACAGTAGTGGCAGAAGGCAAGATATATTTATTTTAAAGGGCATCGTCATAGGCTTGGCCCACGGGCTGTGGGATGTTTTTGTGTTCAAAGCTAAGGGAGCAAAGATAAGCACTACTTTACTCCCTTAGATTGAAACGGTAATTTATGACAATGGTTTGATGAACCCACCTACGACCCACTGGCCGGCCCAAGCTTCCGCACCTTGATCTCAAGTCGATTGTTCTGCTGATGCTCTTCATCCGAACAATCTGCTCCCTCCTTGCAGTGGTTACGCGGCTCGGTTTCGCCTTTGCCAATGGCATTGATGCGTTTTTCATCAATGCCCATATACACCAGGTATTTTTTGGCATTTTTGGAACGCTCCTCGGTAAGTTCCATATTGAGCGCTGCGTCGCCGCGGGTATCGGTATGCGAAACAAGATCAATTTCCATTTCCGGGTAGCGCTTCATGAAGTCAAGGATAGCATTCAGGTGTCGCATAGCCCCCTGGTTGAGGGTAGCTTTGTTGTATTCGTAGAAAATCTTGTCGAGTACCAGTACAGAACCTTCTACCAATCCGCTGGCGAGTGGCATGACATCCTCCACCGTAGCAACATCCACAATTGGCCGCAAGCGCACTTCTTCAAATACAACGCCTGTTCTGGAGGCGGTAAGCCGATAATTCTCAGATTTAAACCCTGCCCGTTCAACGTAAGCAATATAGTCTCCGTCCATTGGCAAACAAGCGTCAAATTCACCACTCCAGGTAGTCCGAACGGTCTCCGTTTGTCCTGTCAGCCGGTGTACAAACCGGATGGTCACGTTGGCAATGCGCTTGCTAAATTCTGTCGTGAGCACTATGCCGCCTGCTCGAAGGCATGGTGGCGCAGGTGCCATTTTAAATTTGAGGGTTTGGTCGTCTTCAGAATCAACAAACAAAAACTGTTCTCTGGGAGCATAGCCTTTGGCGGAGACGAGTACCAAATACTGCTTGAAGCGGGTGAAATCGGTAATAGCGCCGCCTTCAGCATTGGAATACAAAGATGGGGCACCCAATTCAGAAGCGCCTTTCCGCACCAGTGACAAGGTAAACGCATTCGGGTCGTCTTGCCGGGGCACCAAATCCATCGAATAAAAACTGCTATCTCCGGTGGCACCGCTGCTGATAAACCCATCATCGGTAGGCTGGAGAATACGTATTTCTGCACCCTGCAACGGCTCGCCGGTCTTCTGGTCGATGACAGAAATCCGGGCGGAATTCGTTTCCGGTTTCCCGGTGCCTTCTATGCCTTTAGGGGCAAAAAACTGAAATATATCATCCTTTCCATTGTCCTTGCCATAGTTCATATCCTGCCGATTGCTGGCAAAATAGCCGCTGTACCCATCTTCGTCAATGATAAAACTGTGGTCATTGGCTTCGGAATTAAAAGGTGCGCCCATGTTCACAATCTCCTCCGGATTATTCAGTGGGTTGTTGACATAATAAATATCCATGCCACCCATGCTGTTAGGGCGACCGTTGGAGGAGAAATAAAGCGTGCCGGAGAAGCTGATATAGGGAAACAGGTCTTGTTTGTCCGTATTGATATTTGGGCCCAGGTTTACGGGCGCACTCCAACCTTCTTTCGTCATTTGAACGTAGTACAGGTCATAGCCGCCGTACCCGCCAGGCATGTCAGAGGCAAAGAAAATCCTTTTGTTATCGGCACTGATACTTGGATGCATGCATGAATAATCATCACTGTTAAAAGGCATTTCCACGGGTTTGGTCCAATCTGGGAACCCAAAATAAGTCTTGTATATTTTCAGGGTCGACCTGCCACTTTTGCCAACCTTCAGCACCCCATCTTCGTTGTTATTTCGGGAAATGAGTGCCAATTTATGGTCTCGGGAAAACGCAACAGCGCCTTCATTGAAATTTGTGCTTTTCAAATCATTAAAGTGGAATTTTTCTGGTGGCTGCAATTTCCCTAAAACGTCAAAAGCGGAGAAATAATGCTCCGTGTAAGGCTCTTTGCTGCTCACATCGCGGGGCCCTTTTTTAGAACGGGCAGTGACGAACACAATGCCATTGTCATAATAGGCCGGCAAATAGTCGGTTCCCACTTGATTCAGAGCCGCAGCGTTCTCGAGACGGACCGGATAGCGGCGATCATCCTTTTCGCGAAACCGGTCTTTCGACTTGCTTTTAGAGGAGGTTTGCGCCAAAGCACCGAAAGCCAGGGATAACAAGAAAAATGGGAGCAATAAGAGGATTATTTTTTGCTTCATGTATTGCGAAATTTGTTGTTTTATGTAATGTTAGAATGGCGGCCTATCGGGTACAACTTCTCCTTGTGCGGGCGGGTTGAACCACCACCTTACAGTTGCTTCCACCGATCCAGCATTGAATTTGCGCAAGCGCGTAAGTCCAATATCATACGACAGGCTGAAAAACAGGTTGCTGGTCATCTGCATGCCAAGCATGACATCAACGCTTTCACCCAGCGCCTTGGTGTCTCCACCCACTCGATATGTGACTCCGCCGTAGAATTTTTCCTTTAGCAATAAACTTACATTCATTTCTGCGTCGAATGGCGCTCCAATGGCGTAGCGGAACAAGGCCTGCGGGGTGATTTTTAAATCTTCATTGGGTTTGAAAGTGATGCCACCCATAGCATTGATGTGTTGAACCTCTTTTGAAAAGATAGAGCCAAATTCAGCAAAATCAATGCTGTTGCCCACCAGTCGCGGAATAGCAAGCCCTGCATACCATCCATCATTATACGGCAAATAATATATACCAACACCAAAATTGGGCAAAAACTTGCTCTTGGTATCTAAAGGTATCCCTGGATCATTTTGGTCGATGGGAACAATCCTAGAATCTGCCCAATTCTGCCGGATGTTGCGCATACTGGCCTGCAGGCCAACAGCAAAAGTACCGCGTTGCATTTTCACCCGGTAGGCATAGGCTACATCGAATGTCAGGTTTGTGCTGATGCCTATTTGTTGGCGCATAATGGTGCCGCCGATGCCTACCCTTCCGTTTACCGCTGCCTGGTTATAGGAAAGCACCTGCGCATTGGGGGCGCCTTCCAGCCCGATCCATTGTTGGCGGTAAACAGTTGTCAGCGTCGGGGAAACAAAACTGCCCGCATAGCCTGGGTTAAAGGCCATTTTATTGAACATGAATTGGGTGAACATCTGCTCCTGTTGCGCGGCAGCAAGGACAGGAATGGAAACCGCAAGCATGAATAAGTAGCATTTTTTCATAGATCGGTTTTTAGTACTGAATCAATAAAAATCCTGAACGTGCGCGGTCTTCTGCTTCAAACTTCACGACCCAGTAGTAAGTGCCCGCGGGCAATCTTTCACCGTTGTACCTGCCGTCCCAAGCGCTGGATGGTAAAAATGCTTTGTCATTAAAAACATGGTCGCCCCACTGGTTGAAAATGGTCACTTCTGCCAAGTTGCTTTGCCCTTCGCCAAAGAAATAACAGTCGGCGGGGATTTTAAACTCATCATTAAACCCGTCCTCATTGGGTGTGATAATGGTGGGAATATCGCAGACGCCCGCTACACCTACCGTAAAGAACACCGTGGCGTTACTGCAAGCCGTAGTCCCACATTTTAAGTTGCAGATGCTGTACACCAAAGCATCTGACCCGCTAAAGCCTGAAAACGGCCGGTAGGTGAAAGAGCCATTGGAATTATTCGCCGTTACCGTCCCATTCATTGGGTTCGTAATAATGGTAACGTTCGGTGGATCTGTCGGCAAAATGTCGTTGGTCAGCACCTGGAAAGTGGTCGCCGTACCAAAAGGCACCGTCACGGCATCATTATTTGCCTTTGGAAAAATCTCATAGGTTATTTCAAAGGTGTCGCGGGAGTTACTGCCACAGACACCGTTGTTGATTTCAAAAAAAACGGTGTTAATACCAGGCACCAATTTGCAAACTGTCGTGATAGGGTCATTGTCTGGTGTGAAAGTCAGTGTAGTATTTGGCTGACCTGTCCACTTGCCTGTTTCCCAATTGCGCAAGCCCTGTGATTGCAGATTCGAACAATCTGAACCCGTGCAATTAAATGGATCTCCGGTAATGTTGGGCTTTCCGCTGTAATAATAAATGCTCACCATATCCGATGCCGCACCACAACCAATGTCTTCCAGCGTCCAAGTAAAGAAGTATTGATTACCAGGATTTAATCCGGTAACAGGCGACATCGGCTCCAGGCTATCCGCGACGGCCACACCTATTTGATTCAATTGGCTCCAGCTACCTGGGGAGTGTAGGCCTTGCATGGCGTTGAGGGATACATTGGTGCCGCTGCAAATATATTGGTCGACGCCAGCTTTGGCTGTTTCGGGCGGTACTGCGGTAATGGTCAGGTTGGTGCAACTAAAATTGGCACAGCCGCCATTGGTGAGGCACCAGGAAAAGGTGTAGGTATTGCCCGCTATGCCGACAAATTGCGTCGTCGGAAAGAAGGGGTCTTCCACAGAACCTGCTGGGGAACCAACGGAGGCCCAAGTGCCCGTTATCCCATTGGATGGAGGCACTGCTTGGAGGGTGATTTTCGAGCTAGGCGTCACACAAGCTGGATGGCTCGGGTCAGTAGCGGCAATTACATTTGGAATGGTATCAAAGAATACGGAGACGATGTTGGACCAAACCGTACTACATCCCTCGCCATTGGGGTTATCTTGTTTCCAGGCTGACACTTGAAACCGGTGCAAACCGGGTGTGAGCGCTGTGCTGGGCAAATTCCCATAATTCAAGAAGTGGTTTGTCGAATGCTGGAGGGTATCACCTGGATTCTCAAGGTCTATCCACGAATAGAAAGCGCCAAACACCTGATTACTTACCCTGATAAACTCCGTAATGGACGAATCCAGACAAATACGCGTCTGTGCTGGTAGTGCAATTATTGGGGTTGCTGGTGGTACCATTACATCAACATATACCGTACTGGTACCCGAGGCACAGCCATTCACCACAACATGAACGGTGTAGGTTCCTTCAAAACTCGCTAACACATTTGATCGCACCGGGTCTTTATCTGCGGAGGCGAAATTCGTCCCAATCCAGGAATACGTAGCTCCAGGGATGGCATTGGCCGCTAAAAGCAAGGTGCTCCCAATACAAAGGGGTTGGTTGCTCGTTGCCACCGGCGTTGGTGGAATCGGGTTCACTACCAGCGTTTTGATGTCTGAAAATACCGATTGACAAGCACCCTTTTTCACATACACCTTATAGTTGCCCGATTGTGCTACTGTAACATTGGTCAATACCAGTATTGAGGCGCTGGTAAACGTATCCGTCCCCTGTGGCGTAATCCAATGGTATTCCGGTGTTGTTCCACCGTTATAATCACTGCTATTGGTAACCATTAAAGTCACGGTACCGCCAGCGCATACTGGTGTTGGCGTGAGGGTCAACTTAGGCACCTTTACGTAGGGCAATACCGTAATGCTGTCAAAAGCTGGCGTAGAAAAACAACCCAGTGAATCTTTAATGACAAGCGAATAAGTACCGTTATTGGCAAATGCAACTGGTGTAAAACATAGGTCTTTGTTATTATCCATAAAACCAGGCGCCCCCACTTTGGTCCACATAAAGCTGACATTGCCATAGGGACTCGTAAAAGAAGGCATCAAACAAGCATTACTCAAGCTATCGACGCAAATCGGAGACATCTTCGCAATGCCCGTAATCACCGGCGGAGCTGTGACTTGTACCGTGACAAAAGCCGTATCGGCACACATAAAAGAGGTTTGGGCGATCACCCGGTAAATGCCATTTTGGGCAGGTGCGATGGTTGGGTTTGGTCCAGGTATTTGGTTGTTATTCGGTAAGGTCCAGGTATAGATAAGGGGCAGCCCAGGTATCGAATCCATCGCGGTTAAACTCACCGGGAAACCCGCACAAACCGGGCTATTGGCGCCAGCGATCAGGTTCGGGTATGCCTGTGGGCAAAAATCCACCTCATCTGACCAGGGCGAAAAGCAACCTGCTGCACTCATGGTCCGCACTTTCCATTTTCCACAATGCGTGGCATTGACATTTGGAATGGGAAACTGACTGATCAGTGTCGTAAAACTGCCCAACACGGGGTGCTGCCATTCATAAGCAACAACAATGCCGCCGCCATTTGAAGCCCAAAAAGTGAAGGTATTTCCGACACAGGCTTGCAAAGTATTGATAATGGTTGGCTTTGGAGGGGTGTACCGTATCGTTACAAATGTCGTATCAGCAGGAATGGATTCACAGCCGTTTTGGAAAGTTTTTAAAGTGTAAACTCCAGCGTTTACAGGGGTCGCAGCATTCGTAACCGTTGGATTTTGAAATGGGCTGGTAAACCCACTAAGGCTAGGACCTGTCCACAAGTAAGTCAAACCCGGCGCCGAAATCGGGGTGCTTAAGGCCAGCAAATCGCCCGCACAAATACTGAGGGAGTCGTTTCCGACCAGGGCTGCGGGGCGGCTGTAAACATTTACCGTTATATAAATCGAGTTGGGTGTCAAGCATTCCTTAATCTTCACCTTTACAAAAAAGCGGTATTGACCAGGAGAAGGTTGAAAAATGGTGTAGGTATTTGTCGTTGTTGTCGCCAACAGGATAGGGCTTGGCGAGGCATCGGCGTACCACAAGTAATTCACATCTTGTGGATTGTTGGGGTTGGTTGGTGTATTGAGGATGATATTTTGCCCTTGGCAGAAAGCCCCAACTCCCCCCGAAACAGAAATATCAGGCACCGCAAGATTGGCAAAATTCACGGTTACCGAGCCGCTTGCCGTGCAGCCCGTTGTGCCAGAAATAGTAACAGTGTATAATCCCTGAAAGGAAAGGGGAGCATTATACCGGGCAGGGTTTTGCTGCGTAACACTGAAGGATGGGCCTGTCCAGTTGAATGAAAATGCCGATGCTGGCGCAGGCGGATTGGTGTACAACTGCAAGGTGTCACCTTCACAAACCGGGTCAAAGCTTGGCAAAGGCAGCACACTTTCCACCTTGACGATCGTAGAACACATAGAAATATTACCAGAAGCGTCCGTGACACTTAGGTTGACGATGTAACTGTTACCGGCCTGTTCACATTTAAAAATCGTTGCGGGCATACTGAAGGTCAGGCCACCAGGGCAATTATCGGTACTGCCATTGTTTATTGCAGCTGGCTGCAACACAAAGTCGTTCAATCCCGAAGGGTTAACTTTTACGGTAAGGTTGGGCAGGCACTTGGCAAGCGGCTTTATCGTGTCCAACACCGTAAGCGGGAAAGTGGTCATTCCGATCAACCCGGCATTATCAGTGGTGGTATATTCTACGGTGTAAGCACCCGGCGCCAGGTTCACCATGGTTTGAGTACCCACCACGGCACCAGAGGCTACGATGGTAGCGCCCTTTTTTATTTTAAAATTAACGATGGCATAATTGTACTGCAACATCAACTGTATAAAACTGATGCCATCAGTTCCATTGGGCAACTGCGGGCCACAAAGGTTGATAAAGTCAAAATTAAACAATGGTCCGGGATTGGTGTTGGTTTCCGCGCGAAAAACCGCCATACCCGAAGCTGCCCAAGTGTTGATGGCCAGCGGCGATACCGCGATACTGGTCACAATGGTATCCTGGCAAGTGCCGGCAGGCGTGCTTAAATTAGTGGTGGTGATTTGATTGGCGCCTTGGATAATATTGAAAAACTCCCGTGGACCATCATTGTCGCCCTTGAATTTGATGCTCAATACGCCATTTCCAACAGCATTAGGGGTCAGCGCAGGAATACTCATAATTACATCGGCTGGAATCAGCCCAGGAGCATCGGGATCTGTTATAAATGAAAGCGGATAAATGACTGATGATTGCATAATCGTTCCCGACATTCTGCAGTTTTCTGTGATGGTCGGAAAGGGCAATTTGACAGCCGTGCTGCAAATTGCTGGCCCTACATACGCGATTATGGGCGCGGGTGCGGTGATAGCAGGCGGCTGGATGTCGTTTACCTGAATTTGAACGGAGGCGGTGCTGCTGTTGTTAACACAGTCTGTAGCCGTGTACACGACGGTGTGTGCCCCTACACCCAAAAAGGTAGCGCCAGGTGGCGGGAAGTTTGCGGCCGGCCCACCATCTAAGGTATAGGTTAACGTCAGGGGTACTTGCTGCGAGCTGTAGCTGTAATCAAGGTTCAACCTGACCATACCAGGGCAGATCAGGTTTATGGCATTGGCTCCAAAACCATTGGGTGCCAGGGTGATGACAAGGTCGCCATCACTTGCCCAGTCATTGAATTGGGCCGCTGTTATGGTAACGGCTTTGTAACTGGGTGTCGCAATGCACGGATTTGTGGTTCTTGCGGTGGTGTCCAGAAAAACTCCGTTTTCGCCGTAAATATTGAAGTATTCCTGTGCTCCGTCCGCATCTGCCATTTCAATGTAAATACCCAACACAACATTGCCTATCGCAGGTTGAAGGGGTAGGGAATTGGGCACTGAAAAAAGAAACACCATCGTATCTACGGGCACCGTCTGGCCCATGACGCCTGTTATCGGCATGGTATCTTTTAATGACACCATATTGGTACCAGAAGTACAAAGGTCAAAGACCGATTGCGGGGCAGGAATCGGAATTGTCGTCCCGCAATTTCCCATATCATTCGGCAGCGTAATGGCTGCTGGCGCTACCAATACAGGCGGCGTTGTGTCCACTATCTGGATGTTTTGGGTATACGTGCGGGCATTGCCACAATCATCCGTAGTGGTCCATTGGCGACGGAGGGTGTAGTTGGTCCAATGGTCGCAACTGTTCAAGTTCGGGTTCCTGATTTCTATTTCTGCTAAACTCACCGCCACACTGGCCGCGCAATTGTCGGCTCCGTTAAAGCTGCTGGAGTTTGGCGGATCGGGTATGGCGTTGCATTCCACCGTGATGTTGACGGGGATATTGCTCAAAACAGGGGCAACGGTATCCACCACATGCACGGTTTGTTGAAACGAGGTTTGGTTACCGCATACATCGCTGGCGACCCAATTGAGTTTCAAGGTGTATTGGCCGGCACAAGCGCCCGGAATGGTTTGAGTGCTGCCGTAAACAGGCGGCGCGGTTGATCCTGCGCAGGCATCAACCGCAATAGGCGCTGGTGCCGGAAAAGGCATCAGCGCACTGCACAACGCTGTGGTGTCCAGGATGCCTCCCGGTACAGGCGGCTGATTGTCGATGACTGAAATCAACTGCGCAGCCGTTCGGGTGTTCCCACACTGGTCGGTCGCCGTAAAAGTGCGGGTAATATTGTAGGAGTAATGCCCACAGAGGTTCGGGTTCGGGTTTTGGGTAGAAGAAGCAGTGGTCGTAATACTGACGACCGTACTGCAAATATCCGTTGCATTGATGTTCATTCCCTGCACCGGTACAGGAGGTAGGGCGAATGTATCACAACGCATGAACAGGCCTATCGGCACCAGGGTAAAAACGGGCCGGGTTGTATCCTGCACAAAAATATTCTGGGTAATTGTAGCCGTATTGCCGCAATCATCGGTGGCATTCCAGGTTGTCAGTACCGTGTAGGATCCTGCACAAATACTATCCTTATACACACGGGTAAACGAAATGGCCATACTTAAATCGCAGTTATCCGTAATCGTCGCAGCGGGCACCGTGGGCAAGGGTTGCGGGCAATACACCGTGATATTGGGTGCCAAACCCGTAAAAATCGGTGGCGTCGTATCAACGATTCTAAAGCGCAGGGTTTTGGAACTGGCATTGCCACATTCATCGCTGGCAAAGAAGGTCACATCGGTAAACCAGTTGCAATTGTTGGCTACAATGGTTGGGTATGGGCCGCTGTTGAAGGTACCGGACCCTGACTGGCCATTGGACGTTGTAAAGGAATATCCCGTCCAAAAAGCCGTCGAGCAATCATCCAAGAAAGTGGCGTTGGCCTTGGCGTTTATCCAGCCTTGGAGCACTGATTGGTCATTACCGCCGCCACATTCTTCGGTGGTATTTGTCCCAGTGATGACAGGCGGCAAAGTATCCACTGCCGCAAAGGTGCGTTTCCCCACAGATGTCTCATTGCCACACGCATCTTTGGCAAAAAAATCGACCGTTACGAAGGCAGACACCTTATTAACCAAATTGCTCCCAACCAATTGAGTGCCACAAGCATTGTCGAAGGCTGCCCAAAAAGCAGCAACCACACCCGCAGAATCAACCAGCACATTACTTCTTTTCATGGAGTAGGTCATGGGTGTGGAGCAGGAGTCAAACACCTGGGAATAGGCCCGTTTATTGATCCATTCGTTTAGCTTTACTAAGTGATCGCCCCCCGGGGAACAGTAAACAACGGTATCTTTTGGCGCAACAACGACAACAGGGCCTTGGGAATCGGAGGTCGTAAACACCGCCGTAGTCGCTATCATCAGGTTACAATTGTCGGTTGCCTTAAAGGTTACCGTGAGCGGGACTTTACAACCCGGCGGAAAGCTTGCGGGGCCATTGTTCGTCAAAGATTTGATGCCGGAAGGGTCTTGCGCCGTAAAGGCGGCCATTTGAGCAGCCCGCCAAGCAGGATAAGCAGTATTGAGCACATTGCATGGGGCCGAACCGTTTTGGGGAGGGAAAGTAATTGTCGGTGGCGTATTGTCCGCCGCTATAATGATGGTTTGCTTGAAGGTGGATTTGTTGCCTGCCAAGTCTGTTGCCGTCCACGTACGGGTAAAGGTTCCTGCCAAACAAGTGTCCGGGCGGGTCGTTTCCATGAATGTGGTGTTAAATGACGTACAATTGTCCGCAATAGGGATAATTGGCGGTGCCAATGGTATTTCTGCCACGGAGGCAAAGTATAAAGTATCGCCTATCCCCGTCAAGTTGAAAACAGGCGGGGTTCTATCGACAAATCTAATAAAGAACTCAAAAGAATGAGAATGCCCCATGTTGTCTTTTACGAACCAATACACATGTGCCGTTTCTCCTGCTGTAAAAAGCTGGTTGAAAGGGAAGCCCGAAGCCACATCGTCGAACATCGACATGGTGATGGTGGCACCAATGGTAGAAGTAACAATCGGGTTGGGAATATTGCCCTGCAGCGCTTTGTTGCAATCCACGCCGACAATAATAGAATCGGGGCCATTATAGTTGAAATTGAAAAAGCCCGGCTGGGCAGTCAGGCGCGTAGTGTTTGCGAGGGTTATCAGTAGACCCACACAGTAAAATAATATCCGCAAAGTGCTGCGTAACCGGTTTGTCATATTTGGATGTATGGCATTTCCGGCGATTGGGATTCGACCGGATTGTTCAAGGAATGGGCACTATCTCGGGATTAAAAGGATTAGCCTCGACAAGGTGAGATAGCACAAGTTTTTGGTATTTGTTTTTCGTTCAGGTAAGCCGAAGATACATATTAATCTTTCGAGCTATCATCTTCTTCTAACTTCTTATCTGGCACATTTTCATTCAAGAAGGCATTAATATCTTCTAACT
>JBBRWA010000201.1:0-11393 GCA_038246345.1 Chitinophagales bacterium
CAGAACCTCTGTTTTTATCCTGCCAACCTGGTCGAGCCAGGATTTCGTCATGGCCTTTTTGCGCAAGCTCAAAGAAGTAAAAGGCAGCAACAAAGTAGAGGTGTATGGCATGCCGCAATGGCGCGGTTTTGAAGTCATTGACGCTGAATACCTGCGAGACCTGAATGTGCACATCAGCGCATCCTCATTTATTGACTATAAAACGGATGAAGTGAAAGCTTTTCAGCAAAAATTTTATGAAAATACGGGCACCATTCCCGATGAAGATGCTTTTAATGGTTATGATGTAACCTTGTTCACGGCTCGAATGCTGGCACGTTATGGCCTTTCTTTCCCTGAATACCTTTCAAAAGAAACTTTCAAGGGTCTTCATGCCAATTTTTCCTTTGCTAAGGTATACAGCAATGGTGGTTTGGATAGCGGTAACGCACCCGACTATATGGAGAATACGCAGCTGATGATTTTGAAATTTGGGCAATATGGCTACACTCCGGTATCGCGGTAACGAGTGCCATGTCAATTCTTACTTCGCCGCCAAGCCAGCGCACAGTTTTGACAACTTTTTTTCAGAAGTTGTCAAAACTTACCCAGGGCCAAAGTAAAAAGCGCAACAAACCAATACCCACAACACCTTTTCGCTGAAAAAGGCACTTTGAATATAATGGGAACGACTTGATTTTGAACATCTGCCCAAATTTGTCAACATTTTTTTATGTCAACAAATTTGGGCGAATGTTCAAATCCTTCGCTCAAATAGGTGGCAATTCACCCGTCGAAACTAACATGACGGCCCACTTGTGCCGCGTCCAGCAGTCGGCACTAGGCGTTCGCTTTAATTTGCTTTGTCACCTTATTAATGTAGTGCAACACCTCATCGCGTCCGGTGCGGTATTCAGAAGATGTGATGAAATAGGGTGGTGGGTTCTCCCAGGTTTTAGCCAGCTCCTCCAGGAACGCATTGACATTGTTTTCCAGGGTAACTTTTCCTACCCGGTCGCTTTTGGTAAAAAGGATCGCGAAAGGAATGCCGTGTTCTCCCAGCCAATTGATGAACTCCATGTCAATTTTGGTTGGGGGGATATTTGAATCCACGAGCACGAAAGCCAGCGCCATTTGCTCGCGGTGCTGCAAATAGCCATCAATCATGTCGGCCAGTTTCCGCTGCTCTTTTTTGGGCAGCTTCGCAAACCCATAGCCAGGCAAATCCACCAGATGCCAGCCTTCGTTAATCAGGAAAAAATTAATCAATCGCGTTTTTCCCGGCGTACCGGAAACCTTCGCCAGCCCTTTTCGCGCCGTAAGCATGTTGATAAGTGATGACTTTCCTACGTTTGAACGGCCGATAAAGGCAAATTCTGTCGGCCCTTCTGCGGGGCAATCGGTGACTTTGGCGTAAGAACTGATAAAATCGGCGCTTTTAATATCCACGGTGTTCTTGTTGAGTAATGGTGCGGTGAGCAAAAATTGTGGCAAGACAACTCAAGATGAGGGAGCCATGCTGCAATCCAGCGCAAATTTACACATTTGAAAACTAATGCTTAACGCCACCTGTTAGCGAAGGGTTAAAAGGCGCATATCCAGGCAACCCAAGGCACGATTTTTTTGAAACCTGCCGTTTAAATGGCAAATCAACCGAACCTTTTTTAAATATGAAAAATCTCCTTTTTGCATCCCTGCTACTTTTCGTTTGTCACAGTGCACAAGCACAGTTTTTCTCTTTCGGCCTCAAAGGCGGAATGAATTCTCAAGTAAACCGACCCAAGGATATTATTGTCGGCGGCGGCGATACATCCTTCAACTTTGGTGTGGATAAAATGAAATTTGGCACCCAGTTTGGCGCATATTTCCGCTTCGGCAAAAGAGTGTTTATACAGCCGGAAGTGATCTTTAATTCTAATAAGATAGATTACAAAATTGGAGAATCCAGCTTTGGGGACGTCATCAAAAACGAGCGCTACAATTACCTTGACATTCCCGTGTTGGTGGGCTTTAAACTTGGCCCTGTGCGGGTACAAGGTGGTCCGGTTGGTCACTATTTCCTGAATTCATCGTCTGAACTAACAGACATCAAAGGCTATAAGGCAAAGTTTCAACAAATGACCTGGGGGTACCAAACAGGCCTGAATATTGCCTTTGGCCGTTTCTCCATCGATGCCCGCTATGAAGGCAACTTCTCCAATCAGGGCGACCATATTACCTTCTTTAGCGACAAATACAGCTTCAGCAATGCACCGTCTCGTATAATCCTTGGGGTGAATATTGCGATAATCAAGTAATTTGAAAAACGGTGGACGGTAGACGGTAGACGGTGGACGGTTTGGACAACCTTATGTGCGTGCTTTTGGCATGTGTGTTTCAGCACCTAAGCCAAGTATGAATTGGATATTTAATCGGATGCTGAAATACCGATGCCATGCCTTACCCCAATGCTGAGCAACCGTCTACCGTCTACCGTCCACCGTCCACCGTTTTTCGTTGTGTTTGCCCCTCTATTTCCCCCCCTTTAAATACTTATCCAAAAACTGTTCCTGCTCCCACAACACGTGCAAAATGTTTTGTTTTGCCGCGTATCCGTGGCTTTCTTTGGGCAGAATAACCATGCGTGCATTGCCTCCCAAGCCTTTGATTGCCTGGAAATAACGCTCCGTCTGCAAAGTGAAGGTGCCGGGGTTGTTGTCGGCTTCGCCGTGAATGAGCAGGATTGGCTTCTTCATTTTATTGGCCGTGAAAAAAGGCGACATACCGCCGTAAATCTCCGGCACATCCCAGAAGTTGCGCTGCTCGGATTGGAAGCCAAAAGGCGTAAGCGTTCTGTTGTAAGCACCACTGCGGGCGATACCGCAGGCAAAATCGTTGGAGTGGGTCAATAAATTAGCCGTCATAAAGGCACCATAGGAATGCCCACCGACCGCAACCTTGGTCCGGTCGATATAGCCCAGTTTATCTACCGCATCAATGGCGGCCCTGCCATTGGCAACCAGTTGATCGATAAAAGTATTGTTCGGCTCCTCGCTGCCTTCTCCAATGATGGGGAACGAGGCATCATCCAGCACCACATAGCCCTTTGTTACCCAAAAGATGAAGGAGCCATAGGACGGGAAAGTGAATTCATTGGGGTTTTTAGCAGATTGGCCGGCACTGCTTTTGTCCTTATATTCCTCTGGATATGCCCAGATCAATAAAGGCAGCTTTTCTTTTTTCGTTTTATCATAACCTACAGGCAAGTACAAGGTGCCAGACAAATCCACGCCATCGGCCCTTTTGTACTTGATCACTTCTTTTTCAACGTCTTTGATGCTCTCAAAAGGGTTTTTGTTAAAGGTGATTTGTTGTAGGTCGCCCTGCTGTTTAAAGTTTCGGAAATAATAATTGGGGTACTCGTTTTTGGATTGTATTTGAACCAATGCCATACCTTTCTCAAAGTCTTCAATAGAAAAAACATCCTCTTTTTTGTCGGTTAGGGAAGATTGATACAAGCGGGTCGTTTTAAATGTTTCCAGGCTAAAGGCATCAATAAAAGGAAACTGCCCTTCGGCGGTATGGCCTTCCCCAATTAAATACATGTTACCGTTTTCAATGGCCAATACATTTTGACCAAACGGGTTCTTTTTAGTCTCAAAATTGCCCGGATCGCTGTATATATCCTGAAAATTTCGATCAAAAACGACTTTTGCTGCCTGGCTTTGATCGGAGGGATTGATCAAATAGGTTTTTGAATTTCGGGTATCATACCAGGTATCATATATCAGCGCAGTTTTTTCATCCCCCCAGGTAATATTTGCATAACGCTGTTGGGTTTTTGCGATCGAAACTGGCTTGCTGGTGAATGGGGCGTCCCAGGAAAATATTTCATCCCTGTGATCAGCTTTATTGGCCGGGTTGCCGCCGTCCAATGCTTCCACATAATACATAGATGCAGCTTTGTCGCTGCGCCAATTCATGCTCCTTTTGTGGGGACTAACAGCGCCAAAGCCTTTGGGCATTATTTCAACCAAAGGAACTTCATTCACCACGTTGACTTCCTTGCCGCGAAGGTCATATACCGTGCTTGTCTGTGGGAATCTGCTCAGCGGTACGATATAAGAAAAAGGCTTTTTGATGGTGGTGATCAGGATGAAATTGCCATCAGGAGAAAAGGCCATTCCCCCGTACATGTCTTTGCCTTTAAACAAGGTTTTTTTACCGTCCAAAGCGATTTTGTATAGCTCAGATGATACCAAGGTTTCAAAGTTGTCTTCATCCGTTTTATTTTTTAGCAGGTCCTGGTAGGTTCTGTTTTGAGATACTTTGCCATCTGCCACAGAAACGGTGGGCCCTTTTGGCAAATCCTTTTTGCCGTTAATCAATGCTGGACGATTGGCGGGAATCATGCGTATCAATAAATGCTGGTTGTCTTTGTACCAGCGGAAGGGACTGCCCATATTGCCATTCAATGTAGCGCCCGTAAGTTTTGTAGCTTTGGCGGTGGCCACATCAATGACCCAAAGTTCCACACCAGTACCAGTAGTATGGGTAAATGCAATTTTCGCATCGTTGGGCGACCAGGCAATATTGCTGATTTTTGGATCCTCAGGTAAACCAGACACCTGGGTTGGTTCAACGGTGGTGTTTTTGACTTTCCTGA
The DNA here is from genome assembly GCA_038246345.1 of Chitinophagales bacterium. Taxonomy (GTDB): domain Bacteria; phylum Bacteroidota; class Bacteroidia; order Chitinophagales; family Saprospiraceae; genus M3007. Next base: position 4,625 of record JBBRWA010000201.1, read on the forward strand.
TTTTCAGGTTGTTAATGTACGTTACCGTGGATGAAATATTGGTGATGGGATTGATGCGGAGCCCGCCCAGGCGCATTTCTTCCTGGTTTAACTCGTCAAGGGTTTTATAGGTGTTTCGGTAAGACAACAACATATAGTCCTTTTTCGTGTCCATGGCAACTGAGGGTGCCCGTTCAAAATCGGCCAGTGCCAGTATTGCTGCGGATGGTTTTTGATACATTAAATCTTCTTGTGCGAAAGTGATATTTGCCAGAAATAGGAAAAATAGAAAGGCAAGTTGCTTCATGTTTGAAGTTTTAAATGATGATCTTTGATGCGCTTGTGGGCGTTTATCGGGCGAAAGTTAGTTTGTAAAATGGCAATGGCCCCAAAACAGGCAAATCTATACTGGAATAATCTACAAAAAAGCAATAGCTGGCATCGATGGTCGGCTGGCGCAACTACATTTCACAATTTCAACACCATGCAAGAAATACAATCAATCAACATCATGGAAAAATTTTCCATGTTTGAAAAACAGTGGACCCCGCATATCATCGGGGAGCTCAATGGTCAGTACGTAAAGCTTTGCAAACTAAAAGACGATTTCGTTTGGCACAGCCACGAGAACGAAGATGAGCTGTTTATGGTTTTTATAGGCACCCTGCTCATGGATTTCAGGGACGGCCGCACCGTCGAAGTTAAGGAAGGTGAAATCCTCATCGTGCCAAAAGGGGTGGAGCACCGACCGCATACGAATGGGGAGCTGGTTTTCAACTTGCTGTTTGAGCCAAAGGAAACCTTGCATACGGGGAATGCAGTGGATGAAAAAACGGTGACGAACTTGGCTTGGATTTAATACTTGCTTGAGAGTTCCTTTCGCAAGAATCATCCTGTAGAAAGAAGCCATTTTCCGGGCTTTATTCAAAAATGAAAAACCCCGTTTTTGAGGCCAAATGCTCAAAAACGGGGTAGAATTAAATAGGGAACTGAATCAATAATCAATACTGCAACACAAAGCGCTGTGTTTCTTTTTGTCCGTTTTTATCCTGGATTTCAAAGAAATATAAGCCACCTTTGAGGACATGCGACAATTCAACACGCATCAAATCCTCGCCGGGTGTTGTTTTGTCCGTCATCACCAATTGTCCCTGGCTGTTGAATATGCGCCATAGCTGACTTTCTTCTTTATCTGTCCAAGCCGAAAGGTCAACCCAAAGTGTTCCGTCCGTCGGATTTGGGAACAACATGAGTTCATTTGGAACAAATTCAGTCTCTGCATCCCTGTCATCCTGCGGCCCAGTTAGCGAAATCGGACACCCGAATGTATTCAAGTACGTGTCAAAATATATGCTTGGCGCCAAGCGGGAAGCAATGTGGATGTAGTTAGGTTTGGATTGAGCCGGCAGTGTATATTTGAAGATATCAGAGCTTCCTCCGGATATGCTGTCTGTGGTCGATTTGAATCGTACAGAATAGAACGGCTGGAAATTCGGGTTGCGCACTTCGTAATCCCTGCCACCTTCGGTCGTGAATATCGAGTTGCTGATAGGGAACTTCGCCGAAACGCCATTGGGCAACTGAATGGCTGTGTAAATCATCTTGTTCGGACAGTTGTTGACCACCCGAATACGATACGTCAGTTTTTGAGTCGCATCTTTGGTGATGGACAATAACTCGTATCTCATGCAGCCAATAACCTTAACATCACAGGGTGGCTGGTCTACTACAGTTATATTGAAACAGCAAGTAGCCGTATTGCCGCAACTATCATTTGCAATGTAGCATACTTGCGTCGCTCCAAGCGGGAACAGACCGCCTGATGGCGCGCCTGTGGTTTGTGTCAACGCCGTACCCGGGCAAGGGCAGGTACTGGTAACGGTTGGTTGGATATAATTCACCACCACAGGTGCAGAGCCTGGGTTAACCGTTACCATCATGTCACTTGGGCATTGAATACTTGCCGTAGAAGCACCTGGTATGGCGGCAACCAGTGTATAGGTCACAATTGTATCGCAGGAGCCCACGGCAGGTATTGTATCGACAACCGTTCCTGCCTGGGTATAAATTTGCCCGCCAATTGTTACCGTATCACCTACACAGAAAGTAATCGTCTCAGCACGTGTTTCTGGTGCCAACTGTATCAGGGTATAAGTAACCAGGGTATCACAGCCGCTTGAACTGGATACGGTGTCCGTGACTGTTCCCGATTGGGTATAGACCTGTCCGTTTATGATAATGCTGTCGCCAGCGCAGAAGGAAATAAATTCCGCAATTGTCGGCTGTTGAAGAAAAATAAGGGTATAGGTAGCAATGGTATCGCATGAACTAGTACCCGTTATAGTATCGACAACTGTCCCCGACTGGGTGTAGACCTGGCCACCGATCGTTATGCTATCGCCATTGCAGAAGGAGATCGTTTCAGAAAGCGTTGGCTGTACTTGTAAAATGAGGGTATAAGTTACAATGGTATCACATGCACCTACGCCAGCAATAGTGTCTAAAACCGTCCCCGACTGGGTGTAGACCTGCCCATTGATGGCAATGGTGTCGCCATTGCAGAAGGAGATCGTTTCAGAAAGTGTCGGTTGTGGCAGCAAAATGAGCGTATAGGTAAGAATAGTATCACATACGCCATTGCCTTGCAATGTGTCAGCCACTATTCCCGACTGGGTATAAATCTGATCGTTAATAACAATGCTATCGCCATTGCAGAACGAAATGGTATTCGTAGCTGTCAGATAAGGAAGCATGGTCAAGGTGTAGGTGACTACCGTATCACAGGCGCCATTGCCTGGGATGGTGTCCATTGCTACGCCTGACTGGGTATAAACCTGACCATTAACAGTAATGCTATCGCCCGCGCAGAACGAAATGGTATCCGTGGCTGTCGGATAAGGAAGCACAGTCAGGGTGAATGTCACTACTGTATCACAAGCGCCATTGCCCGAGATGGTGTCTATCACCATGCCTGATTGGGAATATACCTGCCCTCCAATTGTTATAGAATCGCCCGCGCAGATAGAAATTGAATCGGATTGCGACTGTTGGGTAACCTGCGTCAGGATATAGGTAATAGCCGTATCGCAAGTGCCATTACCAGCAATGGTATCCAGCACGGTGGAAGTTTGTGTATATACCTGTCCGTTGATGGTAATGCTGTCGCCTACACAAAATGAAATAGATTGTGTAAGTGTCGGCTGCGGTAAAATTGTAATGATATAAGAATACAAAGTATCACATCCACCCGAATTCGGAAGGGTTACAACCACCGTATCAGCTTGTGTGTATTGTTGCCCGCCAATTGAAACCGAATCGCCCGGGCAAAGCATGATGGCTTCTTCAATTTTAACTTGTGGTAAAGCAATCAAGGTGTAATGCACAATCGTATCACAAGTGCCGACGCCAGGAAGGGTAATGTCAAAAGTATTCGGTGCGAAATAAGATACACTATCTACCACAAAAGCCACATTGGAACAGAGCATCGTGTCTATGCTGATTTCAGTGTTTTGGCTTCCGCAATAAGCAGCGCCTGATAAGTTGGCATTAGCGGCTTGTACGCTCTTGTCAACCGCTGCAACCCATGGGAAAACCATCACGTTAACCGTGGAATCGGCATGCAGGTAATCCACAGCAGTAACATCACCTGGTCGAGCGCAGCAGCCTTGGACTAAGCCCGCCGAATCAGTTTTTATCATTAATACATCCCGGTCACCATTGGCACCAAGGGCCGAGCCTACAGAAATGAAGCCGCCATCGAGCGTAAGTTGTGATTTTGAAAGCCAATCGAGCCCAGGCAGCCCATAATTATAAGACCACAACACATTGCCATTATGGTCAATTTTCGCCAGCAAGGCATCGGCATCGTCAGAAAATGTTCCGTCATAAGGGGTGAGCAAATAATTATCATTACCGGCATCTTCAATTCGGCCACGAAGATTGCCGTTTGGCCTGCTGTACAATTTTGACCAGATTGTTTGCCCATCTTTTGCCACTTTATTCACCCATTGCTTCATTTCAAATGAATCGTTGGGATCCCGGAACAGGTCGCAAAGCAAGAGGTTGCTGTCGGCAGTCGGCTGTATGTAGTACAACGCGGCGCTGCTGTCTGCCGCATATTTTGTAGAACTGATAAAATTCCCAGTCTCCAGGTCAATTCTTGCAAATCCGCCATCTTGTTGCAGGACGCCGCTGGCAAAAATGACCCCATTTTCTACAAAATTACTGTGTAATATATTCCCCTTTTCTCCACTAGTATAATTTCTACTCCAAATAGTAGAGCCAGAATTGTCGACCAGGCTAAACCAGGAACTGGTATCTGACATACCAGGATTAATTTGTGTGCCGCCGATCAAAAATCGACCTCCGGAAACAGCTATCAAAGAAGTAGATGATTCCACAGTAGTGCTGTCTCCAATCGTTTTACTCCATACAAGGCCACCATTTGCATCAAAGTGCAACAACCAGGCTTCTCCGTCGGCTGCGCCGTAACTTTCAGTTTCGCCCAAAACCATAAAACCATTGCTGGTTTCAAGCGCAATTTTAAACTGATCTGACAGGGTCCCACCAACCGTTTTTTGCCAAATAACGGCTCCATTGGGGTCTAGATTTAACAAATAGCCATCTCGGTCCCCATTGGGAGTTGTGGTGTGCCCTGCCACGATGTAGCCCGTGGAAGTATTGGCTACCCAGGTCGCAACATCGTCGTTTGTGCCACCGAAGGTTTTTTGGAAAGTTGTTTGGCCGTTTGAATTGCCGTAAACCATTAGCGTAAGGCTGAGAATCAGCCCATAAAGGGTGTAAAGTTTCATAATATAAGTCGAATTGAGTTAAAAAAAGTGCTAAAATTGATTGTTTCGAAAGGGCGGTGTGGTATATACACCTATGCGTATGTGATCAAGATTTTTCGTTCATCAAAGTGCCAACCATCCTCCGCCAAGACTTCGGCGGGGGCCCGCTCCATCGTCAAGGCAAAGGCGGACAAAAGGCTTTAACCTGAATATTTTAACTGACCTGCATCGGAAAATAGGGCAGTCAGGTGCATAGATTTTTTGGAGGATGTGGCATTAGGAAAATACATTCTGGATCATTACAAAAAATTCATGCCAGACGGTGCGACAGCTTTGTTGAGGGGCCAAAAAGCTTTTAGGAAGGATAAGTTTTTTATAAAAGTACCATGAGTCATCCCTTATTTTTTGGAAAAAAAATAGGTATAAATTTGGGCGTTTGTGTATACTTATTGGTCGGACCGTTAAAAATCATCAGGCTAAATGGCCCTCGTCCGACCACTTTTCGTGGTCTCGGACAAGTAAAAACGAATGCACCCGATTCGCCAAGCCCTGCCTTCTAAAAACACCAAGGATTCACGAAAATCAGGTATGGCTCTTACTGTTTTCAATGCCTTGTAAATATCATGTTTTTTTACCACAATCTTGTTCATGGCCATACCACCCAGGATAGAGGAGCTGAATGGTCAATACGTAAGGTGTGAAATAAAAATATGCAGTAGTGTATCAGCAAATATACCTTGCATGTAGATTTATGATCCTTTATCGTCAACCATGAACGAACTCAATACAATCATCGGCAATACCGACATCTACTTGCTCGATCAAATAATGAAAGGCAGTTATTCCCCAACGGATCTAATCCTGGATGCAGGCGCGGGCGGCGGGCGCAACCTCCACTGGTTTGTACAAGCGGGTTTCCAGGTGTATGGTGTTGACCGTGATGCAACATCCGTTTCCGCATTGCGGGAAAATTACCCCCAAATCCCCCATAAAAACTTTCAGGTAGCTGCTGTAGAATCCATGCCGTTCCCAGATGGCATGTTCGATCATATTATTTGCTCCGCCGTGCTGCATTTTGCGGAAAGCCGTGATCATCTCCGGCAAATGTTCGCTGAAATGGTACGGGTGTTAAAGCCCGGCGGCTCGCTTTTTTTACGGGTCACCACAGATGTAGGGATAGAAGGAAAGGGCATTCCACTGGGCAATGGCAGGTTTTATTTGCCCGATGGCAGTGAGCGTTACTTGCTGACGAGGCTCGAACTGGATGCCTTGATGAAGCAGCACAAACTGCACTTGTTGGAGCCTTTCAAAACGGTATTGGTGGAAGCATTGCGCAGTATGGCCGTGGTGGTTTTAGGGAAATAATGGGGGGGGCAATGCCTGCACCACCAACAGTAGCAATTTGCTGTCAAGCACACTAAAACCTCAGCGCAGCACCTCCAACAACTTCTCCATCGCCTTCGCCCGGTGGCTAACCTTGTTTTTTACATCATACCCCAACACGGCAAAAGTCTGATCATATCCATCGGGCATAAATATCGGATCGTAGCCAAAGCCGCCCGTTCCACTTTTTTCATGCGCAATTTGGCCTTCGCAAACCCCTTCGAGCAGGGTTTCAGTTTCTCCGACAATCAAGGCGATCACCGTTCGGAATCGTGCATTCCGATTGTCCTTGCCTTCCAGGTTCTGGAGCAAAAGTTGGATATTATCTTCCGGGTCGCGGCCTTCTCCTGCATAGCGGGCTGTATGCACCCCAGGCGCACCGCCCAGCGCTTCCACTTCCAAACCAGTATCTTCGGAGAAGCAATCATACCCGTATTTTTCTTTGACATATCGGGCTTTTAGCAAGGCATTCCCTTCCAGGGTAAGCTCGGTTTCTTCAATGTCATCATTGCAGCCGATGTCTTTTAGGGTTTTGATCGTATAGTTTGGGCCAAGGATGAGTTCCACTTCTTTGGCTTTGTTGGGGTTGTTGGTGGCGAAAACGAGGGTGTGCATGG
>JBBRWA010000202.1:0-11348 GCA_038246345.1 Chitinophagales bacterium
TCAAAACCAAACTGCCTTGACTACAACCACACTCCATAAAATGTTCCCCCGGCTTTCCCTTTGCCTGCTCAGCGTTTTTTCATGCATTGCCATGAGCGCCCCGGCACAGACGCTGCTCAAAATCAACCTTTCAAACCGCTGCATCTTCTACCCCCAGGGCCAGGAGGAAGAACTGTACGCCTTCCCCGGCGAAGCACCGGAAATACAGCAACTGGTAACAGAAATCCTGCAACGCGGCGGAGATTTGGAGCAAAATTTCACGCTCATCCAGGCCAATGTCGAAAATGTATCGGCAGTGCTGGACGGTCAAAACCGCTATATTCTGTGGAACCAGGATTTCTGGGAAAATGCAACGCCCCTGATGCGGCTAACCAGCTTCACCCATGAAATTGGCCACCACGTGAATGAGCACCACTTCACGGAACAATTCCGGGAGTTGGAAGAGCGCGAGGCCGATATTTTTACGGGGTTTGTATTGGGAATGAAAAATATTCCGCCCCGAAATGTCAGTATGGAGCTGGACACAACCGTATTCGTAACATCAGCTTACGACCGCATGCAGGCACTGCTGCAAGGCTACGTGAAAGCCGCGAAAACCCTGGAAATAGCGTCGCTGGCCTTTGAAAACGACCCTTCCTGGGATGCTTTTCAAAAAGCGGATTTCCCGTTTCCACCACCGCAATGTTACCAATTGGCAGAAATTTCGCCGGGCAGCTTTTCCGGGGCAAAAACCCTGGCCGATGTGGGCAAAAAAATCAGCCAGGCATTCGGGCAACTGGGCTATCCTTACCGCTTCATGTCCGTGCCAGAAGGCTTCGCCGTGGTGACACAACTGGAACAATACCTGGAAGATGGCAGCATACAGCCGCAAAGCCTGACGCGCTGGCAGGAGCTGCCGCAAGCGGAAAGTTTTTCCCTGTCCCTGAGCTATTTGAAAAGCCTGGTCTTTCCGCGCAAAGCACACCTGCGCGTGTTCGCCGTGTTGGTGACGCAGCGCAGTTACCCCAGCAAACAAGAACGGATTTCGAAGGATGAAGCCAAAGCCTGGATAAGCCGGGGCGTAAACCGGCTCCCGAAAGCCATCGCCGAAAAGCCATTCTCCAGCAGTTATTCCGTGGATGTGCTGGTATATGAATTTGAAGTGCCCGAAACCACCTTTGTGCCCTGGCAACACTGCCCCTGCCACCTGACCGCCCGGGAACACCTGCGGAAAACAGGGCTGGATGCCTGGCTGCGTTAACCACACCGATCAAATGCTGCTACTGACCGACGTTCGCAAAAAACTGCTCGCCATCTGGCTGAGCTTTTCCGCCCTCTTGTTGATTTTTTTCCTGCTCCAAGCCCTCTCCGGCAAATACGCGGGCATGGAATCGGTGGCCTGGATTTGGATTTTTGTCCAGGTGATGCCCGGCCTGGCTTTGTTGCTGGCCAGTACCTTGTTCCACCTCAAGCGTGGAAAAGCCATCCTCCGATGGGTGTTTTGGGCTATCGCAGGCTTGATCGTGCTGTTCCTGTTGTTTGTGTTGGTTTCCCTGGCCGGCATTTCCGGCGGTGCGGGGGGACAAAACCTGCGCGATGGCTTCACAGAATCCTATCGTTATTTGTTGCCCATACAGGGTTTGGTACTGGCGGTGCTCGGGGTGCTGTTTTTCAAAAAAGAGCGCCTTTTCCTGCCCGATGAAAAGTTGCTGCGCGGCCATGCCCAACAGCTATTGTCAAAAGCCGCCGAAACCGGTTCCCTGGATCGGCAGCGGGCCATTGACTTGTTTGTCGCGGCGGACATGCCCGCCATGCTCGACTTTTTAGCGGAAAAAATAGGGGTTAGGGGTAATGCCGAATCTCGGCTGGACGAAGTGCTGCTGCTTAAAAACAGGCTCGCCAGACTTCAGCAAGACACTGGCCTTGGCATCGCGGATGACCGCGAAACGCGGCTGGAATACAACAGGGTGTGTTTGGCGGCTTTGGAATTGACGGCGGAGATTTGACAGCGTTATTTGTCATTTTTTGCGAAGGCGCACAGGAAACTATTCGCCTTGTTTTTGGTTTTTCTGCCAAAATTTCCGGAACTGGTTAAGCGTCATGGTCACAACTTTTGGAAATGGAACATCTTTCAGAATACGAAAGTGACGGTCGTTGGTAATTATGTAATCTGCATTGGCCGTAATGGCACAATCCACAAATTTATTGTCATCTGGATCATTTGATATTAGTCCAAAATAATAATAGACAGTCGTTTTTTGTGTCCCCGGTAGTTCAATAATAACTTTAGTAATGAGTTCGCCCAGTGTTTGACTTTTGAAGAAATAGTCTAAAACTTCAGCGTATTCCGATAAAATTTCATTCGTAATGGCCAGATTAATCTCACCACGTAGAATGAGTTCATACATCCATCGATGTTCGGACAAGCGTGGGAGTATCTGAATCAAGCAATTGGTATCGAGAACAATAATCAAGGTTTGGCGCTTTTTTTCGAGCGGAGATGCAGGTTCTTCGTTTTTTTGCCAAACGACTCGGGTGTAAACCCTTTTTCTTCCCATACCTTGTCAAGTTCCTCATCGGCTTTTTGGGCATAATACCGCAGCAATAATTCTTTAATATCCTGGAGTTCCTGCTCATTCATTGAGCGGGAAAAAAGCTCCATCAAGTGAAGCTGCACCGGATTCAGTTTTGTAGCGGTCGCTTGTGCTGCGTTAGACATTGTTGTTATTTCGAAATAATTCCGTAGAAGAAAAGAGGAGAATAGTTGAAAACAAAAATACGGGAACTTATTCAATTGGCAAAACGCTGCGTTGAAGTCTGTTGTTATTAAGCCTTAGTATTTCACAAACTTGAGCGCGTGCTTTGCCAATAGAAAGGGGAAAGGCACACATGCTGGTATTCGGCGCTGTCGTCAATTTTTGCAAAAGCATCAATTTGTCTTGAAATCCGATATTCAAAAGTACTTTCCGAGCGTAGATCACGCCATCTTGAAAACCCTGATTTCCAAAAAAATCGCTTGCCCGCGCACAGTGGAGCTGATTTTCAAGATTATCGACAACTCCAACGAGCAGGAATTTGTGCCGGAATACTTCCCTGGCGACGACCTTTTTACGCTGCTTGACCGCCGGCGCGGTTTACCCATGGGCAATCTGACCAGCCAGTTTTTTGCCAATGTTTATCTCTCGCCACTCGATCATTTTGTAAAAGAAGTGCTTCGGCTTGACTATGTCCGATATGTGGATGATTTCGTTGTGTTTGCAAATCACAAAAACACACTCATCGAAGCGCGCCGAGCCATCGAAAGCTTTCTTGCCGAACACCTGCGATTGCGACTTCATCCGCGTAAAACACATATCTCACCCTGTGAAAAAGGCATCACTTTTTTAGGGCAAAGAGTATTCAGAACGCATCAAAAATTAAAAAATGAAAACGTACGCAGGTTCCGCAAACGACTTCGAATTAGGTTGAAGGCGTTTCGTGCGGGGCTGCTTACACCTGAAAAACTGGAACTTCAACTCAACGCCTGGCTCGGCCATGCCAAACAAGCAGATACATACAGGCTGCGCAAAAAAATCCTGCTGGAATTGTTTTTCAAAGAAAATATCAACGTTTTAGAAACGCCCGACGGCGTCTGGAAAGTGCTGGAACGGCCTCGGAAACGGTGATGCAACTATTTTACTTATGCAAGAAAATATCCTGAACAAAATCTACGATTTCTGGAAAGCCCTGTTCCCTGTGGTGGGAAAATTCCCCAAACAGTACAAGTTTGTGCTGGGCGATCGGATGCAAAACCTCTCCTCCGAGCTCATGGAGCTCACGGTGGAAGCTTATTTTACACCCGGCAACACGGAAGCCAAACGAGTTTTATTGCAAAAAGCCAACCTTAAAGTGGAATTGATGCGGCGCTACTTGCGCCTTTGCGCCGATTTGGGATTGCTCTCCCTTTCCAGTGTGGAACGCCTGCAACGCCCGGTGGACGAAATCGGACGCATGTTGGGCGGCTGGATAAAAAGCCTGAAATAAAAAAGCCCGGCATCCTCACCAAAAAGCAAGGCTGCCGGGCAGGTTTTATGTTCGGCTTTCTACCGATGAAGGCAGTTCGTTCCTGGCTTTCGCTGGGATAGATACTATTTCTGGCCCGACCTTAGCCGGGGCAGTGCCGCTCACGATATTAGCACGGGAAGTGCGCTGGACTGTACTACTGCGCACTCCGGAAGACACCCTGTGTGGCAACCGGACTCTGGCAAGCCATGTATTTTGAAGCATGGCGTATAGTGCTGGGCAAGCCGGAACCCGTTATTGTTGTTCCGATCCGACGTTTCATTGTTGTTGCGCTCCGCACAACGGTAGTTATTATTGTTGTTGTTCCACCCCCCACCACGCACACAACGAGACGTTATCGCGCCCTTCCCATCCCGTTTTTGACAGGATGGGGCAAAAATCGCATTTTTTTCAAAAAAAACTCGCCTTCGGCGAAAAGAAAGATCCAAAGACCAAAAGAAAAAAGACCAAAAGAAAAAAAGGGTAAAAGGATAAAAGTACCAAGGGTTATGTTAGTCCTGGGCAAGCCGGAACCCGCCTCTGCTGATCCGAACCGACGTTCCACTGCCGTAGCGCTCCGCACAACGGTAGTTAATATTGTAGTAGTTCCACCCCCCACCACGCACACAACGAGACGAGCCATTACCCCTGTTGTTTGAATCGCAAGGATAGGCTTTATAAACATCCTGGCACCATTCCCACACGTTTCCGCTCATGTCGTATAGGCCGAGTTCATTGGGCGTTTTGCCACCCACGGAATGAGTTTTGGAGCCAGAATTATTGTAATTCCACGCTACATCGTTCAACGTATTGCCACCGGCATACAAATAGCCTTTGCTTTGTTTCCCGCCGCGTGCCGCGTATTCCCATTCTGCTTCCGTGGGCAGCCGGTAGCGCAGACCGGTTTTTTCATTGAGTTTGGTCAGAAACTGCTGAATATCGTCCCAGGATACCTGCTCCACGGGGCAATCGGAGCAGTTTCCGAATTTAGAAGGTTCTGTGCCCATCACTTCTTTCCAGTCGGCCTGCGTTACTTCGTAATACCCAATTTTGAACGGCGCTACGGTCACTTGATGTTGGCATTCGTCATCGCCGCGGTCTTTTTCAGCAGCGGGGCTGCCTATGATACCCCCTCCCCCCTCAACGGCCTTCATGCTAAGGCCAGATTTGCGGTTTTTGATGAGCTTATCCAGGGCAGCGTTGTTGGCGGAGGTTGTCACGCCGGGCTTTGAAGGGGCCAGGCAGCCGTCGTAAATAGGGTCGCCTTTTTCGTTGGGGCATTTGTCGTCGGGGTCGGGCACGCCGTCGCCGTCGGTGTCGGGGCAGCCCCTGAATCGGACAGTCCCCGCTTGGTCGGGGCAGCGGTCGGTTTTGTTGGGGATGCCATCGTTGTCGTTGTCGGCGGGAGGGCAGCCCTCGTCGGCCAGTTCCCCGCGCACGTAGGGGCATCTGTCTGTGTTGTCGGGTATGCCGTCGCCGTCGGTGTCGGGGCAGCCCTGCCAGCGGGCTTCACCTTTCTTATACTGGCATTTATCCTCGTCGTCGGGTATGCCGTCGCCGTCGGCATCGGGGCAGCCTTTGAGCAGGGCTTCGCCGGGGATGTCGGGGCAGGCATCCTGCCCGTCGGGGATGCCGTCACCGTCGCGGTCGCGGACAATGGTAACGCTCCCGCTGCTGCCAGTAGGGTTGTTGACGCCAGTGATGCCCATTCTGCGCAAGCGCTGATCCTGGTCGTTCCAGCCGTTCACCACGGCCAGGTTGCGCGCTGTCGGCGGCGGGTGGGTAGCAGTTTCGGTTTTATTGACGAGGTTGGTAACGGCGGTTTTGGCTTCGTCTTTGGTGGCCCCCAGCAGGCGCAGCACGGAGCCGGCAAAGCCGTCGGCTTGCAGTTCAAGTTCCTTGCGGCGCTCGGCGTTTTCTTCGTTGAAGTCGTGCGCATTGAGGTGGTGGCCGATCTCGTGGGCCAGCACGCCGTAGGCGGCCCATTTCGAGCGGGCATCCGACTGAAATTCTTTCAAAAAATCGGTGTTGTAGAGGATGTACCGCTGTCCGTCGCGCACGGAGGCCAGGGCGTTTTTTACATCGGCAGATTGCAACTGGAAATTTTGCTGGAGGCCGAGGGCACCGCATATTTCGGCCACAATCTGCTGGGCCTGTGGGTCGGCATCAAAAATGTAGGGGTTTAAGTTCTTAACATCGGTGTCGAAGGCGCAGCCGGAAAGGATCTGCATACGCTTTTGGGCGAAGGCTGGGGATGCGAGCAGGAGGGCGAAAAGCAAGAGGATTGGTTTTGTCATGGTGGAATATTTGACGGCAAATATAATATAAATCAGTTCTACTAGAATGCCACCGCTACGCGGTTCCGATGATATATCTTGGCATCCAACAATGTTAGGGCGTGACTATCCAGCCGCCTTCGCCATCCAAAGCGTTCCCTCACCCAGCGGCATAGGCAACAAAAAACGAATGGCAACGCGAGTGCTTGGATACTTACGCCCAATTGCCTGCCATTCCCCACCATACCAAACGCGAAGCCAACCTGAAACCTTGAAACCTGAAACCTGAAACCTTAATTTGCTCAATTTTTTCCGACTTTTGGCGTTTAAAAATTCCAAGTTTAATATAATTCACATGAAGCATACCTTTTTCGCAGCCTTCCCTAAGTCCATTTTACTGCTCCTATTTGTTTTTGTCCCGGAACTGCTGAGCGCCCAAACGCCCGCAAAATTCCCCGACAATCCCAATGAATTTGTGGACAAATTGGGCGTATTTATGACCACTTCCAAGCGCCCTGATTTGGAGGAGACGTACACCGTTTTTAAAAAAATGTACCGTGCAGGCACTTTTAAAGAAGAAGATGTCAAGCGCATTATTTTGGTTTCCAATGTGCTGGGCTCCCAAAACCTGTCGGCATACCCTTATTTTAAAAACTACCTCAATGCGGTTATCGCGGCCAAAAGTGATGCCGATACCACTCTGTTTCCCCGTTGGCATACTTTCGCTGAAACCGTGCTGACGGGCATTGACAAGGGCCGAACTAAACCGATCAATCAGTTTCTGGAATTCTCTTGCGACCTGATGGAAAGCCGCGCCTTGAAAACGGGTGAAGGTGGCTCTGTGACCTGGAAATTCAAAGGCGGGAGTTTCGATTTCGCCTATACCGACAAAATTCCAAGTTTGGTCTGCAAGGATATCGACCTGATTGGCGCCCGGAAATTGGACTCCACAACCATCATCAGAACCTCTGGGGAATACCTACCTTTTGATAATGTTTGGAAAGGCAAGGGCGGTAAAGTTTCCTGGGCCGAAGCAGGCATGGATTCTTCGATTTATGTGGAACTGAGTTCCTACAATGTGGAAGTAAACAAACCCCTTTTCCAATGTGATACCGCCACGCTGTATTATCCGCTATATTTCAAAGAAGGCATCAAAGGGAAATTTGAAAACAACGTAATCGTACAGGCGAGAAGCAGCACGGCCAAGGCCGACTCCCTGCGGGACTATCAATTTCCGCGCTTTGAATCATTCAACAAAAGATTACAGGTCAATAAAATAGGACAGGGCATTGAATACGTTGGCGGATTTAAACTCGCGGGCAATGCCCTCTACGGTTATGGATCGGGCAATGAACCTGCTCAAATGACCGTGTACAACAAGAAACGTGAACGCGTATTTTATGGAAAAGGGCCGTTGTTTATCATAAAACGCGGTACCAGCGTGGTCGCACAGGGGGTGGATGCCAAGCTCTACATGGATTCAGACAGTCTTTTCCACCCTGCGGCCAGCTTCCGAATTGACATCCCGAAGCAATTGATCACCCTGGCACGTGGCGACAAAGGCTCTGAACGGAATCCCTTTTTCTCTTCATTTTACAACATGAACCTCAATACGGATCGTATCGCCTGGCACCTAAATCAGGATTCGCTCGAAATCGGGGTGCGTACGGGGGTGAAGGGGTCAAAGGAGACGGTAAGTTTCGAAAGCAGCAATTTCTATGATGCCAATGTGTACCAAACCATGCAGGGCCTGGCTTCGCAAAACCCCATTTCCACGCTGTACAATGTATGGCAACGAACCAGCCGCGATAAAGACGACAATGGCAGAATTGTGAAGGACAACGCTTTTGCCATGGAAATCAATTCCAAATTTGACTATTCCAGCATCCAAACACTGTTGGCGCAAATGGTGTCGGAGGGCTTTATCAACTATTACTTTGACCGGCATGAAATAGAACTGCGCGACAAGCTGATCCACTACGCACTGGCTAGTCAGGGCAAACGCGACTTTGATGCCATCAACATCATATCGGACAGCGACAAGGCAAACGCCAAACTTGACCTGAAAACCAAGGAGACAGAAATTTACGAGGTGAAAAAACTAGACCTCAGCAAGCGCCAAAGGGTGGCGCTGATACCTGAAGAGAATGAGCTTACCCTGCTGAAAAACCGCGACATGCGCTTTGGCGGCAGACTTTATGCTGGTCTCGCCTTGTTCCAGGGCCACAATATGAACTTCAATTATGAAAAGTTTCAAGTGGAGTTCGATTCTGTGCAGCACCTCGATTTTTACATCCCAACGGGTGAGAAGGACAAATACAACCAGCCCATCGCCAATGCTATGAACTCCAATATTGAGCACGTCAGCGGCGCCCTGCTGGTGGATGCGCCCAACAACAAATCCGGTAAAGAGGAAATGGCCATTTTCCCATCACTTCAATCCAAAAAATTCTCTTTTGTATTCTACGACCGCCGCGACATACAGGCAGGCGCTTATACCCGCGACTCGTTTTTTTTTCGACTCGATCCCTTTGCTTTTAATGGTCTGGATACCTACACCAAAGACCAATTGAAATTCAAAGGCGAGCTTTTTCCGGCGACCATTTTCCCTTCTTTTAAAGAAACCATTGTCGTGCGAGACCACGATAAATCCTTTGGTTTTATTCACCGCACGCCGGCCGCCGGGTACCCAACGTACACCAAAAAGGGACTGTACACGGGTGAACTGGACCTCAGCAATAAAGGCTTGCTTGGTAAAGGCAAGCTTGAATACCTCACTGCCGACATAGACTCTGAAGACTTAATATTCAGGCCCAAACAAACTACGGGTACGGCAAAAAAATTCTTTATGACCGAAGACCGCGCCAGCGCTGTAAAGGTGCCACAGGCAAGTGGTCAAAATGTATCGGTAAACTGGTTGCCCTTTAAGGACTCGATGTACATTCAGAGCAAAGAAAAGGCTTTTGATTTGTTTAAAGAAGCCGGTTATACGCACAAAGGCGTGTTGGTGCTGACGCCATCAGGCTTGAAAGGCCGTGGTGAGTTCGAGTGGGCGGAAGGCAAGCTGACCTCCAAGATTATTTCCTACGGCCCGTTTCAGGCCAGCGTAGATACGGGCAACCTTGAAATCAAATCGCTGGATGGCAAGGGTATCGCTTTCGACTCCAGGAATGTGGGCGGAAAACTGGATTTTGATGCCAAAACAGGCCAATTCAAAGCCAATTCAGCCGATGCTACCACAACCCTGCCGCTCGACCAATACCGCACTTCTATGAATGAATTTACCTGGGACATGAAGGGGCAAACCATCACGTTTAAAGCTGACCCCAAAAAACCTGGTAAGTTTGTTTCTATCGACAAAGGCCAGGATTCGCTGTCATTTGAAGGTAAAACAGCATTGTATGACCTCAAAACCAACCTGCTTCGAATTGGTGGCGTGAAAATCATCAATACAGCCGATGCTTACGTGTACCCGCCCGATACCGCGGATGTCTACATACAACCCGGTGGAAAAATGCGGCAAATTCTGAATGCCCGTATTGAAGCGGATACCCTCAGTAAATACCATACGATTACCCGTGCAACCGTGGACATTCTGGGCAAAAATGTCTACAAAGCCACCGGGTATTATCAGTACAATATCCCCGGCTACAACCAGGAAATATTTTTCAACAACATCAAGGGGGACAACCAAACCGACAAAAGCTACAAGCGCAGCGTGATCACCACAGCAGCCGGCGATATACCGGAAAAGGATTCCTTCCGCGTAGACGCGAAGACATTTTTTAAAGGAAAAATGATCCTGGAAGCCAGCAAAAAGAACATGCGTTTTGAAGGCTATGCCAAATTGGATGCCGATAAACTGCCCGTCAAGCAATGGTTTACGCTCTATTCTGAGGTAGACAAAAATGATCCATTGCTGCGAATCAAGCTCGCCAAAGACCCTGATGACAACCCTATGGTAACCGGCTTTTTTATCTCCCGCGAAATGGGCGAGGCATATCCACGGGTTATGCTGCCAGCCTATTCCCGTGTCGATAGGGTGCTGATGGACTGCAAAGATGTGATCAAATTTGAACCCAAAAATGACCGCTTTATTTTCGGCGACTCCAGCCGGGTTGTCGGCAATATCGAGCGCGGATCAAAAATGGTGTTCGACAACCGGGTGGGTATTGCCACCGCCGATGGGCCGATCAACATAGGTTCGGACCTGAAGTACATGAAAATCAAAGCGGCAGGCCGCCTCAAGTCGGACTACAATACTGCCACCGACAGCACGGCATTTGAAGTGACGGGTGAATTGATGACGGCAGTAGAGCTGCCAATTCCCAAGGTGTTGATGGACTTGATGCTCAACGACATAAAGGCCGCCAGCTTTGACGCGCCCGGTGCGATCTACAATACCAACGCTGCATACTACCAGCCCACGCTGCACCAATTTATCACTGATGAAAAGGATTGGGAAGAGATGGTGGCCAACATGCGCATCAACGCCATATTGTTGCCCAAAAAAGACGATAACTATTCCTTCGTCTTGGGCCGCCATGCGGTACGCTGGAACAACGAATACTCTGCTTTTATTACGATGGAAGACAAGTTCCCGCTCATCAGCATTGCCGGCTACCCCATCAACAAAATGCTCACGATGTACATTTCGTACAAAATGCCCGGCAGCGGCGACGACAAGTTTTCCATTTACCTGAAAGCGGCACCGGATCTCTGGTATTTCTTCAGTTACCAACCCAACCCGGATGGTGGCGCCGACCTCAACCTGGTATCGAGCAGCACCAAATTCAACGACTTGGCACTGAGCCTGAAGGCCAAAGACACGAAGATCAAAATGCCCGACGGCAGGACGGTGGAAGTGGCGCTGGTGAATGGTTCGAGCGCAGAGTCGCTGGTGAATTTTGTGCGGTCGGGAAGAGCATCGGAGTGATCGAATGCGGATTTTGGAATGCGGATTTTGGAGTGCGGAATGCGGAATGCGGAATGCGGAGTGCGGAATGCGGAGTGCGGAGTGCGGAGTGCGGAGTGCGGAGTGCGGAGTGCGGA